>NZ_JBFUHG010000019.1:0-100703 GCF_056402515.1 Cellulomonas sp. P4_A2
GACCCGACGGGTCCGCGACCATCACCTCGCCCATCAGGACGTCGACCTTGCGCGCATCCACCCGGCCCGCAGCCCAGGCGTCCAGGACCACCGGATGCGTGCACGCCAACGACGCTCGCACGACCAGCATCTCCGCCGAGCGCCGCGTGGTCACCAGCGCACACGCCAACTCATCGGGCACCGGGGACGGGTGGATGGGGCGGCGGACCTCCAGCTCGTGGATCGCGACCGCCTGGGCCGCCTGCGCCGCCCGGATCAGCTGCTCGAACCCCTGCACCACCCCGATCACCGCACCCGAGGGCAGATCGGCGACCTGCACACCATCGAGCAGGCCCGCCAGGTCCAGAAGAGAAGCACCCGGCACCGGGAACTCCGGCAGCCCGATCCCAGCGGTCGTCGCTGCTGGCCCGGCCGTCGAGGTGGACTCCGCAGAGGTGGGATCGGGCGCAGCCGAGGAGTTCGAAGCGGAGGCCGGGCTGGACCCGGACGCGGGGCTGGACGCCGACGTGAACCCGGGGTCGGAGGCGGACGCCGACCCAGGCGTGGACGCGGGGCCGGCCACGGACGCGGGAGCCGGGCTGGGCGCGGCGGCGGATGCCGGGCCGGACGCGCCTGGGCGTGTCGTGCTCATTCGCCGCCCCCCTGTCCGCCGGATCGATCGGTTCGAACAAGTGTACGATCGACCACTGACACGCGACCGGCCGCGGATGTGATCTGTGGACGACCGGGTGCGTCGCAAGAGATCGGGCTCAGTGCACCGTGGTCCGGGAGATCGACTGGTCGAAGTGGCAGCGCACGCCTCGGGGGTGGGTGCGGGTGCCGCCTCCCGGGTGCCCGGCGGGGCACCGGTGGACGACGAGCGGGCCGGGGCGGCCGTCGGAGCGGTTCGTGACCTGCGGGTGCACGGTGGACCGGCACCACACGCTCTGGGTGTGCCCGACCTGTGGCATGCACTGCGCGGAGGGGTGCACGGACACGGAGCGCTGGGCGGGGACGACGGTGTCGTCGGGGATCGTCGGGAGCAGGCGCGGGATGGTGTGAGCGGACTGCGGGGCCAAGCGTTACGGGGCCGGATTCACCGCGCGTACGACAGCGCGGCCGACGCGGCGGGCGTCGCGGGTCAGGGCGGTGCCGACGATGACGCCGAGCGCGATGGAGAAGAGCGCCAGCACGGTGTCGATGATGTCGGTGACCCCGGCGTCGACGCCGGTCGCCAGCTCGGACACCCCGCGGAACCCGAGGGCTCCGGGCAGCAGCAGCCAGAACGCGGGCAGCATGGTCACGATGGCCGGCGGGCCGGTGCGCGCACGCTGGATGGCCTGCGAGACGGGCACGAGCACGAGGCCGCCGACGAACCCCGACAGCTGCGGCGACAGCAGGAGCAGGCCGAGGGTCTGGGCGGCGAACGCCGCGTACAGGGCGAGGAGCAGCCACCAGAACGATCCCCGCGGTGGCGACGAGAAGTACCGGTGCCCGACGGCGACGAACAGCACCCCGACCCACGCGGCCCACGAACCGAGCAGGGACGAGGTGCTCTCGGTGGAGAACGGTCCGGCGACCGTGACGGCGGCGACGACCCCGAACCCGAGCAGCAGGAGCTGGGCGATCCCGTAGACGAGCCGGGAGGCGCCCGCGATGACCTGGTTGCTGGTCAGCTCCATGGCGGCCACGGTCAGCACGGCACCGGGCAGGAAGCTGACCAGCGGTGGAGCGAGCAGGCGGATGGGGTCGGTGTCCAGCAAGGGGGCGACGACGGTGATCGTCGCGACACTGACGAGGAAGGCGGCGACGACGGGCAGGGCGGTGGACAGGGTGGGCCAGCGGTCGGCGAGCAGGCGCAGGAGGCCGACGAGGGCCCCCATGACGACGTACGCGGGCAGCGCGTTCACCGCCGGGTAGAGGATCAGCCCGAACCCGACCGTCAGCAGCGCGTGGCCGAGCACGACCGCGAGCGGCCCGTAGTGCGGGGGCGTGGCGAGGATCTGCCGGAGCCGGACGCGCGACTCGCCGAGGTCCGCGGTCCCGGTGGTCAGGTCGCGGACCAGCCGGTCGACCGCGCCGATCTGGTGCAGCGGCAGGGTCTGCTCGGTGTCGGGGCCGGTGAAGTCGCTCTCGGGCCCCTGGGCGGTCTCGACGTGGATGAACACGCCGGTCGGCAGGACCAGGGTGCGCACCTGGTCGGCGCCGTACGCCTGCGCGATGTCCCCGATCTGCTGCTCGGTGTCCATGACGGACTGTCCCGACGAGAGCAGCGCCGCGCCCAGCTCGCGCAGCAGCGGGACCAGGTCCGCGGGCACGGTCGGCAGCTCGCCGGGCTCCGCGATGACACCGGGCGGCGGCGGCTCGGTCAGCACGCGCATGGCCCGCCGAAGGCGTCCGCCGAGGTGGACCCCGTGCGGCGCGGAGGCGGTGCGCAGCGGAGAGGGATGGGGTGCCGACGACGAGGGAGGGTCGGTCATCGCGCGTCGAGGCGCTCGTCGACCTCGGCCATCCGCAGCGCGGAGATCCGGCGGACCGTCTCCTCGCTCAGCGGCGCGTCGGCGGGGAACTGCAGCGTCGCGCCGGACAGCTTCCCCTCGGGCAGCGTCCCGGCCAGCGACCGCGCGAGCGGAGGGCTCATCAGGTGCAGGCTGCAGTGCGCCTTCGCGACGGACAGCGCGACGAGCCCGACGCCCCGGTAGGTGATCGTCGGGACCTGGTAGGAGATGGTCTGCCCGGCGTCGGGCACGGCCGCGACCAACCGGTCCCGCACCACCCGCAGGGCCGCACCCTGCGCCGCGGGGACGGCGCCGAGGTATTCGTCGACCGTCGAGGCCGGAAAGCCCTCACGCGGCACCGCGCCACCTCCTCCGCCCGATCACGACCTAGGGCGATCGTACGGATCGTCGGCCCGCAGCGAAACGAACTCGTCGGTGCCGAGCAACCGCAGGGCCCCGCGCGTCCAGGCGGGCACCAGCCGCGCACCCTCGGCCCCGCGCAGCCGCACCGGGTCGGACAGGACCAGCACCGTGCGACGACGCACGAGCCTGGCCGGACGACCCGCCTCGATGTTGCGCAGCCACTGCACGCGCGGCCCGTAGGTCAGCGCGATCGTGATGCGCCCGGAGCCGGAGGGGAACGCCATCACCGGCGTGTGGAAACGGCGGCCGCTCGACCGGCCTTCGTGGTGCAGCGTCGCGAAGGGCGGGATCTCGTCGGAGAGCAGACCGAGCAGCGGGTTGGTGACCCGCCGGTTCACGCGTGTGATCCACAGCGGGAGCGGCATGGTGCGGAGGTTAGGGCCGATCAAGCGGGCGCGCGACCGTTGGACAGCCCGGGTCTCGCTCAGCGGGACTCGATTTGCCGTCGTCGCCAAGACCTGCGCACGGTGGACGGGCACGCAAGAAACGCCGATCGAAGGAGAGCAGCATGCTCACCCTGACCGACAGCGCACGAACCGCCGTCCACACCCTGACCAGCAAGGCCGGACTTCCCGACGAGACCGGCGGCCTCCGCATCGCCCAGCAGGACACGGGCGAGTTCGAGCTTGCGCTCGTGCCGGAAGCGTTCCCGGGCGATGATGTGGTCACGGACGGGACGAGTCGCGTGTACGTCGACCCGGAGGCGTCCCTGACGCTGGCCGACCAGCGCCTCGACGTCGAGACGGCCCCCACGGGCACGGCGTTCACGCTCGGCCCGCAGTAGCCAAGACAGCCCGCAGCAGAGACAGAGCGGCGACAGAAGAGCAGCGCCCCCCAGCGCCTGTGCACGGCCGGGGCACGACCGGCCCGGGTGCACGGGCACGAAGAGGACGAGGGCGGGAAGCCACGGCTTCCCGCCCTCGTTGCTGTGCTCGTCGCCGGTGGGTCAGTGCCCCCCGAGCAGGTCCTCGAACGACGGCACCGCGTCGTAGAGGCCGACCGGCGCGGACGGCTCGCGGTCCGCGACCATCTCGGCCAGCTCGCGGCCGGCGCGACGGATGCGGTTCGGCAGCGGGTTGACGTCGTCGCCGCCCCCGTCGGCCCAGTCGTCGGTGGCCGCGAACACGGCGGTGCCGGCGACGTCGGCGCGCAGGTAGGCGAACAGCGGTCGCAGCGCGTACTCGAGCGCGAGCGAGTGCCGCCCGGTGCCGCCGGTCGCGCCGACGAGCACGGGCCGCCCGACGAGCGCGTCCTTGTCGAGGATGTCGATGAACGACTTGAACAGCCCGGAGTAGGAGGCCGAGAAGATCGGCGTGACGGCGATGACGCCGTCGGCCGCCGTGACCTTCTCGATGACGTCCTTGAGCGGTCCGGACGCGAAGCCGGAGAGGGTCATGTTGACCACCTCGTGGGCGACGTCGCGCAGCTCCACGGTCTCGACGTGCGCGGTGATGCCGCGGGCAGCGAGCTCCGTGACGGTCGCGTCGGCGAGCCGGTCGGCCAGCAGCCGCGTCGACGAGGGCTGGGAGAGCCCGGCGGAGATGACGACGATGGAGCGGTCGCTCATCGTGATGCCTTTCCCGAAACTAGTCATGACTGCAGCGAGTCCTCGGCCCGGAGACCCGTGAAGGTGTCCTCGGCAACGACCTGCTCGTGCACGGTACCCGCAGCTCGCGCCGCGGCGACACGCGAGGCGTGCGAGGGCGGGTTCGCCGGCACGTGCGCGGGACGGGCGGACTCGGCCTCGGCGCGCAGCACCGGGACGACCTCCGTCGCCAGGATGTCGATCTGCTCCAGCACGGTCTTCAGCGGGAGACCCGCGTGGTCCATGAGGAACATCTGACGCTGGTAGTGCCCGACCTGGTCGCGGAACTTCCCGTACCGGTCGATGACCTCCTGCGGGCTGCCCACGGTCAGCGGGGTGTCGCGCATGAAGTCCTCGAGGGCCGGGCCGTGCCCGTAGACGGGCGCGTTGTCGAAGTACGGACGGAACTCGCGCACGGCGTCCTGCGAGTTCTTGCGCATGAACACCTGCCCACCGAGCCCGACGATCGCCTGGTCGGCCTGCCCGTGCCCGTAGTGCTCGTAGCGCTGGCGGTAGAAGTTCACCATCTGCGCGGCGTGCTCGAGCGGCCAGAAGATCGCGTTGTGCAGGAAGCCGTCACCGTAGTACGCGGCCTGCTCGGCGATCTCGGGGCTGCGGATCGAGCCGTGCCAGACGAACGGCGGGACACCGTCGAGCGGACGCGGGGTCGAGGTGAAGCCCTGGAGCGGACCGCGGAACTTGCCCTGCCAGTCGACGACGTCCTCCTCCCAGAGGCGGCGCAGCAGCGCGTAGTTCTCGATGGCCAGCGGGATGCCCTGGCGGATGTCCTGACCGAACCACGGGTAGACCGGGCCGGTGTTGCCGCGACCCATCATGAGGTCCATCCGACCGTCGGAGATGACCTGGAGCATCGCGTACTCCTCGGCCAGCCGGACGGGGTCGTTGGTCGTGATCAGGGTGGTCCCGGTGGACAGGACGATGTTCTTCGTCGTGCCCGCGAGGTAGCCGAGCATCGTGGTGGGCGACGAGGGGACGAACGGCGGGTTGTGGTGCTCGCCGGTCGCGAACACGTCCAGCCCCGCGGCGTCCGCGTGCTGGGCGATGGTGAGCATGTTGCGCACCCGCTCCGTGTCGTCCGGCGTCCGGCCGGTCGTCGGATCGGTGGTGACATCGCCGACGGTGAAGATCCCGAACTGCATCTCTCTCGCCTCACAGATGGATCAAATGTTCATGCGTTTGCATGTACTAGCCGATCCAACAGGGGACCCGCCACGCCTATTCCCCGGGCGGTGGCAGGCGACCCAGACCTATAGCGTGGGGACAGACCGACCGGCGACGGAGGGGCAGCTCGAGTGGCAGACGACCAGATCAAGGTGCTCGTCGTAGAAGACGACGTGGACACCGCGCAGTACGTGCGCACCGTGCTCGAACGCCGCGGTGGCATGGCCGTCACCGTCGTGCACGAGCCGATGTCCGCACTCGCCGAGGTCGCCAGGACGCAGTTCGACGTGGTGCTCACCGACATCCAGATGCCGGGCATGAGCGGTCTGGAGCTTCTCGACGAGCTGCGCTCGCGGGCCGCCGGCACGCCGGTCGCGGTGATGACCGCTTTCGCGAGCGTGGACTACGCGGTCGACGCGCTGCGGCGCGACGCGGACGAGTTCCTGGTCAAGCCTGTCGCCGCCGCGACGCTGCTGGAGCGCATCTCCGCGCTCGCGGCGCAGGGGCGCCAGAAGCGGGCGGCCCAGGACCCGCACGACGTGGTCCTCGCGGTCGGGGCGCACCCGGACGACGTCGAGATCGGCGTCGGCGCGACGCTCGCCTCGCACCGCGCGGCCGGCGACACGGTCGTGATCCTCACCCTGTCCAGCGGCTCCGTCGGGGGCGACGTCCAGGCCCGTCGGCACGAGGCCCTCGCGTCCGCCGCGATCATCGGCGCCCGCCTGTACCTGCACGACTTCGAGGACACCCGCCTGGACCCGGCCGACGGGCTCATCACGACGATCGAGGAGACGATCCGCGAGGTGCAGCCGACCATCGTCTACACGCACAGCGAGCACGACCGGCACCAGGACCACCGCGCCGTGCGGCAGGCCGTCGAGGTCGCCGCCCGCCGGGTCCCCTCGCTCGCGTGCTACCAGAGCCCGTCGTCCACGATCGACTTCCGGCCCACGCGGTTCGTCCCGGTCGACGGGTTCGTCGACACCAAGCTGCGCATGCTCGAGGCGTTCACGTCCCAGGCCCACCGCGACTACATGGACCCCGAGCTCGTGCGCGCGACCGCCCGGTACTGGTCCCGGTTCGGCACGGGAGCGTTCGCCGAACCGCTGGAGACCATCCGCGCGGCCGCGATGCTCCGCGGTGGCGCGGGGCTGGTCGCGGCCGCGTCCGTCGAGGCGCAGGCCGACGAGCACGGGGCGACGGCATGAGGGTCCTGGTGACCGGCGCCGGCGGACCTGCCGGCGTCGCGGTCATCCGGTCGCTGCTGCGCCGCGGGGACGTCGAGGTGTTCGCGGCGGACATGGACCGCTGGGCCAGCGCGATCTACCTGGTCGACGCGCCCTACCGGCGGCTGGTCCCGGCGGGCCGGGCGCCGGAGTTCGTCGACGTGGTCCGGCAGCTGTGCGTCGACGACAGGATCGACGTGCTCTTCCCGACCGTGGACGTCGAGCTCCCGCTGCTGGCGGCGGTGCGCGACGACCTGGGCGGGGCGATCCTGGCCTCCCCGTCGCTGCGCACCCTCGAGACGTGCCTCGACAAGCTGGCGCTGGCACGCGCGTGCGACCGCACCGTCCGGGTGCCCCGCACCGAGCTGCTCGGCACCGTGGAGGCGACGAGCGGCTGGGACTTCCCGGTGATCGTCAAGCCGCGGCGCGGGGCCGGCTCGCGCGGCGTGCGGACCGTCGGCTCGCAGGCCGAGCTCGACGCCGTGCACGACGAGGAGGACCTGATCGTCCAGGAGATGCTCCCGGGCGACGAGTTCTCCGTCGACGTGCTGGCCGACCTGGAGGGCAACGTGATCGCGGCGGTCCCGCGCGCCCGCCTGCGGGTGGACTCCGGCGTCGCGGTCGCGGGCGTCACGGTGCACGACGACGCCCTCATCGAGACCGCGTCGTCGGTCGCCCGGGCGGTCGGGCTGACCACCGTCGCCAACGTCCAGCTCAAGTACGACGCCACCGGCGTGCCCGCGCTGCTCGAGGTGAACCCACGGTTCCCGGGCGCGATGCCGCTGACCATCGCCGCGGGCGTCGACATGCCGTCGCTGACCCTCGACGCGGTCCTCGGGAGGCCGGTCCCGGCGCACGTCGACTTCCAGGAGATCGCCAACGTCCGTTACCTCGAGGACGTGTTCCTGCCGGTCGACGAGGTCCTGAAGCCCCGATGAGCAGGAGGGTTCCAGGCCCCGACGAGGACCATCACGTCCACTCGACGTTCTCCGACGACGCCGTCAGCACCCCGGCCGAGAACCTCGCGGCCGCCGACCGTGCGGGCCTGCGCGTGATCCGGATGGTCGACCACGTGCGCGAGTCCACGACGTACGTGCCGGAGTTCCTGGCCGCCGTCCGCGCGCTGCCGCGGATCGAGAGCATCACCGTGCTCACCGGCGTCGAGGCCAAGATCCTCGACGCGGACGGCACCGTCGACGCCCCGCCGCAGGTGCTCGCGTCGATCGGCGAGCCCGGCGGGCCGGACCGCATCCTGCTCGCCGACCACCAGTTCCCCGGGCCGCTGGGGCCGTGGAGCCCGCGCGCCACCCTCGAGCGGATCCTCGGCGGCCTCGATCCCGCCGACGTCATCGAGATGCTGGTCGCGGCCACGATGCGGGCGATGCAGCGGGTCGGCCCGGCCCAGCTCGCGCACCCGTTCTCGGTGCTGCCCAAGATCGGCCTCAGCGAGGACGACGTGCCCGACGAGCTGCTCGACGCGCTCGCGGACGTCGCGATCGCCACGGGCGCCCTCGTCGAGGTCAACGAGAAGTGGCAGTGCCCGGGAGCGCGGGTGGCCACCCGGTGGCGGGCCGCGGGCGTCGAGCTCGTGCCGTCGACCGACGCCCACACCGAGGCGGACGTGGGCGCGTACGACTGGGTGCGCACGTCGTGACGAGCCCGTGGCGCGACGTCCTCGTCGCGGTCCTCGCGGCCTTCGTCGGCATCGGCGCGATCCCCGTCCTCGCGGGGCTGTACCAATACCTGCTGGTGCCGGTGCACGCCTTCCGCAACCACCTGCGCCGGGCCGCGCCGCACCTGCCGAGGGTCGTCGTCATCGTCCCGGCGTGGAACGAGGGGGCGGTGCTGTCGGCGTCGCTCGACCGGCTGATGCGCCTGGAGTACCCGCCGGACCGCCTCAAGGTGTTCGTCGTCGACGATGCGAGCACCGACGACACCCCCGACGTGGTGCGCGCCAAGGCGGAGCAGTACGACGGCCGGATCGTGCACCTGCGCCGCGAGCAGGGCGGCCAGGGCAAGGCGCACACGCTCAACCACGGGATCCGGGCGGCGCTGGCCGACGACTGGATGCAGGCGCTGCTGATCATGGACGCCGACGTCATCTACCGCCCCGACTCCCTGCGCCGCATGACCCGGCACCTGGCCGACGAGAACGTCGGCGCGGTCACCGCCTTCATCCGCGAGGGCAGCGACCGCCCGGGGAGCGTCGCGCGCTTCATCGGCTACGAGTACGTGACCGCGCAGGCCGCCGCCCGTCGCGCGCAGAACGTCATGGGCGCCATGGCCTGCCTCGCGGGGGGTGCACAGCTGCACTCGCGCACCAACCTGGAGGCCGTGGGCGGGCAGGTGGACACGAGCACGCTCGCCGAGGACACCTACACGACGTTCCTCACGCAGCTGGCCGGTCGCCGCGTCGTCTTCGAGCCTGCAGCGGTGGTGCTGGCCGAGGAGCCGGACTCGATCACCGCCCTGTGGAAGCAGCGCGTGCGCTGGGCCCGCGGCAACGTGCAGATCACGCGGACTTTCCGCCGCGTCTGGTTCCGCCCGCGTCGCGCGCACGGCCTCGGCCGGCTCGACTTCGGCATCATCTGGTTCGCCATCTACCTCCTGCCGGTCGCGATGATCCTCGCCGCCGTCGGGCTCGTCGGCCTCTACTTCGTCGCCGAGGTCACCGCCACGGCCGCGTTCCAGGCGCTGTGGTGGGTGGCCGTCTGCGCCTACGTCTTCATCACGGTCACGACGATGATGCTGGACCGGGAGACCGCGCGGCGCTCGTGGCTGCAGGGGATCGCCTTCCCCGGCGTCGGCGCGCTGGTCGTCATGGTCGCCGCGTGGTTCCCCGACCTGCTGGAGGTCCGGCTGCCCGAGCTGTTCGGCTGGGACATGACGCCGGTCGGCCGCGAGGTGTGGACACTGACGCTCTACGCCTGGTCGGTGATCGCGATGGTGCTGGCGTGGGTTGTCAAACAGCTCGAGCGGACCCGCGTCCTCAAGCCACTGGCACTCCCGCTGCTCTACCTTGTGGGTTTCGGGCCGGTGCTCTGCGCCATCACCCTGGACGCGTACGTCAAACAGTGGCGGGGGGCTGCGGCAGTGTGGGACAAGACGGAGAAGACAGGGCGGGTGGTGGGATGAGCGCCGCGGGTGGTGGGATGAGCGCCGCGGGTGGTGGGATGAGCGCCGCGGGTGGTGGGATGAGCGCCGCGGGTGGTGGGATGAGTTCCGACGAGGACGTCTGGGCCACCCTCACGGACGAGGCCCTCAGCGACGAGATCGAGACGAACAGGCGGTACGAGCGCCGGCTGCTGGTGGTCGTCGGCCTGGTGGCGGCGGCGTGCACCGTGGTCGTCCTCCTGCTGCACGGACAGTTCCCGTGACGCGCGTCCTGGTCGTCGACGACGAGCCGGACGAGCTGGCGCTGCTCGTGCGGCACCTGCGTCGCCTCGGGTGCGAGGTGGTCGCGGTGGCCACGGCCGAGGACGCGCTCGCCGACCACGACAACCTCTCGGTGGACGCCGCGTTCGTGGACCTGCGGCTGCCGGGGATGAGCGGTGCGGAGCTGATCGGAGAGCTGCGCGACCTGCGTCCCGCGCTCGCCGTGGTGGTCACCTCCGTGCTCGACACGGACGACTACCCGGTCGTCGACGCCTGGCTGCCCAAGCCGTTCACCGGCGAGGGCGTGCAGCAGGCGCTGACCGCGGCGCTGGCGGCTCGGTGACCGAGCCTCCCGCGGAGCCGCCCTGGGACGGCATCGAACGGCGGTTCCAGAAGGACCGTCGGCTGGGAACCGCGCGCGCCGGGACCGGCCGTCGGTCCACCGACCGCGTGAACCAGACGCGCTGGGCCGCGACGGTGCACCGCCTGCTCCGACCTGACGCCTCGGTGATCGAACGACAGCTGCCGTTCCTGGCGCTCTACCTCGTCGCGATCCTGCTGATCCTCTCGCCATGGATCCCGGTCCCGATCCCCGAGTACGTGCTGGTCGCGACCGTCCTCGTCATCGCACAGGCGCTCGCCGCCCGGCTGCTGCCGTGGACCAAGTGGCCCGAGAGTGCGCCGGACGTCCTGGCCGTCATCCAGATCGCAGCGGTCGGCATCCTCCGGGCCGGGACCGGGGGAATCGGCTCGCTGTTCACGACGATCGTGTTCTTCCCGGTGATTGCCCTGGCCTCCCAGCGCGGTCGCCGCGGTGTCGTGATCGGCACCGTGGGTGTCGCGGCGGTGATCTTCGCACCACCTCT
Organism: Cellulomonas sp. P4_A2; assembly: GCF_056402515.1. Classification (NCBI taxonomy): domain Bacteria; kingdom Bacillati; phylum Actinomycetota; class Actinomycetes; order Micrococcales; family Cellulomonadaceae; genus Cellulomonas; species Cellulomonas sp. P4_A2. The sequence goes on from NZ_JBFUHG010000019.1 coordinate 11,135, forward strand.
CCTCGACCCCTCGGTGCCGATCACCCGGGACACGGTGATCCGGAGCCTCTTCGTGTCGCTCGCCGCGTGCGTGATCGCCGTGACCGTGCACGAGACCACCGATCGTCTGCGTGCGCGGACGGCCATGCTGGAGCGCCTGCAGAAGCAGCAAGCGGGACTGCTGGATCGCGCCCGCAACAACGCGGTCGAGCTCGCGCGCGTCGCCGACGCTCGCCGTGCGGCCCGCGACCAGCTGATCTCGGTGATCGACTCCGCGACCGAGCAGGCGATCATCGCCACCAACGCCGACGGCATCGTCGAGGTGTTCAACCCGGGCGCCGAGCGGCTGCTCGGGTACGCGCAAGGGGAGGTCGTCGGCCAGGTCCGGCTCACGTCCTTCCACCTGCAGTCCGAGCTCGACGCGCGTCGCCGGGACCTCTTCGACGACACCGAGGGGATCGACAACCCTCGGGTCCTGTTCGACACGCTCGTCGCCGCCGCGATGGCCGGCCGCCCCGAGGTGCGCGACTGGACGTACGTGCGCCGGGACGGGTCGACGCTCACCGTGCGTCTCGCGGTCACACGTCGGGAGGAGGTCGACGGCACGATCGCCGGCTACGTCGTCGTCGCCACCGACGTGACGGCCGAGCGCGAGGCCGCGCGCCTGCAGGACGAGTTCGTCAGCCTGGTGAGCCACGAGCTGCGCACGCCGCTGACCTCGGTGCTCGGCTACCTCGAGCTGCTGACCGACGGCACCGACCCGCTCACCGACGAGCAGCGCGAGTACCTGACCGTCATCGACCGCAACGCCCGCCGCCAGCTCCGGCTCGTCGGCGACCTGCTGCTCACGGCGCAGGTCGACGCGGGGCGGTTCTCGATCTCCCCGCAGACGCTCGACGTCGCCGACATCGTGCGTGCGTCCGTCGCGTCGGCCACCCCGGCGGCCGAGGGTGCGCGCGTCGCGCTGGAGGCGGTGATCGAGAAGACCGTCGTCCAGGCGGACCCCGTCCGGCTCGCCCAGGCGGTCGACAACCTCGTCTCGAACGCGATCAAGTTCACGCCCGCCGGTGGTGCGATCCGCGTGACGGCCGCCCCGAGCGGGACCGGTGCGCGGATCACCATCGCGGACAGCGGGATCGGCATCCCGCCCGACGAGCTCGAGTCGCTCACCACGAGGTTCTTCCGGGCGTCGACGGCCACCCGGCGGGCGATCCCCGGCGTCGGGCTGGGTCTGTCCATCACCAAGGCGGTGGTGGACGCCCACGGCGGCAGCCTGTCCATCGCGAGCCTGGTCGGCGAGGGCACCACGTTCACGATCGACCTCCCGGCGATGCCGCCGGGGTAGGTGGCAGCACCCGACGGGCTACTCGTCCGTAGCTTCGGACATCTCGGGATGTATCAGACGTTCGGAAGCGTGCCCTTCTTGCCCGTGCGCCCACTGGCGCGGACAAGGAGCGCGGGCAGACCCGCGCCGGACACTCTGAAGGAACTCGAACGATGACCATCCTCAGCTCGCCGGTCGGCTCGGACTACCGTCCCTCTCCGGCAGCCGCCCTCACGACCCTCGTCGACACCGGGATCCCGGTGCACCTGCCGGGCACCGACGAGTACGCGGCCCTGACCCGGACCTCCAACCTCGTCAAGGCGATCGCGCCGGCCGGGGTCGTGGCCGTCCGCGACGCCCACGACGTGAGCCACGCCCTGCGCGTCGCCGCGACCGCGGGTGTGCGGGTCGCCGTCCAGGGCACCGGGCACGGCGCCACCGAGACGATGCAGGACGCGATCCTGGTCAGCACCGTCGCGCTCGACGAGGTCACGGTGCACGCCGACGAGCGTTGGGCCCGGATCGGCGCCGGCGTGAAGTGGCAGGCCGTGCTCGAGGCGTGCGCACCGCACGGGCTCGCGGGCCTGGCGGGTTCGTCGCCCGACGTCGGCGTGGTCGGCTACCTGACCGGTGGCGGCATCGGCCCGGTCGCCCGCACCCACGGCCTGGCCTCCGACACCGTCCGCGCGTTCGACGTGGTGACCGGCGACGGCGTGATCCGCCGGGCCTCCGCCACCGAGAACGCGGACCTCTTCTGGGGGCTGCGCGGCGGCAAGGGTGCGCTCGGGATCGTGACCGCCGTCGAGATCGACCTCGTCGAGCAGGCGACCCTGTACGCGGGCGCGCTCTGGTTCGACGCCGCGTCGGTCCCGTCGGTGATCCGGACCTGGAGCGTGTGGTCGACTCTGCTCCCGGAGGCGGGGACCACGTCGTTCGCGGTGATGCGCCTGCCCGACCTGCCGATGTTCCCGGAGCCCTTGCGCGGACGGACGACCGTCTCGGTGCGGTTCGCCTGGACCGGCGACCCGTCCCAGGGCGCCCAGATGATCCAGGCGCTGCGGTCGGTGGCCGAGCCGCTGATCGACACCGTGCGGGTCATGCCCTACGCCGAGCTCGGCGACGTGCACACCGACCCGATCGACCCGATGCCGCTGCACGAGGAGCACAGCCTGCTGTCGTCCTTCGGGCCCGAGGCCGCCGAGCGGCTGATCGAGCTCGCCGGACCCGCCGCCCCGACGGCGCTCGCCATGGTCGAGGTGCGCCAGCTGGGCGGGAAGGTCCGCGACGACCGCGGCGTGCCGAGCGCGTTCGCGTACCGCGACGCCGGGTTCTCCGTGTTCTCGCTCGGCGTGCTGATCCCGGAGATCGCGCAGTCCGTGGTCAGCGACAGCGCCCGCCTGCACAGCGGGCTCGCGCCGTGGGCCACCGACGGGGGTCTGCCGAACTTCACCGACACGTCCGGCCCGGTCTGGGCGGCTCGCGTCTTCCCGGCCGAGGTCGCCCGCCGGTTGCAGACGCTGTCGCTCGTGTACGACCCGGACGCGGTGCTGCTCGCCGCGCGCGGGCTCCGGTCCTAGGGGGTGACGCTCGGGGTCGGTGTGGGCGGGACCGAGATCACCACACCGACCTCCTGCTGCTCCGTGAACCGTGCGGAGGTCGATGCCACGAGGGGACCGACCAGGGCGGCGACGCCCAGGGCGATCACCACGACGAGGCGCAGGATCGACCCGCGGTCCGCCGACAGGAACGGGCGCGGGTCGTCAGTCGAGGAGGAGCTCATCCACCCTCCTGTCGCCGGCGCTCTCGACGGGGCGACCGCGGCCGGAGCGGCGACGGTCGTGGACCGAGAGCAGCTCGAGCGTAGCGAGAGCGAGCAGCGGAGGGACGAGCATCACGGCGCGTCCGACGTTCGATCCTGCCCAGTCGAGCACCCATCCCCACCCGGGATGGACGGCGAGCACCACCCCGCGGACGCGTTCGACCGGCGTGGCGTCGACGTCCGGCTCCGGGTTCGCGTCGCCCTTGGTGATGACGAACGACCGGATCTTCTGCTTCCCGGCGGAGTCGACGTCGGGCACCTGGCGACCGGTCGTCGGGTCCAGGACCGTCTGGGGGATCCGCTGGAGGGCCACGATCCGGTGCGTGACCAGCTCCTCGGACCCGACCGGCCAGAAGGAGACGACCTGGTTCACCTTCAGGTCGGACTCGTCGGTGATCGCCCGCAGCACGACGGCGTCACCGGCGTCGAACTTCGGCGACATCGAGCCGGACGTCACCACGAGCAGGCGCTGGTCGTGCACCTGGAACCACAGCGGCACCGCCAACGACACCGCGTAGGCGAGCCCGCACACGGCGATGATCGCCCAGAGCACGATCGACAGAGCCCGCCGCCAGACCGGCTGGCGTCGACGCAGGGCCGACCGGCCGGGGGTCCGTGGAGCACGGCGGTCGACCGGGGGAGTGTGGCGGCTCCCGCTCGTAGCGGTCATCTGCAGGTCAGGGGTTGTTGGCGGTCTGCTCGGCGTTGAAGAGGAGGTCCAGCGTGACGGACGTGTCCTGGTACTCGTTGCCGGCCGCGAGGGGGAGGAAGACGCGGGCGCACAGGCTCTCGGTCGTGTTGCCGCCCGGGAGAGTCCGGTCGTTGCCGTCCGCGGGACGCGCGCCCGGCACGCCGACGAGCGGGGCGGGGTTGGCGGCGGTGGGCCAGTTGGTCACAGGAGCCTGCGTGTTGTTGATCGGTGTCAGGCCGGTGGTGCCGGCGACGTTGCACGCGGCCTCGTCGACCTGGAACATGCTGAGCTCGAGGATGTTGCTGAGGTCTCCGGTCCCCGTGCCCGCACCCGGCGTGCCCGAGTACGAGATCGAGTACCGGAGCTGGAGCGAGCCCGCGTTCGACACCGTCAGCGGCACGAAGGTGGAGTCGCCGGGGGCCAGGCCCTCCGGGATGACGGCGAACGGCACCGTCTGACCCACGACGAGGTCGATGTTGCCGGTCCGGATGGAGGCCGACGTCGCGTCGTCGTCGGTGAAGAGCGCCGACGTCGTCAGTGTGGTCGCTCCGATGACCGCGAGCCCGACGATGATCACGGTGGTCCACAGCCGACGGCGACGGGCCAGATCACGCGGGGCCGGTGCCGGGTCGATCATCTCGTGGAGCAGGTCGTCCATCATCAGAGCACCCTCCAGAGGGCATAGTGCGAGACTCTCCCATCGGCACCGTGGGGCCGAACTTGAGTGCAACGACGAATTATCACCCGTTCGTGGCGTCAGGGCGGGGTGGACGCGGTGGACGGGCGTGTCGGACGGGCCGTTCCTCCTGCACGATCGTGGCCGCCGCGTGCGCTCTGCTGCTCCGGCCGCGGCGCGGTCGGGGGACGGCGCTGACCAGGGGCAGGTCGTCGGCAGGCACGGCCTTCGAGTACAGGAACCCCTGCGCCTGGTCGACACCGAGGCGTAGCAGGATCGCCGCCGTGGCGGCGTCCTCGACGCCCTCGGCGACCACCTGCAGGTCGAACGAGTGGGCCAGGTCGACCATGGCCTGCACCAGCACGTCCGAACCCTCACGCCCGCCGGCACCGAGGTCCGAGACGAAGAGCCGGTCGATCTTCAGCTCGTCCACGGGCAGGTCGCGCAGCTGGGAGATCGACGTGTTGCCGATGCCGAAGTCGTCGATGGCCACCCGGACGCCCAGCGCGCTCAGCCGCTCCAGCACGGGGACGACGCGCGACGGGTCCGACACCAGCGCGGTCTCGGTGATCTCGACCTCGAGCAGGTCCGCGGGCACGCCGTGCTCGTCGAGAAGCTGCTCGATCAGGTCGACGACGGCCGACGTGGTGACGTCGTGCGCGGACAGGTTCACCGCGACCGGGGTCGCGCGGCCCTCGGCGCGCCAGGCCGCGAGCTGCGTGATGCACTCGATGAGCACGTACCGCGTGACGTCGTGGATGAGCCCGGACTGCTCGGCGAGCGGGATGAACACGTTCGGCGGCAGCAGGCCGCGGGTCGGGTGCACCCACCGCATGAGCGCCTCGAGACCGATCGTGCGCCCCGTCGAGAGCTCGATCTTCGGCTGGTAGTGCATGCGCAGCTCGCGCGGCTCGCCCTCGGCCGGGCTCAGCGCGCGGTGCAGGTCACCGAGCAGCACCAGGCGGGCCGGCGAGGAGTCGTCCTCGTCCGAGGAGTACACCGAGACGCCGGTGCGGTGGTGCTTGGCCGCGTACATGGCGACGTCCGCGGTCCGCATGAGCGACGACGCGTCCCCGGCGTGGTCCGGCAGGCAGGCGACGCCGACCGAGGTGTCGACGTGCAGCGGCAGCTCGCCCAGCATGAAGGGCGGCACGAACAGCCCTCGGACGCGGCGGGCGAGCCGCTCGGCGTTCGCGACGGAGCGGACGTCGGGCAGCAGGATCGCGAACTCGTCGCCGCCCAGCCGCGCCACGATGTCGTCGTCGCGCAGGGCCCCGCGCAGCCGCTCGGCCACCTGCTCGAGCAGCTCGTCGCCTCGGTCGTGGCCGAGGGAGTCGTTGATGTCCTTGAACCGGTCGATGTCCAGCAGCATGAGCCCGACCCGGCTCCCGGTCTCCTCGGCCTCGAGGATGGTGCGCCGCATCCGCTCGGCGAGCATGCGGCGGTTCGGCAGGCCGGTCAGGGAGTCCAGGAGCGCCAGCCGCGCGTTCTCGAGGGCAGTGGCCTGCAGGCGCCGGGACGTGGTGAAGACCGTACGGAACAGCAGGATCCACAGCAGCAACAGGCCGAGCACGACGACGATCGCGACCGTCCGGACAGCGTCCGAGAGCGCCCTCGTGGCTGCCGTGTGGTCCAGCATGACCTCGGCGGCGCCGATGATCTCGCTCTGGCGAGGCATGGGTGACAGGGTCGAGCCGCGGGTCATCGTCTCGTTCACGTGGACCGGGACGTAGACGTCGAGGACGGCCTTCTGCGTGGTCTCGTCGGAGCTCAGGCTGACGCCGCGCACGTCCGTGATGATCCGCGCGTCGGACGCGCCGGTGCTCATCACCCTGTCCAGCCTGTCGCCCGCCGGGAAGGCGGTCGTGGTGCGCGTGGCCGAGCTGTACATCAGCGAGCCGTCCTGCGCCCACAGCCGCAGCTCGATCAGGTTGTCGGCGAACCCGGCCGTGGCGACCTTGACGGCGGCGGCCTGCTCGGGCGTCAGCACGTCCGGGACCACGAACGAGTCGATGGGGACCGTGGCCGTCGCGTACGTCTGGACGGACTCCGCCGCGTCCATCCCGTCGCGGACCGCCTGGTTGCTCATGACGGTCCAGGTCACCCACACGAGGGCGATCCCGAGCACGGCCATGGCCACGATGCTGACGACCGCGAAGTAGCGCGTCAGCGACCAGCGGCGGCGGGTGGCTCCGGGCACAGGCGTCCTCCAGTGGCGAGCGCAGTGCTGCGTCCGCTTGGCCGAGAGTATGCGGAACTGTGGGAAGAATCACGAACTACCCAGGTCAGGGCACCGCCCGGGCGCGTCGGGAACTCCTGCGGGGGACGCGTGGTTGCACAGGACGCAATCGATTCTGGGAGGAAGTCCGATGACGTACGAGGTGACCAAGACCGACGAGCAGTGGGCCCTGGAGCTCGAGCCGAGAGAGTTCGCCGTCCTGCGCAAGGCGGGGACCGAGCGGCCGTGGACGGGGGCGCTGCTGGACGAGAAGCGGGAGGGCGTCTACCGGTGTCGCGCGTGCGACAACGAGCTGTTCCGCTCCGACACCAAGTTCGACTCGCACTGCGGCTGGCCCAGCTTCTTCTCGCCCCTGGCGGGCGACAAGGTGGAGCTGATCACCGACCGCACGCTGGGCATGGTGCGCACCGAGGTCCGCTGCGCGCGGTGCGGCTCGCACCTGGGGCACGTATTTGACGACGCCCCGCAGACGCCCACCGGCGACCGGTTCTGCATGAACTCGGTGAGCCTGACGTTCGAGCCGAGCGCCTGACGACCTGATGCTCGTGACACGGACGGGGAAGAGCACGGCGTGCCGTCGCGACACCCCGTCCGAGTGACGTCCGGATGGTCGACAATGCTGAAGTCCGACACCTGTAGTGCCGATAATGCATTCGTGGAAGATGTCCTGACCGTGCGGAGATGGCGGCGCTACGGCGCCGACCGTCTCTTCGTCACGCAGGAGACCGGGCGGAGGGTCGGCTCGGTCGACCTGCAGTCCGGCGAGGTCGTCGCCGACGACCCGATCCTCGAGCTCGGGCTGCGTCGTGCCGCACAGGCCTACCTGCGCGCGGACGTCACCGAGCTCGCCCTCCCGGTGGCCACGCCGGGCATCGGCGCCCTGGACGCCGCCGACGACGCCGCGCTGCAGGCGTGGCTGGGCGGTGACGACTGGGACACCATCGACCTGGCCGGCATCCGGGCCGAGCGCGGCAGCTCCGTGCGGACGCGGCTCGAGCGCCTCACCGACGAGGGCTGGCAGGTCATCCACGACGTGCCGCTGGGCCGCCAGGGCACGCTCGTCGAGCACCTCCTGATCGGTCCCGGCGGCGCCTTCACGGTCGCGGAGCGCCGGCACCCCGGCCAGTCGGTCGTCGTCGACGGTCGCAGCCTCGAGGTCGACGGCCGCTCGATGCCCTACCTGCGGGATGCGAAGCTCGAGGCGGGTCGCGTCCGCGGGCTGCTGCTCGCGGCCGGATGCGCCGACATCAACGTCCGCGGCGTCGTCGTGGTCCACGGCGACCTCGAGATCCGCGAGGGCACCCCGCAGTGCGAGACCGTCGTGATGTCCCGGCAGGACGTGCAGACGGCGTTCCGGCGGATGCCCGAACGGCTCGACCTGCACCGCGTCGCCGCGATCGCGCACGTGGCCCGGCAGCGCGCCACCTGGTCCCGCTGACCACGTCTCACGGCTCGGACTGGGTGCTGGCACCCATGGATCGCCGCTGAACAGGTGAAACGCCTCGAACCGCGCACGTGCCGGTGGGTTAATTCTCCGTCCGGTCCGCGAGGATGGGGCCGTGGTCGACGAACAGTTCCGGCAGCTCGAGCGCGAGATGGGTCTGCTGCTGCGTCGCGCCCAGGCCTCGTCGGCCACCATCTCGAAGCAGGTCCACCCCGACCTCGAGCCGGCCGCGTACTCCTTGCTGGCGATGATCGCGGCGAGCCCCGGCGTGCGGGCCAGCGACCTGGCCGCCAACATCGGCGTCGGCCGCGGCACCATGTCGCGCCAGCTCGCCCGTCTCGGTGACCTCGGGCTCGTGTCCCGCCGACCGGACCCCGACGACTACCGCGGCCAGCTGCTGGACCTCACCGACGAGGGCCGGCAGCGGTTCGAGACCGCCCAGGGGGCTCGTCGGGAGTTCTTCCGCGACGCGCTGCGCGACTGGAACGACGACGACATCGGCTCGTTCGCCGGCCACATCTCCCGGTTGAACGCGGACCTCGCGGCCGCGCGGGAGCGCAGAAGCTGACACGCGCCGTCCCCGGTCGGAGGGGACCGAGGGCGGCGCGTGCCGAAACCTTTCCCTACGTCACCGTCTGGCGCGACCCGAGACGTTCTCGGTGAGCTCGTCGAGCTCCTCGTCGAGCGTCCGGCCCGTCCTGTCCTCGTCGGTGGAGGAGGTGGCGTCCGCTGCGGCAGCGGCCGTGGCCGTGGCCGGGGCGAGCATCTGGCCCTCCTCCTCGAGCAGCTGCTCGATGCCGGAACGGTTGCCGAGCGGCACCTCCTTGAGGAACAGCACCGCGATCAGCGAGACCAGGGCGATCGGCGCCGCGACCAGGAACAGCTCCGCGATGGCGCTGCCGAACGACTGCTCGACGATCACCCGGATGTTGTCCGGGAGGGTGGACAGGTCGGGCAGGGCGTCGCCGCTGCCCATGAGCGACGGGTCGATGCCCGCGGAGGCCAGGCCGCTGACGAGCAGGCTCGCGACCTTGTTGCCCAGGACCGCGCCGAGCACGGAGACGCCGAGCGCGCCGCCGAGGGTCCGGAAGAACGCCACGGTCGCGGTGCCGGTGCCGACCTCCTTGATGTCCAGCGTGTTCTGCACGGCGAGCACCAGGTTCTGCATGAGCATGCCCACGCCGAGGCCGATGATCACCAGGTAGGCGCCGACGAGCGTGAAGCTGGTGTCGTACTCGATGGTGCCCATGAGCGCCATGCCGCCGGTGAGCAGGATCGCGCCGGCGATCATGAAGCCCTTGTAGCGGCCCGTGCGGCTGATGATCTGGCCGGAGACGGTCGAGGAGACGAGCAGCCCGACGATCATCGGGATGGTGAGCAGGCCGGACTGGGTCGGGGTCTTGTCGCGGGCCAGCTGCATGTACTGGCTCAGGAAGACCGAGGTGCCGAACAGGGCGACGCCCACCGAGATGCTCGCGATGACGGCCATGACCAGCGTGCGGTTCTTGAACAGGTGCAGCGGGATGATCGGCTCGTCGGCCCGGGTCTCGGTCCAGATGGCCAGCCCGAGGGCGAGGATCGCGCCGCCGACCATCGCGGCGGTCTGCCACGAGGCCCACGCGAACGAGTTGTCCGCGAACGTGATCCAGAGCAGCAGCAGCGCGATGCCGATCGAGAGGAGCGTCGCGCCCAGGTAGTCGATCTTCACGGCACGCTTGACGCGCTTCGGCAGGTGCAGGGTGCGCTGCAGCACGACGATCGCGGCCATCGCGACCGGCAGGCCGACGAAGAAGTTCCAGCGCCAGCCGGGGCCGTCGGTGATGACGCCGCCGAGCAGCGGGCCGCCGACCATGCCGAGGCCCATCACGGCGCCCATGAGGCCCATGTACTTGCCGCGCTCACGCGGGCTGATGATGTCGGCGATGAGGACCGTGCCGAGCGCGGTCAGGCCGCCGGCACCGATGCCCTGCAGGGCGCGCATGCCGATGAGCATGCCGACGCCGTGGGAGAGGCCCGCGAGCGCGGAGGAGATCACCGAGATGGCGAGCGCCAGCTGGATGAGCAGCTTGCGGTCGACGAGGTCGGCGAGCTTGCCCCAGATCGGCGTGCTGATCGTCGTGGTCAGCAGGGTGGCGGTGACCACCCAGGTGAACGCGGACTGGGAGCCCTCGAGGTCCGAGATGATCCGGGGGAGCGACGAGGAGACGACGCTCGTCGCCAGGATCGACACGAACATCCCGAGCAGGATGCCCGAGAGTGACTCGAGCACCTCGCGACGGGTCATGGTCGGCGGGGTGTCGCGCACGGTCTCGTGCTCCGCCGTCGAGGTGGGTTCTGGCGTGGTGGTGGACACGGTTCTTGCTTCTCTCTCTGCGACGGGGACCCGGCGTCGTCGGCAGGTCGTGATCTGTTCTTCAGGTGTGTGGCGCGTCAGGCCGGCGTGAGCACGGGCCCCGGGGCGTCGTGCCGCAGCGGCGTGGTGAGCGTCGCGGCCAGGCGGTCGAGGGCGTCGGTGGTGGCGGTGAACTCGGCCGGCGACCAGTCGCCGAAGATCTCCTCGAGGTGCGTGTCGAGCTGCTCGCGCACGTCGGCGGCCAGCGCGCGGCCGGCGGGGGAGAGGCGCACCGTCCGGACGCGCCGGTCCTCGTCGTCGACCGCCCGCTCGACGAGGCCCTCGTCGACGAGCTGGCTGACCTGGCGGCTGGCCACCGAGATGTCGACGCGCATGAGGTGGGCGATCTCGCCCACCTGCACCGAGCCGCGGGCCTCGAGGATCCGGATGATCGCCAGCGTGCCGCGCGTGCAGCCCAGGTCCCGGGACAGCGCAACCGCCGACTCGCGCAGCGCACGGCTGAACGACTCGATCGACCGCAGCAGCCTCTGCTGCGCGCTGTCGGGCAGGACGGGCGTCATGGCGCTCCTCGGCTCAAGTGGTTGCTCAACACAACTGTACATTAACACTTGCTTCAAGCAACTGAAGCGTCGATCCATTCCCGTCGTCAGACGCGAACGGAGACAGCTCCCCACCGCGCCGTCGCGCGCCGCCCCGGCGGCGGATCGCATCCTCGTCAGGGGGATGCGGCCGAACCTCGCCTGGAGCGGTCGACCTTGACGCCCTCCATGTCCTCCAGCTCGACACCCTTGGTCTCGGGCACCTTCCACAAGGTGAACAGGAAGGACAGCGCAGCGAATATCGCATACATCAGGTACGGGATCGATGCCCCGAACGTGTCGAGCAGCGGCGGGAACGTGACCGTGATGAGGAAGTTCGCTATCCACTGCGCGGCGGCGGCCACCCCGAGGGCGGCGGCGCGGATGCGGTTGGGGAACATCTCGCCCAGCAGCACCCAGACCAGCGGACCCCACGTGGCACCGAAGAAGACGACGAACAGGTTGGCGGCGATCAGGGCGATGACACCCCACGGGTCGGGCAGCGTGACGTTCTCGCCGGAGCCCGTCGACTGCGTGAACGCCAGGGACATGATGCCGAGGGTCACCGCCATGCCGATGGAACCGGTGAGCAGGAGCGGCCGTCGGCCGATCTTGTCGATGAGCGCGATCGCGATGAACGTCACCAGCACGTTGGTGACCGAGGTGATCGTCGAGACCATGAACGACTGGCTCTCGTCGAAGCCGACCGCCTGCCACAGGGTCGTCGAGTAGTAGAAGATCACGTTGATGCCGACGAACTGCTGGAAGACCGACAGCAGGATGCCGATCCACACCACCGGCAGCAGGCCGAACCGCGGACCCTTCAGGCTCGCCTGGGCCTCGAGCTTCTTGTCGGTGGCGATCGTGTTCTCGATCTGGACGACGTGGTCCTCGACGTCGGCATCCGCGCCGAGCGTCGTCGCCAGGACCTCCTTGGCCTCGTCGCGCCGGCCGGTGGCGATCAGGTAGCGCGGCGACTCGGGGATGCGCAGGGCGAGGTAGCCGTACACGGCCGCCGGGATGGCCGCGACCATGAACATCCAGCGCCAGGCCTCGAGCCCGAGCCAGAGCGTCTCCGACGCGCCGCCGGCCACGCCCTGCAGCAGCTGGTCGGACAGCAGCGCGGCGAAGATACCGAGGGTGATCGCGAGCTGCTGGAGCGAGCCCAGCCGGCCGCGCATGGCCGCCGGCGCGATCTCGGCGATGTAGGCCGGGGCGATGACGGACGCGATGCCGATGCCGATGCCCGCCAGGATGCGCCACAGGATCAGGTCCCAGACGCCGAACGCCAGGCCGGACAGGATCGAGGAGACGAAGAACAGGATCGCGCCGACCAGCATCACGCGCGTGCGGCCGAACTTGTCGGCGAGCTTGCCGCCGAGCCAGGCGCCGAACGCGCAGCCGAGGAGGGCGACCGCGACGACGAACCCGGTCAGGGTCGAGCCGATCTCGAACTGGTCCTGGATGGCGTCGACGGCGCCGTTGATGACCGAGCTGTCGAACCCGAACAGGAACCCGCCGACCGCGGCCGCGACCGCCAGGCCGATCGCCTTGTTCTTGTAGGGGCTGTCCGGGACGTCGGCTGAGCCCGGCGGCGGCGTTGACGCGTGCGACATGTTCCCTGACCTCCGTGTCGCCGGGGCGCTCCCCGGACCTGCAACCCACCTTGGACCTCAGGCGGTCCCTCCGCACGTCGTCGGCACGAGGTCGGCGACGCGCCGACCTGCTGGCCGTCGGTGCGAACGCGGTGCAAGATCGTGCGATGGACGCGACACCCGGCGCACGGCGCCCCCGTCGGCCAGCGATGCTGGACCCGGCCGCGGCCGACGAGCTGCCGGGCGGGTACGACCCCGCCGTGCGCAACGACGCGGCGCACACCACGGCGGCGGCCCTGGTGCACCAGGGCCGGGCCAACGCGGATCCCGAGGTGGTGGCGCGGCTGGTCTCGCTCGTGGAGACCGAAGGGCTCGACGTCGTCGCCGCGCTGTGGTCCGACAGCCCCGCCGAGACGTTGCCGGGTGCGCTGTGGCGGCTCTACGTGCTGCGCGAGTGGGTGCGCCGCGACCCGGAGACCATCGCGGACCGCTACCGGCTGGGGGTCGCCGCGGCGCCGGTGCACGACGCGGTCGCCGGGGTCGCGGACGCGCCCGGGCCGAACGACGTGCGGGCGGTCGCCGACGCGGTGCTCTCGGGTGTCTACACGGGTGATCTTGCGGTCGCGCTCGAGCGGGCGGCGGCCTTCTGCCAGGTCCTCGCGACGGGGGCCGCGTTCGACGCCGACCACCTCGACGACGTGGACCCGACCGGTGCGGTCCGGCTGACGCGCGGTGCGGCATCCCTCGTCCGGACGGCTGAGGAGCTGTCCCGGGCTGCCGCGCTGTGGCGTGCGGACAAGCTCGAGTAGGCCTGGTCGAACGAGGTCGGGACTAGAATGGGCAGCGACGTCGGGTCGCGGTAGCCCCGGGCTCCATCTCAAGCCGCTTCGAGCGGCCCCGCGCCGAGAGGCGCTCCGCGGCCCGGCGTCGTCGCACCCGGAGTGCGCTGGTGCGCGATGCCGTGTACGCCGCGCGGGTGATCCGCGGCCGTTACCGGCCTGTCACTATGTGTCCATGCGCGCGCTGCCGCGCGTTAGGCATTCGACCGGCCGTGACCTAGCCTGATCCCCGTCCTCCTCCCCCCTCCACGGAGCCTGCTGTGCGCCTGCGCCTGACCCCGCGCGACACCACGTTCTTCGACCTCTTCGCCGCTCAGGCGACCCATCTCGTCACCGGTGCGAACCTGCTCGGCGAGATGCTCGGTGCCGACCGGTCGACCCGCAAGGAGATCGGCAAGCGCATCGCGGACGCGGAGCACGAGGCTGACGAGGCGACGCACCTGATCATGCGCCGCCTGAACTCGACGTTCGTCACTCCGTTCGACCGTGACGACATCTACACGCTCGCGTCGAGCCTCGACGACTGCATGGACTTCATGGAGGAAGCGGCCGACCTGATCGTCCTCTACAAGGTGGACGACCTGCCGGCCCGCGTGTCCGACCAGGTCCAGGTGCTCCAGCGCGCCGCCGAGCTGACCGCCGAGGCCATGCCGCGCCTGCGCTCGATGGACTCGCTGTCCGAGTACTGGGTCGAGGTCAACCGCCTCGAGAACCAGGCCGACAAGATCCACCGCAAGCTGCTTGCCCAGATGTTCGACGAGATCACCGACCCGATCCAGCTCATGAAGATCAAGGAGATCGTCGAGCGGCTGGAGGACGCGGCCGACGCGTTCGAGAAGGTGGCGAACACCGTCGAGACCATCGCGCTCAAGGAGTCCTGACCGCGGTGGAGATCGCGCTCGTCATCATCGTCGTGGTGTTCGCGCTCGGCTTCGACTACACCAACGGTTTCCACGACGCCGCCAACGCCATCGCGACCTCGGTCTCCACGCGCGCGCTCACCCCGCGCGTCGCGCTGCTCATGGCGGCGTTCTTCAACCTCCTCGGCGCCCTGCTCGGCACCAACGTGGCGACGACGATCGCCGAGGACATCATCAGCATCGACAACGTCAGCCCCGAGGAGGGGCTGATCATCGTGCTGTCCGCCCTCGTCGGTGCCATCGCGTGGAACCTCATCACCTGGCGCCTGGGCCTGCCGTCCTCGTCGACGCACGCGATCATCGGCGCCCTGACCGGCGTCGGCATCGCCGCCAGCGTGACCGTGCACTGGAGCGAGATCTGGGACCGGGTGGTCCTGCCCATGGTCTTCTCCCCGATCATCGGCTTCCTCGGCGCGTTCCTGCTCATGGTCCTGCTGCTCTGGATCGTGCGGAACCGGGCGCCGGCCCGCACGCAGCGCCGGTTCCGGCTCGCGCAGACCGCGTCCGCCGCGGCGATGGCCCTCGGCCACGGCCTGCAGGACGCGCAGAAGACCATGGGCATCATCGTCCTGGCGCTCGTCGCCGGCGGGTTCCACGAGGGCGACTCGATCCCGCTGTGGGTCAAGCTCTCCGCCGCGACGGCGATCTCGCTGGGCACCTACTCGGGCGGCTGGCGCATCATGCGCACGCTCGGGCGCAAGATCATCGAGCTCGACCCGGCCCGCGGCTTCGTCGCCGAGTCGGTCGCCTCGCTGGTCCTGTACGGCAGCGCCTACTGGTTCCACGCCCCGGTCTCGACGACCCACACGATCACCTCGGCGATCATGGGCGTCGGCGCCACCAAGCGGGTGTCGGCGGTCCGCTGGGGCGTGGCCAAGAACATCGCGTACGCGTGGGTGCTGACCATCCCGGCCGCGGCCCTCGTCGCGGCGATCGTCTACTGGATCCTCAACCCGATCCTGCTGGGCCTCGGCGCCCGCTAGACCTCGTGCGGCCGGTGCGTCTCGGTCGCCACCACGCGGGGCCCCTTGGGCGTCTGCGCGACGTGCGCGACCAGGACCTGGGCGGGGTGCAGGAACGGGTCGGCGTGCGGCAGCGCGTCGGCGATCTGCCGGCCCGCGTGCTGCGCGAGCACGTCGACGACCGTCGGCAGCACCGGCCGGTGGGTGCACAGGACCACGTCGGCGTGCGCCTCGAGCAGGCTCAGCACCTCGGCCGCGACCTTGGCCGGCGACGAGTGGTGCGACGTCTCGGTGAGGATGGCCGACACCTCGGGCACCACCTGTGCGGCCGCGGCGTAGGGCGCCATTGTGCTGACGCACCGGGCCCACGCGCTGGTCACCACGCGGCCGACGCCGAACGTCGACAGGATCGGGGTCAAGGCGTTCGCCTGACGGTGGCCCTCGGGCGTGAGGGGGCGGTCGAGCTCGGTGCCCTTCCAGTCCGCGCGGCGCCGGGCCGTCCCGTGCCGCGCGACCACCAGCGCGCGCGTGTCCAGACGGTCCTTCGCGTACGCCTCGACCAGGTCGTCGAGCGGTTCCTGGTCGTCGGGCCGGGTGAGCCGCTTGAACGCCACGTCGGCGTCGAACCAGCGCAGCTGGTCGATCTCCTTCGGGCTCACCGGGGGCACCGGCGGGCGCGCGCGCAGGGCAGCGGCGTCCGGTCGGCCGGCCACCTGGGCCGCCCAGTAGTGCACGCGCTTGCGGCGGCCGTCCGACAGGCCGTACTCGAGACCGGGCAGCGGCACGCCGAGGACGACGTCGTGGCCGGTCTCCTCGGCCACCTCACGCGTCGCGGCCCCGAGGATGGTCTCGCCCGGGTCGACCTTGCCCTTGGGCCAGGACCAGTCGCCGTACCGCGGGCGGTGCACCATGGCGACCTGGAGCTTCTCCAGACGCACGCGCCAGACGATCGCGCCGGCCGCCTCGACGATGACCGGCGCCTGCGTGGGGCTCACCGGCCCTTGCCGTGCTTGCGGCGCTGCCGGCTGATCAGGGCCGCCTGCAGGTCCACGAGGGGGCCGTCGACGCCGACGTAGTGACGCTCCCAGGCACCGTTCGAGTCGAGGTGCCACGACGCGGTGCCGTCGTCCATCGACTCGTCGAGCAGCTCGATGAGCTCGCTGACCTGGTCGGGGTCGGCGATCCGGACGAGCGCCTCGACGCGACGGTCGAGGTTGCGGTGCATGAGGTCCGCGGATCCGATGTAGACCTCCGGCCCCTCGAAGGTCGCGTCCTCGGGCTTCACGGAGGACGCGAACGCGAAGATGCGCGAGTGCTCGAGAAAGCGCCCGAGGATGGAGCGGACCCGGATGGTCTCCGACAGTCCGGGGACTCCCGGACGCAGCGCGCAGATGCCGCGGATCACGAGGTCGACGGGCACTCCGGCCTGCGACGCACGGTAGAGGGCGTCGATCGTGGCCTCGTCGACCATCGAGTTGACCTTGATCTTGATCCACGCCGGCTGGCCCTCGCGCGCGGCGGCGGCCTCGCGGTCGATGCGCTCGATCAGGCCGTTGCGCACCGAGCGCGGCGCGACGAGCAGGCGGTGGAACCTCGACTTCGGCGCGTACCCGGACAGCTGGTTGAACAGCCGCGTGAGGTCCTGGCCGACCTCGGGGTCGCTGGTGAGCAGCCCGAGGTCGGTGTACAGGCGCGCGGTCTTCGGGTTGTAGTTGCCGGTGCCGATGTGGCAGTAGCGACGCAGGCCGTCGGCCTCCTGGCGGACCACGAGCGACAGCTTGCAGTGGGTCTTGAGGCCGACGATGCCGTACACGACGTGGACGCCCGCCTGCTCGAGCTTGCGGGCCCACGAGATGTTGTTCTGCTCGTCGAAACGCGCCTTGATCTCGACCAGCGCCAGGACCTGCTTGCCGGCCTCGGCGGCGTCGATGAGGGCGTCGACGATGGGGGAGTCGCCCGAGGTGCGGTAGAGGGTCTGCTTGATGGCGAGCACCTGCGGGTCGGCGGCCGCCTGCTGCAGGAACTGCTGCACCGAGGTGCTGAACGAGTCGTACGGGTGGTGCAGCAGGATGTCGCGCTCGCGGATCTTGGCGAACATGTCCGCCGGTGTCGCGCTCTCCACCTCGGCCAGCTGGCGCGGGGTCGATGCGACGAACCGCGGGTACTGCAACGGGGCGCGGTCCAGGTCGGCGATGAGGTGCAGGCCGGTGTGGTCGAGCGGCGCGGGCAGCTCGTAGACCTCTTCCTCGTCGACCCCGAGCTCGCGGATGAGCAGGCTGCGGATGCGCGGGCTGATGCCGTCGGCGATCTCGAGGCGGACCGGCGGGCCGAAGCGGCGGCGCAGCAGCTCCTTCTCCATGGCCTTGAGGAGATTCTCGGCGTCGTCCTCCTCGACCTCCACGTCCTCGTTGCGGGTGACGCGGAACGTGTGGTGCTCCTGCACGACCATGCCGGGGAACAGCTGCTCGAGGTGCTCGGAGATGACGTCCTCGACGGGCACGAAGCTGACCGGGCCGCGCTCCAGAGAGGCGGCCTGCACGTCCGGGGCGCTGGGCCGGCCGGAGGCGTCGACCGCGATGAACCGGGGCAGCAGCGGCGGCACCTTGACGCGGGCGAAGTGCTCCTTGCCGGTCGAGGGGTTGGACACCACGACGGCGAGGTTGAGCGACAGCCCCGAGATGTACGGGAACGGGTGCGCGGGGTCGACGGCCAGCGGCGTCAGGACCGGGAAGATCTGCCGGCGGAAGAACTTGCGCAGCCGGTCCTGCTCCGACTCGCCCAGGTCGCTCCAGCGCACCAGGGTGATGCCCTCGTCGGCGAGCGCGGGCTGGACCTGGTCCGCGAACACCGCCGCGTGCCGGGACATCAGCCGGTGCGCCTCCTCGCTGATCGCCTCGAGGACCTGGCGCGGGGACGCCCCGGACGCGGCCGTGACCGCGATGCCCGTGGCGATGCGGCGCTTGAGGCCGGCCACGCGGACCATGAAGAACTCGTCGAGGTTCGAGGCGAAGATCGCCAGGAAGCGCACCCGCTCGAGCAGGGGCAGATCGGGGTCCTCGGCCAGCTCCAGCACCCGCTGGTTGAACGCCAGCCAGGACAGCTCACGGTCCAGGAAACGGTCGTCGGGCAGCGGCTCGAGCTCCAGCTCGACGTCCTCGACCTCGGTCACCGCGGCCGGGCGCACATGCTCCGCGATATGGGCCGCGAGGTCAGGGTCGAGGGCGGTGAGGTCCGTCATGCGCCCATCGTGACATCCCTCGGTGAACTCTTGGTATCGGAGCCGAACATCACATCCACACCGGCCGTGACGAAGCCTGCGCGCTCGTAGGTGTGCACCGCCACGGTGTTCTCGGCGCCGGTGTAGAGGATCGCCGCCGTCAGCCCGCCGCTGGTCAGGTGGTCCAGGCCGAGCGCCGTGAGAGCGCGACCGAGGCCGAGGCCCTGGGCGTCCGGGTCCACGCCCACGACGTAGATCTCGCCCACGCGGTCCGGACCGTGCTCGCCCGCCGGGTGCACCTTGGTCCACACCGAGCCGAGCAGCTGGCCGTCGCGCTCCGCGAGCAGGAAGCCCTCGGGGTCGAACCAGTCCTCGGCCTCGCGTGCCCGCAGGTCCGCCGACGTCATGCGGCCCTGCTCGGGGTGGTGCGAGAACGCGCGCGAGTTGACGCGGCGCCAGGCGTCCTCGTCGGCACCCGGCCGGAACGCGCGCACCGTCACGCCCGGGGGGAGCGCGGTCTCCTGCTGCGGCCGCGCCGTGAGGTCGAGGCGCATCTGCAGCAGCTCGCGCACGACCGCCATCCCGGCCGCCCGCGCGAACGCCCGGGCGGCAGGCAGGTCGCCGTGCGCCCACACCCGCAGCTCGCGCTCGTCGACGACCTCGGCCTCGGCCCGGGCCCGGTCCAGCAGCGCCCTGCCGACGCCGGAGCGGCGGTGGGCCGGGTCGACCACCAGCTCGGCCTTGACGCTGGTCTGCGACCCGACGTCGAGCTGTGCGTAGCCGACGAGCACGTCGCCCAGCGCGGCCTTGAGGTGGACAGCCGGCGCCTCCGGCTCGGTGAGCCACAGCAGGGGCTGCTCCGAGAGCGGGGCGACGCCGTCGGCACCGGCGGCGCGGTGCGCGAGGGCACGGACGTCGTCGGCGGCCGTCGTGGACAGGGGACCGGCTGTCGCCGTGACGACGACCTGCGTGGACGTGTCGACCATGAGGCCATCCCACCACGGGTGGAACCGGACGGCTGTCCAACAATTGCGCGCGTTCCGGTGAAGGGGGTCGGACCCGCTCGGGGTCGTCCGGGGCGAGCGGGTAGGTTGGGCGGGCCATGGACCCGTCCCAGAGCCCCCCGGAGACCCGCCGGTCCCGGCGCGCCCGGACGTCCGCGCCCTCCGGGCCGGTCGAGGTGACCGTCGTGGTGATCGGTGCCGGACAGGCCGGCCTCTCCGCGGCGTACCACCTGCGCAAGAGCGGCCTCGTCGCCGTCGGCGAGCCCGGCTGGGCGAGCGCCGAGGAGACGTTCGTCGTCCTCGACGACGCGCCCCAGGCGGGCGGTGCGTGGCAGTACCGATGGCCCGGCCTGACCATGGCCGACGCGCACGGCGTGCACGACCTGCCGGGGATGCCGCTCGTCGCGCCCGACCCGTCCGAGCCCGCGGCGTTCGCGGTCCCGTACTACTTCGCGCAGTACGAGGAGGCGTTCGACCTGCGCGTGCAGCGGCCCGTGCGGGTGTCGCGCGTGTCGTCGACCGACGACGGCCGCCTGCTGGTGCGCAGCCAGAGCGTGACGCGTCCCGACGAGGTGGTCGAGTGGAGCGCCCGCGGGCTGATCAACGCGTCGGGCACCTGGGGCAAGCCGTTCTGGCCCACCTACCCGGGGGTCGCGACGTTCGGCGGACGCCAGCTGCACGCCCGGGACTTCCGGCTCCCCGAGGACCTCTCCGACGGGCACGTCGTGGTCATCGGTGGCGGGACCTCCGCGGTCCAGCTGACCCTCGCGCTCTCTCGCGTCACGACGACCACCTGGGTCACCCGGCGCCCGCCCGCCTGGCGCGACGTCCAGTTCACGCCCGAGCTGGGCCGCGAGGCGGTCGCCCAGGTGGACGCCCGCACCCGGGCCGGGCTGCCGCCGTCGAGCATCGTCTCGGTCACCGGCCTGCCCCTGACGCCCGAGTACCGCCTGGGCATCACGGCCGGCATCCTCACGGCGCGGCCGATGTTCTCCCGGATCACCCTTGACGGCGTGACGTGGGACCCGCACGAGCCGCCCGCCGACGGCTGGGTGGACGGTCCCTCGTTCGTCGCGGCGCGCACGCTGCTGTGGTGCACAGGGTTCCGGGCGTCGCTGGACCACCTCATCCCGCTGCGCCTGCGCGCGCCGGGCGGCGGGATCGTCATGGACGGCACGCAGGTGGTCGCGGACCCGCGGATCCAGCTCGTCGGCTACGGCCCGAGCGCGTCGACCGTCGGCGCCAACCGTGCCGGCCGCGAGGCGGTCCACAACCTGCGCACGCTCTGGTCGCGCTGACGCGTCACGTCGGCGGTGGCATGTGGGCCGACGCGAAGACGAGGCCGTGCGGGAGCGCGGCGCGGGCCATGTTCCAGGTGTGCCGCTGACCCTCGAACGTCATGACGAGCGTCGTGTCGCCGCGGCCCTCGAGGTTCGTGGCGATCTCGGGACCGTTGTGTGACGGGGCGCCGTGGTCGAGGCTCGCCAGCGCGACGTAGAGCGCGACCTCGTGCGGCAGCGGCATGGTCCTGGAGCGCTTCGTGAGGTCGTGCTCCTCCCACTCCGCCTTCGTCGCGAGCATCGCCGTCCCGCC
Organism: Cellulomonas sp. P4_A2; assembly: GCF_056402515.1. Classification (NCBI taxonomy): domain Bacteria; kingdom Bacillati; phylum Actinomycetota; class Actinomycetes; order Micrococcales; family Cellulomonadaceae; genus Cellulomonas; species Cellulomonas sp. P4_A2. The sequence continues at coordinate 32,368 of NZ_JBFUHG010000019.1, forward strand.
CGTGCCCGGGTCGCCGTACGGCTCGATCGCCATGATCACGCCGAACTGGGTCGGCGGTTGCAGGCCCAGGTCGAGAGCGCAGAAGCCGCCCGACGAGAAGCCCCCGACGGTCCGGTGCTTCCAGTCGGCCTTCGTCGGGTAGGTGCGGTCCACCCACGGCACCACGGTGTCGTTGATGTAGGTGGACACCTGCGAGCCCCCGGTCGTCGAGTCCAGGCACTCGGTGTCGACCGCGCTCGGGCCGGTGCCGTTGACGTCCATCGCGACGACGATCATGGGCTGCACCAGCCGGTGCGCGAGCAGCACGTCCATCGTGTGCGGGAGCGCGCCGGCCGCGAACCAGTCGCCGCTCGCACCCGGGCTGCCGTGCACGAGGTACACGACGGGGTAGCGGGTCTTTCCCGAGTCGTCGAACCCCGGGGGCGTGTAGATCCAGGTCAGCGAGTCGCCCGGCATGCGGTCGGCTGCCGGAGCGGCGACGTGGACCGACTCGACCGTGCCCTCGTCGGCGTTCCCCGTCCGCTCCGACGGGTGGCCGTGCTTCATCCCGTGCACCGTCCCGATGCCCCAGCTGGCGAGCGTCACCCGGGCCGCGGCGACGTTGGGCATGTAGCCGACATAGGCGTTGGTCGCGACGCCGAGCCCGAGCAGGACGGCCAGGCCGGCGCAGATCCACAGGGGCCAGGAGCGGCGCTCGCGCCGACGCCGCCGCACCGCCCAGGCGATCGTGAGGGCCGCGAGGACACCGACGACGGCGACGGTCCACCACGAGCTGATCCAGTCGCTGCCGCTGCCGAGCTCGCGCAGCACGTCCTGCGGCAGGTGTTCGCCTGGCTGGTCGTCGGCCTGCAGCATGCGCGACAGCCTCGCACCCCGACGAGTCCTTCGGCAGACTGCACGCATGACGGCCGCGGGCAGCGTGCTGGTCCCGCGGGTCGCGCGGACGGCACTGGACGAGCAGCGACGCCGTGTGCGCGTCCGGGTGCTGGCGTCGCGGGTCGTGCTCGTGCTGGCGATCCTGGGGCTCGTCTCGGCGGCGGTCCACCCCTTGTGGAAGGACATGGGACTGGTCCGCGACACCGTCCCGGGGCTCGTCGTGCACACCGCCCGGCCGACCCTGGTGATCGTCTCGCTGGCCCTGATGCTCACCGCGCGCGGGCTGCGCCGCGGGCACCGGCTCGCGTGGATCGCCACGCTCGCGATGCTGTCGGTCTCCGTCGTGGTCCACCTCGCCAAGGGGCTCGACGTCTTCTCGGCGCTCCTGCTCGGCGCCGGGATCGTCTGGCTGGCCACGCAGGCGCGGTCGTTCCCGGTCCTGCCGACCGCGCGGGCCGTGCGCCGAGCCGTCCTCTGGTCGGTCGCGGCGGTCGTGTTCGTGGTCGTGTTCTTCGTCGGGCTGGTCGTGTACTTCGTCGCCACCGATGCGTCCGCCGACGACGTCGAGCGCTACGCCGGGATCATCCAGCCCGTCACGTTCGTGCTCACCCTCGTCTTCGTCGTCGCCATGCTCTGGTCGCTCCTCTCGCCCCGCCGGCCGGTCCGACTCAGCCCGGCCGACCACCACGACGAGCGCGAACGGGCACGGCTCGTCGTGCAGCGGTACGGCTCGGGCACGCTCGACTACTTCGCGCTGCGCGACGACAAGGACTGGTTCTTCTCGGGGTCGTCGGTGGTCGCGCACTCGGTGCGCGCCGGGGTCTGCCTCGTCTCGCCCGACCCCGTCGGACCGGTCGAGGAGCGGGTGCTCGTCTGGGCGGAGTTCCTCGGCTACGCGCAGGAGTTCGGCTGGTCGGTGAGCGTGATCGGGGCGGCACAGGACTGGCTGCCCACCTACGAGTCGAGCGGGCTGCGCACGGTCTACCTGGGCGACGAGGCGATCGTCGACTGCCCGACGTTCAGCCTGGAAGGACGCGCGCACAAGTCGCTGCGGCAGGCGGTCAACCGGATCGAGCGCGCCGGGTACACGACGACGTTCCACGACCCGTCGGCGCTCGACCCGCGGCTGCGCTCCGAGATCATGTCGATGAGCGAGGAGTCGCGGCAGGGCGACGTCGAGCGCGGCTTCTCGATGACCCTGTCGCGGCTGTTCCAGCCGGAGGACACCGGGCTGATGCTCTCGGTGACGCGTTCGTCGGAGGGGCGGGTGGACGCCTTCTGCCAGTGGGTCCCGGCGACGGCGATCGGCGGCTGGTCGCTCGACGTGATGCGCCGTCGCACGGATGTCGAGGGCCTGCCCAACGGACTGATCGACGCGAACATCGTCGCCACCATCGCCGAGCTCGCCGGGCGCGGTGAGCGGGGTCTGGGCCTGAACTTCGCGATGATGCGCGAGGTGCTCGAGGGCGAGGAGTCCGGCTCCCGGATCGACGCCATCACGCGTCCGCTGCTGCAGAGGATGTCGGAGGGGACGCAGATGGGCACCCTCAGCACGTTCAACGAGAAGTTCGACCCGGGCTGGGTGCCGCGGTACGTGCTCCTCGACTCCGTCGAGTTCGTCGCGACGCAGGCGCTCGTCCTGGCCGGCGCCGAGGGCGTCACCGAGATCCCCGTGATCGGCCGGTTCCTGGGCAGCATCGGGGCGCCGGCGTGATCTGGGCGCTGCTGGCGGCGATCGTGTCGTCGACCGCCTACGGCGTGAGCACGATCATGCAGGCCGTGGCCACGCGTCGCGCCGCCGGGCTCGCCGTCATCAAGCAGCCTCTGGTGATCGCCGCGTTCGTGGTCGACGGCCTCGCCTGGGTGCTCTCGCTCGTCGCGCTGGACAAGCTGCCCCTGTTCGTCGTGCAGGCCATCATCGCCGCGTCGCTCGTGGTCGTCGTCGTGCTGGCGCGGTTCGTGCTGGGCACCCGCATGCGGCCCGTCGACGTGGCCGCCGTGGTCGCGGTCGTCGTCGCCCTGGTGATCGTGTCGCTCGCGGGTGGGGAGCAGCCCGCGGTGCCGGCGCCGCGGGGCTTCGTCGCGATCATGATCGCGGCCTCGGCCGGGCTCGTCGTGCTGCTCGTGGTGTTCTACCGGAACGGGCCGCCCGTCGTCCTCGCGGTGATCGGCGGGCTCGGGTACTCGGGCGCCGCGATCGCCGCCCGCGCCGCGACGGAGTCGGAGGGGTTCTGGGCGACGATCTTCCAGCCGTTGGCCGTCGCGATCGCGTTGTGCGCCGTCGCCGGTGCCCTGGCCTACCTGCGCGCCCTCGAGCGCGGGTCCGTGGGGACCGCGGCCGCCGTCGTCTCCGTGCTCGAGGTCGTGGTGCCCGGGGTCGTCGGCATCTGGGTGCTCGGCGACCGGATCCGCGACGGTTGGGACCCGGCCGCCGCGTTCGGCATCGCGCTCGCCCTCGTCGGCTGCGTGGCCCTGGCCCTGAGCCCGGCGAACGCCGCCGCAGAGGCGTCCGCCGAGGCCCGCGAGGTCAGTCCTCCTGCGTGATGGTCGGACTGATCCTGCGCTCCGGATCAGTCCTCCTGCTTGATGGTCGGACTGATCCTGCGCTGCGCTGCAGGCGGGTGCGCTGGCGCGCCGCCACCTTTCCGCTTCGCTCCGGATCAGTCCTCCTGCTTGATGGTCGCACTGATCCTGCGCTGCGCTGCAGGCGGGTGCGCTGGCGCGCCCCCACCTTCCGCTTCGCTCCGGATCAGTCCTCCTGCTTCGCCCCCGGCGCCGCCAAGCCCTGCGCAATCAGGTCCATGACCGACGAGTCCGCCAGGGTCGTCGCGTCGCCCACCTGACGGTTCTCGGCGACGTCGCGCAGCAGACGGCGCATGATCTTGCCGGAGCGCGTCTTGGGCAGCTCCGCGACGACGAGGATCTGGCGCGGCTTGGCGATCGGGCCGATCGCCTTGGCCACGTGGTTGCGCAGCTCGGTCTGGACCGCGTCCGCCTCCTGGTCCTTGCCGGCGGCGTCGCCGCGCAGGATGACGAACGCGACGACCGCCTGGCCCGTGGTCTCGTCGTTGGCGCCGACGACGGCCGCCTCCGCGACCCACGGGTGGCTGACCAGCGCGGACTCGATCTCCGTGGTCGACAGCCGGTGGCCGGACACGTTCATCACGTCGTCCACGCGGCCGAGCAGCCAGATGTCGCCGTCGTCGTCCTTCTTGGCGCCGTCGCCCGCGAAGTAGAGGTTCTGGAACCGCGACCAGTAGGTCTCCTTGTAGCGGTCCGGGTCGCCCCAGATGCCGCGCAGCATGGAGGGCCATGGCTCGGTGATCACCAGGTAGCCGCCAGAGCCGTCCGGCACGGAGTGCGCCTCGTCGTCGACGACGTCCGCCGCGATGCCCGGCAGCGCGACCTGCGCGCTCCCCGGCTTGGTCTCGGTGACGCCCGGCAGCGGGCTGATCATGATCGCGCCGGTCTCGGTCTGCCACCACGTGTCGACGATCGGGGCCTTGTCGCCACCGATGACGCGCCGGTACCAGATCCACGCCTCGGGGTTGATGGGCTCGCCCACCGACCCGAGCACCCGCAGGCTCGAGAGGTCGAACTTGCCCGGGATCTCCTCGCCCCACTTCATGCACGTACGGATGGCTGTGGGGGCGGTGTACAGGATGGTGACCTTGTACTTCTCGATGATCTCCCACCAGCGCCCGCGGTGCGGGGTGTCGGGCGTGCCCTCGTAGATGACCTGCGTGGCGCCGTTGATCAGGGGCCCGTAGACGACGTAGGTGTGGCCGGTGATCCAGCCGACGTCGGCCGTGCACCAGTAGACGTCCGTCTCGGCCTTGAGGTCGAAGACGTTGCGGTGGGTGTACGCCGCCTGCGTCAGGTAGCCGCCGGTCGTGTGGAAGATGCCCTTCGGCTTCCCCGTGGTGCCCGACGTGTAGAGGATGAACAGCGGGTGCTCGGCCTCCACCGCGACGGGCGTGTGCTGGTCGCTGGCCGTGTCGACGACGTCGGACCACCAGACGTCGCGGTCGTTCCAGGTGACGTTCTGGTTCGTGCGCTTCACGACGAGGACGTGCTCCACCGACGGCGTGCCCTTGGCGATCGCGTCGTCCACCGCGGGCTTCAGCGCGCTGGCCGCGCCGCGGCGGTAGCCGCCGTCCGCGGTGACCACGAGCTTGGCCTCGGCGTCGTTGATGCGGCTGGCCAGGGCCTCCGCCGAGAAGCCGCCGAACACGACCGAGTGCGGTGCGCCGATGCGCGCGCAGGCGAGCATCGTGACGACGGCCTCGGGGATCAGCGGGAGGTAGATGGCGACGCGGTCGCCCGTGCCCACGCCGAGCGCGGTGAACGCGTTGGCGGCCTTGGACACCTCGCGCTGCAGGTCGGCGTAGGTGATCGTGCGGGTGTCGCCGCCCTCACCCTCGAAGTGCAGGGCGACCCGGTCGCCGTTGCCCGCCTCGACGTGCCGGTCGACCGCGTTGTACGCCGCGTTCAGGGTGCCGTCGGCGAACCACCGGGCGAACGGAGCGCCGGACCAGTCGAGGACCTCCTCGAACGGCTTCTCCCAGCTGAGCAGCTCTCGGGCCTGGTCCGCCCAGAAGCTCGGGCGGTCGGCGTTGGCCCACGCGTACAGGTCGTGCTGCGCGTTGGCCTGCGCGGCGAACTCGGCGCTCGGCGGGAAACGGCGTTCCTCGGTGAGCAGGTTCTCGAGACCGGGCTCGTGGGTGGGCTCGTTCGCGGTCACGGAGACCACCTTCCTGTGCAGCTACGTCGGTGCAGGTGGACCGGGGTCCGGTCGGAAACTCTAGCCGGACCCCGCAGCACCTGCTGCTCAGGCCTTGTGACGCTCGCGGAACTCGCCGAGGTGCACGCCACGCTTGCGGGCCGACGCGATGACGAGGCCGGCGAGCAGCAGCAGGAAGCCTGCCGCGAGCGCCATGCCGGACGTCGCCGACACGGTCACCTGCTTGATCGTCAGCTCCCAGCCCTTCGACGAGAGGAGCGTCAGCGTCTGCTCGCGGGCGAGCGACGGGGCGTAGAGATACACGGCGCCCACCGCGCTGATGATTACGCCGCCCGTGATCGGGACCGCCGCCGTCCAGACGCCCAGCAGCAGCACGCAGCCGAGCAGCAGGAGGCCGAGCGTCACCAGCACGATGCCGAAGACCGACGTGGACGCGTCCCAGCCGTCGACCTGCGCCTCGAGGATCTGCGACTCGCCCAGCAGCAGGACCCCGACCGCGATCGGCGTCAGGATCAGGCCGACCAGCACCCCGAGGATGCGCGAGCCCGCCGACGGGCTGCTCGGCGCGTTCGGGTCCGGGAACAGGCGTCCGTCGTCCTCGGGCTCCGGGGTGATGGCCCCGTAGGCCGCGACCGGCGTGGTGGCGGGTGCCTCGGTGGCCGGTTCGTTCGCGACGGACGCCGCAGCGACCGCTGCGACCTCCGGATCGACAGGCGTGGCGGCCGTCCGCGGAGCCGTCGCGACGACGGGGTCCGGCGTCGGGTCGTCGGGCGGGACGGGGGTCGGGCGGACGACCGCGTGGCGGCCCGTGTCCAGGCTGACGGGCTCGGTGACCGGCGCGGCGGTCTCGCCGACGACGGGCGCTGCAACGACCGGCGCCGTGGCGACGGGCTCCGCGGTGGTCGGTTCCTCGACCACCGGCTCTGTCGCAGCGGGCTTGGCCACGGTCGGCTCGGCAACCGGCTCGGCAACCGGCTCGGCGACGGTCGGCTCGGCGGCGACCGGCTCGGTCGGCGGGACGAGCTCGGGGTCCGAGGGGGCCGCGGGCGCCGGCTCGGCGGGGGTGCCGGGGGTCGACGCTGTCTCGTCGGCGGGGGTGCTCCGCTCGACGGGGGCAGGGGTGGTGTCGTCGGCCGGACGGTCGGGGTCGGAGGTGCTCATGCATGCTCCTCGGGGCAGGGCGCGGGTGCGGCGTCGAGAGGCGCCGCTGTCCTGATCACCGTATTGCCGCGTCGGGGCTCGCGCCGTGCGGCGCGCTGCTCGCAGAGGTCGGGACCTGGCCCCGCGCGTGCGGCGTGCTGCCCGCCTGGTGGACACGGGGAATGGCGTCGCGCGGTCGAGGGTTGCCCAGCGGTGTGACCCACCTCTTCACCCCGCTCACCATCCGGGGCATCACCTTCGCCAACCGCGCCTGGCTCGCGCCGATGTGCCAGTACTCCGCGACCAACGGCAGCCCGAACGACTGGCACCTGGTCCACCTGGGGGCCCGGGCCTCGGGAGGGTTCGGGCTCGTGATCGCCGAGGCGACCGCCGTGGTCCCCGAGGGCCGGATCTCCCCGCAGGACACCGGCCTGTGGCACGACCTGCACATCGCGGAGTGGCGACGCATCACCGACTTCGTGCACGCACGCGGCGCCAAGGTCGGGGTCCAGCTGGCGCACGCCGGTCGCAAGGCGTCCACCTACCGCGGGTTCGACGGCCCGCGCGGCTCGGTCCTGCCGGGCGAGGGCGGCTGGCAGACCGTCGGTCCCTCGGACTCGGCGTTCCCCGGCTACGCGGCGCCGCGGGCGATGACGCTCGAGCAGATCGCCGGGATCCCCAAGGCCTTCGCGGCCGCGGCCATGCGCGCCGACCACGCCGGCTTCGACGTCGTCGAGCTGCACGCGGCGCACGGGTACCTGCTCCACCAGTTCCTCTCGCCGCTGTCCAACGACCGCACCGACGAGTACGGCGGCCCGCTCGAGAACCGCTCGCGCCTGCTCGTCGAGACGGCCGACGCCGTCCGTGCGATCTGGCCGGCCGACAAGCCCCTGTTCGTGCGGCTCTCCGCCACGGACTGGGTCGAGGGCGGGCTGACCGTGGACGAGGTCGCCCTCGTCGCCAAGGAGCTGGGCACCCACGGCGTCGACCTGGTGGACGTGTCCACCGGCGGGAACGCGCCGGCGTCGATCCCCGTCGGCCCCGGCTACCAGGTGCCCGCGGCCCGCGAGGTGCGCGAGACGTCCGGGCTGCCCGTCGCGGCGGTCGGCCTGATCACCGACGCCCAGCAGGCCGAGGCTGTGCTGGCGGACGGGTCTGCTGACGCGGTCCTGCTCGGCCGGGAGGGCCTGCGCGACCCGTTCTGGCCGCTGCGCGCCGCGCACGAGCTCGGGGTCGCGACCGGCGCGCTGCCCGTCGAGCCGGGCTCGGCCGACGTCGTCGAGGGCACGTCGGCGACGGGCTGGCAGGCGCCGTACGTGCGCGGCACCTGGGCCTGACGGTGCCGACCGCGCCCCGCAACCGCGACGGCGCCAGCTGCTCGGGGCCGCCGTCGGACCCGCCGGGAACCAGCCGGATCAGATCGCGTAGGTCGCCTGGGCGGGGGGCGTGTACTCCGCGGCGCGCGACACGGCGGCGGCGACCCTCGTCGTGACCTCCGGGTTGAAGACGCTCGGCACGATGTACGTGGGGTTGAGCTCGGCGTCGGTGACCACCGAGGCCAGCGCGTAGGCGGCCGCGAGCAGCATCTGGTCCGTGATCCGGTGCGACTGCGAGTCGAGCAGGCCGCGGAAGACGCCCGGGAACGCCAGCACGTTGTTGATCTGGTTGGCGAAGTCCGAGCGGCCGGTCCCGACGACGGCCGCGTGCAGGGCCGCGTCGTCCGGGTCGACCTCGGGGCGGGGGTTGGCGAGCGCGAACACGATCGAGTCCTTGGCCATCGTCGCGACGTCATCGCCGGTGATGACGTCGGGCGCCGAGACGCCGATGAACACGTCGGCGTCCTTCAGGGCGTCCGGGATCGAGCCCGTGATCCCGCGCGGGTTGGTGACGGCCGCGGTCCACACGAGCGACTCGGCCAGGCCCGGGCGGTCGTGCCGGATGACGCCCTCGATGTCGGCGACGACGACGTCGCGCGCACCCGCGGCGAGCAGGAGCTTGAGCACCGCCGTGCCCGCCGCGCCCGCGCCCGAGAGCACGATGCGGACGGTGTCGAGCTGCTTGCCGACGACCTTCAGCGCGTTGGTCAGGGCCGCGACGACGACGATCGCCGTGCCGTGCTGGTCGTCGTGGAAGACCGGGATGTCGAGGCGCTCGCGCAGGCGGGCCTCGATCTCGAAGCACCGCGGCGCCGAGAAGTCCTCGAGGTTGATCCCGGCGAACACGGGGGCGATCGCGCAGATCGTCTCGACGATCTGGTCCACGTCCTGGGTGTCGAGCGCGATCGGGAAGGCATCGATCCCCGCGAACCGCTTGAAGAGCACCGCCTTGCCCTCCATGACCGGCAGCGACGCGAGCGGGCCGATGTTGCCGAGCCCGAGGACCGCGGTGCCGTCAGTGACCACGGCGATCGTGTTGCGCTTGATGGTCAGGCGGCGGGCGTCCTCGGGGTGGGCCGCGATGGCCTCGCAGACGCGCGCGACGCCGGGCGTGTACGCCATCGAGAGGTCGTCGCGGTTGCGCAGCGGGACCTTGGACTCGATCGACAGCTTGCCGCCGAGGTGCATGAGGAACGTGCGGTCGCTGACGCGGTCGACGACGACGCCGGTCAGGACCCGCAGGGCGTCGACGATCTCCGAGGCGTGCTGCTCGCCGCGCGTCGCGCAGGTGACGTCGACCGTCATCTGCTCGTGGCCCGAGGCCGTGACGTCGAGGGCCGTGACGATGCCGCCGGCCTTCTCGATGGCGGTGGTGAGCTCGCTGACCGCCGTCGGCCGGGCCTGCACCTCCAGCCGTGCCGTGATGGACGAGGAGACGCTGGGTGACACCATCCGGCCATTGTGTCGCTTTCCCGCTCGTAGGGTGGCGCGCGTGAGCCTCGAGCCCCTGATGCACCTGCCCGGCGTCCGCGACGCCGTCGAGCGTGCGCGCGTCGCGTGCGAGGAGCTGCGCTGGCACGAGGCCTACCGGCGGCGCTGGCGCGAGGTGCGCGCCGAGGCCGGGCTGCGGTCGACGCGTGAGTCGGCCGCGCTGGAGGGTGCGCGCGTCCCGTTGGCCGTCGTGCGCTCGCTGGCCACCGGGGGTTCTTCCGACGACGAACCCGTCGTGGCCGGTGCGCTGCGCGCGACGGTCGTCGTGGAAGAGCTGATGCCGGCCCTCGGCGCTCGCGGAGCGGCCGCGCTGCCGCCGTTCGGACAGCTGCTCGCGCGGGTGCATGCCGCCGCGACCGGCGGGTGGCTGCCGGACGAGCACGTCGGTCGGCTCCGCCGGGACCTCCCACCGGCGGACTTGACCGGGCTCGGGCCGGCGCTCGCGGGGGATGCGTTCGCCGCTCGGGTGGACCTGCTCGCCTCGACGGTGGGCTCGTCGGACGCGCCCGCGCTCGTCGTCGCCGCGGTGGTGCATGCCGAGCTGCTCACGCTGCGGCCGTTCCGCGCGGGCAACGGCGTCGTCGCGCGTGCGACGGCCCGGCTGATCGCGACGACCCGCGGGCTGGACCCGACGGGATCGGTCGTCGAGTCGTGGTCGCTGAACCCCTACCTCGGCGCGGCGGCGGGGTTCGCGACGGGGACGCCAACCGGTGTGGCGGCCTGGATCGAGGCCTGCTCGCTGGCCACCGTCGAGGGCGCCGCACGGGCGCGTCGGGTGGCCGACGGCGTGCTCGCCGGGTCCCTCCCGGACGACTGACCCGACGTCCGTCCGGACGTCCGGCCGCGTCTCAGGTGCAGGCCGAATTCGTCCCACCCAGCGGACGGCTGTCCCAGCATGCGTCGGCCCGACCGTCCTGGCCTGCGGTCGGACCGGTGGGGGTTCCCATATGTCGCACACCGGAGTAGCAAGGAGTCACAACAGCATGACCCGCGAGGGCACCCACGCGCAGGAGAGCCCACCTATGGGCAGGTCGACCGGGCTGGTCCCGTAGCGACCGACGACGGTGCACGCATGATCACCCTCCGGTCATCGTTGGCGACGGCGCCCTCTCGGGGGCGCTGTCGTTCGTCAGGGGCGTGTGCGCCGGTGCCGCAGGACGAGCCAGACGACGAGTGCCGCCGCGGCCGCGAGGACCAGGGCGCCCGACGTGATGACGCGGGCCGGCGGGCGGGGGAACGAGAACAGCGGGACCGGGCGCTCGAACGTGAGCGAGCCCCAGTCGTTCTCCGCGGCGAGCCGGCGCAGGGCACGGTCCGGGTTCACGGCGAACGCGTGGCCGACCACGCCCAGCATCGGCGCGTCGGTGATCGAGTCGGAGTACGCGTAGCAGTCCGCCAGGTCGTACCCCTGCTCGGCGGCGAGCGCCACGATCGCGGACGCCTTGTTCTCGCCGTACGCGTAGAAGTCGATGTCGCCGGTGTATCGGCCGTCGACCACGTTCATGCGCGTCGCGATGACGTGGTCCGCGCCGAGTGCGGCCGCGATCGGCTCCACCACCTCGGAGCCGGACGCCGACACCACCACGACGTCCCGGCCGGCCGCGTGGTGCTCGTCGATGAGCGCGACCGCCTCCAGGTACACCGAGGGGTCGATCGACTCGTGCAGCGTCTCGGCGACGATCGAGGAGACCTGCGCGACGTCCCACCCGGTGACCATCCGGCTCAGCTGGGCACGCAGGCGCTCGGTCTGGTCCTCGTCGGCACCCCCCACCAGGTAGAGGAGCTGCGCGTAGGCGCTGCGCATGACCGCGCGCCGGGTCAGCAGGCCCTCGGCCAGGAACGGCCGGGAGAACGCGGTGGCCGACGACGTCGCGATGATCGTCTTGTCGAGGTCGAAGAACGCGGCGGTCCGGGGCACAGCCGACTGCGACGTCTGCTGGTCGTCCATGGTGCTCCGGGGGTCGGCGGCTGCGTGCTCCCGCGAGCCTAACGGGACTCACCGACACGTGATGGATGACCGGCGCCGACGGGGCCGACTGAGCCGTCCACAGCCCGGCCGCCGGGTGGGTGGGCCACCTTCACCGCCTCCGCCGCACCTCGTCGGCGCAGGCTGGGCCGGAGCCGGCGACCGTCCGGCCGGAAGCGGGTGGACGTGGCTGCACTGGTGCTCGGCGTCGTGGGAGCGTGCGGAGGCGCGGGTGCCTCGACGCTCGCCGCCGCGCTCGCGCGCCAGCTGGCCCGGCGGACCGCGACCGTGCTGGTCGACCTCGACCGCGGCTCGGGCGGGATCGACGTGCTGCTCGGCCTCGAGGGTGTCGACGGCATGCGCTGGCCGGACCTGCGCGACGCGCGCGGGGACGTGGCCGGTGCGGAGGTCGTCGCGCTGCTGCCGCGGTGGGGGTCGTGCGCGGTGCTCAGCGCCGACCGGTTCCGGCCCGGCCCTCCGGAGCCCGCGGTGGTCGTCGACGTCCTGCACGGGCTCTGCGCGGAGGTCGGTGCCGTCGTGCTGGACCTGGATCGCTCCGACGTCGTCGCAGGGGAGTCGTTGGTGGCCGCGTGCGACGCGGTGCTCGTCGTCGCGCCCCGAGACCTCGTCGCCGTCGCGGGAGTCCTGGCGATGCGGCCGATGCTCGACGGAGCCGGCGTCGGGCTGGTCGTCCGGGGGCCCGGGGTGCTCGGGACGTCCGAGGTCGCCTCGGCCGTCGGGCTGCCGGTGCTGGGCACGCTGCCCCGCGACCGACGACTGGGCGGCGACGGCGTCCCGCCGCGCGGGCGGACGGCACGGACCGCCGCGCGGCTGGTCGGTGGTCTCCTGTGAGCCTCGATGCCGCGTTCCTGGATCGGGTGCGCGCGAGAGTCGGCACCGGCGAGGCGCTCGAGGTCGCGGTCGAGGCGGCCGCGCGGTCGTCGGGCGTGGTGCTCGGGTCGAGCGCGCTGCTCACCACGGCACGAGACGTGCGCGACGAGCTGTTCGGCGCCGGTCCGCTCCAGGCGCTGCTCGAGGATCCTGACGTGACCGACGTCCTGGTCAACGGTCCGCAGGACGTCTGGGTCGAGCGGTGCGGGCGGCTGGCCCACGTGCCGCTCGACCTCGGCTCCGAGCACGACGTCCGGGCTCTCGCCGTCCGGCTCGCGGCCGCCGGAGGACAACGGCTCGACGACGCCGCGCCCGCGGTCGATGCGCGCCTGCCCGACGGCACCCGACTGCACGCCGTCCTGCCGCCGGTCGCCGGTGGCGGGGTGCTGCTGAGCCTGCGCGTCGTGCGCTCGCGGGCCTTCACGGTCGACGAGCTGGTCCTCTCGGGGACGCTCGCGCCGTCGCTGGTCCCGGTGGTCCGCGCGCTCGTCGCGGCGCGGGCGAACGTGCTGGTCTCGGGCGGCACCGGCTCGGGCAAGACCACACTGCTCGCCGCACTGCTCTCGCTGGTCCCCGACGACGAGCGCATCGTCGTGATCGAGGAGGCCGGTGAGCTGCAGCCGCGGCACCCGCACCTCGTCCGGCTCGTCGCGCGACAGCCCAACGTCGACGGTGCCGGTGCGGTCGGGCTCAGCGAGCTCGTCCGGAACGCACTGCGCATGCGGCCGGACCGGATCGTGCTCGGGGAGTGCCGGGGCGCCGAGGTCCGCGAGGTGCTGGCCGCCCTGAACACCGGGCACGACGGCGGCTTCGCGACCCTTCACGCGAACGCGGCGGCCGACGTGCCGGCGCGGCTGGAGGCCCTGGCAGCGCTGGCCGGCATGTCCCGCGACGCCGTCGCCGCCCAGGCGTCGAGCGCCGTCGACGCCGTGCTGCACCTGCGCCGGGCCGGTGCCGACCGTGGTCTGCGGCACGTGGCCGAGGTCGGGGTGGTCCGTCGGTCGTCCGCGGGCGCGCTGGAGGTGCTCGACGCCGTCCGGGCGGACCCCTGCGGAGCGTGCGTCCGCGGGCCGGGGTGGTCCGCGCTCGCGGAGCGGCTCGGGCTGCGATGACGGTCGTGGCCGGTCTCGCGGTCGCCGCAGCGATCCTGGTGCTCGGCTCGCGGGTCCCGCGTCGCGTGGTCGCCCCGCCCTCGAGGCGGCGTGGGAGCAGGCGACGAGCGCGGTCGTCGCTCGACGCGCCCGAGCTGTCCGCGGTCCTGGCGGCGGCCGCCGCGCACCTGCGGTCCGGTGCCCCGCCCGCGGAGGCCTGGGCGCGGGCGCTGGGCCGTCGTGTGGGCCGGGCGCCGTCCGTCGTCGACCTGACCGGACCGGTCTCGCGCCGGTTTTCGGGCCACGTTCAGCGGGCAGCGGCCGTCGTCGCCGCGGCGCGGTTGTCCGACGAGCTCGGAGCCCCGCTCGCCGCGGTCCTCGACCGGGTCGGTGTGGGACTGGCGGCCGACGAGGAGTGCGAGGGCGAGCGGATCGCGGCGCTCGCCGGTCCCCGCGCCACCGCTCAGGTCCTGGCGTGGCTGCCCCTGCTCGGGCTCGTGCTGGGCGTCGCGCTCGGCGCCGACCCGGTCGCGGTGGTGCTCGACGGCGGGGTGGGGACCGCGGCGGCCGTGTGCGGTGTCGGGTTGGTGCTGCTCGGGCGGTGGTGGACGAAGGCGCTCCTGGCGCGTGCGGAACGCGACGACGGAGCGTCGACGGGCCGGCGCGCGGGTGGCCTCGACGCGCCGCCAGGTCGGCAGGCCGGCGGCGCCATCCCGCGGCGGGCGGCATGACCGGTGTTGTCGTGGTCTTCGCGGTCCTGGGTGCGACGAGCCCGTGGTGGTGCCGTCGACCGGTCCGCGCGTCGCGGGCAGGGGGCACGGCAGCCGCAGCGCCGGTCGCGTCGGACCCGGTGCTGCTCCTCGACCTCGTCGAGGTCGCGCTCTCGACGGGCGCGTCGGTGCCGCGCGCGCTGGACGCCGTCGGCTCGGCGGTCGGTGCTCCGTCCGGCGAGGGCCTCGCTCGGGCGTCGGCGTCGCTCCTGCTCGGGGCGTCCTGGCGATCCGCGTGGGCGGGGTCGCCGCCGGCACTCCAGCACGTCGCCGACGTGCTGGAGGCGAGCTGGACCAGCGGCTCCGCGCCGGGACCCGCGCTGCGCGCACGCGCGGACCAGCTCCGTCGTCGGCGTCGCGCGCGTGCCCGGGCCGCGGCCGGTGCGCTCGGCGTCCGACTCGTCCTGCCGCTCGGGCTCTGCTTTCTGCCCGCGTTCGTCCTGCTCGGCCTGGTGCCGATGGTCCTCAGCCTCGCGACCGGGCTGTTCGGGTGACGCATCCACAGCCCGCTCCGTGTCGGTCGCGCGCACCGATCGTCGGTGGGCCGGTTCGGCGGTCGTGCACCGCCGCAGGCTGGGCGGGACGTCGCAGTGGCGTCGTCCCGAAGGTGAGGAGCAGGCCATGAGCAAGGACGAGGGGAACGCGACCGCCGGGACCACCGAGCGGGGGGCGCCGCCGTGGCAGGAGCCGATGTCGGCGGACCGGTCGGTGCACTTCCTCGAGCCCCGGCTCGCGGCGCGCCGTCGACGGGCCGTCCTGCCGACCTTCGTCGCGACCGTGCGGGACCGGGGCCGGCACGTCGGCGACGAGCTCGCCGAGGCGGGGATGGCGACCGCCGAGTACGCGATCGCGACGCTGGCGGCGGTCGGGTTTGCCGGGCTGCTGGTGGTGATCCTGCGCGGCAACGAGGTGAGGGGGTTCCTGCTCGCGATCATCCGGCAGGCGCTGGGGCAGTGACGGGTCGACGCCTCGCCCGGCGCGTCGCCGGCGCCCAAGATCGGGGGAGCGTCACGGCGGAGCTGGCGGTCGGGCTGCCCGCCGTGGTGCTCGTGCTCGTCGCGCTGCTGGCGGTGTCGTCGGCGGCGATCGCCCAGACGAGGTGCGCCGACGGCGCGCGGGCCGGCGCGCGGTCGGCGGCGCTCGGTGAGGACGATGCGGCGGTCGTGGCGACCGCGCGCCGGGTGGCCGGCGCAGGTGCGGAGGTGAGCGTGTCGCGCTCCGACGGCTGGGCGAGCGTCACGGTGTCGGATGCCGTCGGTCCCTGGCGGGGCGTCCCGCTGCGCGCGTCGTCGACCTCCGTGGCGCGGGACGAGCCGTGAGCGCACTCCGTCGCGGGCGGACCGTCACTCCCGGGTGCCGCGGACTTCGGGTCCGACGGCCGTGGCGTCCGTCCGTGAACGACGAGGGGTCGGGGACCGTGATCCTGCTCGGGCTCGTGTGCGTCGTGATCGTCATGGCCGCGTTCCTCGGGCTGCTCGCCTCGGCACAGTCGGCACGGGCACGCGCTCAGGCGGCCGCCGACCTCGCGGCGCTCGCGGCGGCGTCGCGGCTCCTGCCGCTCGGGGCCGGGGACCCGTGCGGTATCGCGGGCCAGACCGCGTCGCGCAACGGCGGACGGCTGGCGGTCTGCGAGGACGAGGGCGGCGGGGTGGTGCGCGTGCGGGTCGTCGTGTCGACGCAGGTCGGTGCCGCGTCCGCCGAAGCCAGGGCCGGCCCGGCATCCGCGCGTGGCTGACGACCGGCGCTCGATCGGCGGGCGGGCTACTGCCGACCGGCACGCTCAGGCGGGGGCGTGGGCGAGGACCGCGTCGAGCAGGCGGACGGCGGCGGCCTTCTCCAGCGGGTTGTTGGCATTGCCGCACTTGGGCGACTGGACGCACGCGGGGCAGCCCGAGACGCAGCGGCAGGCGGCGATCGCGTCGCGGGTGGCCCTCAGCCAGGTCGCGCCCAGGGCGAACCCGCGCTCCGCGAAGCCGGCACCGCCGGGGTAGCCGTCGTGCACGAAGACCGTGGCCATGCCCGTGTCCGCGTGCAGTGCGGTGGACAGGCCGCCGAGGTCCCAGCGGTCACACGTGGCGAGGAGCGGGAGGAGCCCGATCGACGCGTGCTCGGCGGCATGCAAGGCGCCCGGGGCTGTTTCGGCGTCGACCCCGGCGGCCTCCAGGACGGAGGCGGGCGCGGTCCACCAGACGGCGGTCGTGCGCAGCGTGCGCTCGGGCAGGTCCAGCGTCTCGTTGCCGAGGATCTGCAGGTCGGGGATGCGTTTGCGCTGGTAGCCGGTGACCTGGGTGGTGACGTCGACCGCGCCGAACCCCCAGGTGACCGGTCCCCACGGGACCTGCGCGTCGACCGAGCGGATCTCGGTGCTCGTCGCGTGCCGGGACCAGGTTCCGTAGTCGACGTCCCGCCGCGTGACCAGGGCGACGCCGTCCTCCAGGCGCAGCTCGTCGACGACGAAGGTCAGCCCCTGGTGCACGTAGACGGCGCCGGTGTGCACGGTCGAGTCGGCGGACCCCGCGTCGACCGTGCCGAGCAGGCGGCCGGTCACGGACTCCACGACCCGGACGGGGTCGCCGCCCGAGCCGCGCAGGTCGGTCAGCCGGCTGGCCACCTCGTTGCGCGTCCAGTACCAGCCCGACGGCCGCCGGCGCAGGGCACCGCGCTCGACCAGCTCGCCCAGCAGCTCGAACGTGCGCGGGCCGAAGCGGTCCAGCTCCTCGAACCGCAGCGGCAGCTCGGCGGCCGCGGCGCAGAGGTGGGGAGCGAGGACATAGGGGTTGGTCGTGTCGAAGACCGTGGCCTCGACCGGGGTGTCGAAGATCGCCTCGGGGTGGTGCACCAGGAACGTGTCGAGCGGGTCCTCGCGCGCGACGAGGGCGACCAGACCGTCCGCACCGGCCCGCCCGGCGCGGCCCGCCTGCTGCCACAGCGAGACGCGCGTGCCGGGCCAGCCCGCGATCAGCACCGCGTCGAGCCCCGAGATGTCGACGCCGAGCTCCAGGGCGTTCGTCGTCGCCAGGGAGAGCAGCGACCCCGTGCGGATCGCGTGCTCCAGCGCGCGCCGCTCCTCGGGCAGGTAGCCGCCGCGGTACGCCGACACCTTGCGTCCGAGCGACGGGTCGACCTCCTCGAGGTGTCCGCGGGTCGAGGCCGCGACGGACTCGGCGCCGCGACGCGACCGCGTGAACGCCAGGGTGCGCGCGCCCGCGATGGTGAGGTCGGCCAGCAGGTCCGCGATCTCGGCGGTCGCGGTGCGGCGGGGCCGGTCGGCGGGTTCGCTGACGACGCGCTCGCCCGTGCCGACGGGCCCGGAGCCCTCGCGCGCGACGGCCAGGGCGGACAGCGCGGTGGTCGCCGAACCCGCGGAGCCCACGCCTGGGTCGCCGGGCGCGGCGCCCGGGTCGCTCGTCGGCGAGGCCCCCCAGACGTCGTCGGGCTCGGGTGGGCCGAGGTCGTCCGGTGCGCGCGCCAGGTCCGGCAGCGGCAGGTCGGTGGCCCAGGGGTCGTCGTCGGACACGGGGTAGGCGACGCCGGGCAGCTCCGGAGGCTGCCACAGCACGAACGTCTTGCGACCGGCGGGGGAGGCGTCGGTGGTCACGGCGGTGACCTCGGACGGGTCGACGCCGATCAGCCGGGCGGCGCTGACCGCCGGGTCGGAGGTCGTCGCGGAGGCGAGCAGGAACGTCGGCGTCGCGCCGTAGGACTCGGCCAGCCGCCGCAGCCGTCGCAGGACCAGCCCGACGTGCGCACCGAAGACGCCGCGGAAGGCGTGGCACTCGTCGAGCACCACGAACTGCAGCGAGCCGAGCAGCCGGGCCCACCGCCGGTGCTGCGGCAGGAGCGCGAAGTGCAGGAAGTCGGGGTTGGTGAGCACGACGTCGGCGTACTCCTGCACCCAGCGCCGCTCCTCGAGCGAGGTGTCGCCGTCGCATGTCGCGATCCGGGTGTCCTGCGTCCGCGACGCGACGAGCAGCCGGTCGAGGGCGACGAGCTG
Source organism: Cellulomonas sp. P4_A2 (assembly GCF_056402515.1). Lineage (NCBI taxonomy): Bacteria > Bacillati > Actinomycetota > Actinomycetes > Micrococcales > Cellulomonadaceae > Cellulomonas > Cellulomonas sp. P4_A2. The sequence goes on from NZ_JBFUHG010000019.1 coordinate 50,707, forward strand.
GTCGGCCGCCAGGGCCTTGGTCGGGCAGAGGTACAAGGTGGTGGCACGTCGGGCCAGCGACTCGATCCGGCCGGGGTCGAGCGTCGACCGGGCCGCGGCCGCGCGGACGCGGGAGAGCGCGGGCAGCCAGAACGCGAGGGACTTTCCGGAGCCGGTGGACGTCGCCAGGACCGTGTGCCGGCCGGACCAGGCCGCATCCGCCGCCGTCGCTTGGTGGGTCCACGGCCGCTCGACGCCGAGCGCCCGGTACCCGCGCACCAGGTCGACGTCGGCCCACGAGGGCCAGTCCGCCTGGGTGCCCTCCCGGGCCGGCAGGTGCCGGACGTGGGTCATCCGGTCGGCTCGTCGGCCCCCGGCGAGCAAGACGTCGAGCAGCTCGCCGGATCCCACCACCGGGTCATCCTCGCACCGGGTGACGCCCGCGCTGGCAGGATCGGAGCATGGCGGCCCGCATCGACCTCAACTGCGACCTCGGCGAGGACGTCGACCCGTGGGCGCCGGGGGTCGACGGTCTGGACACGCTGCTGCTCGACGTCGTGACCAGCGCGAACGTGGCCTGCGGGTTCCACGCCGGCGACGCGCGCGTCATGGCGGCGGTCTGCCGGGCCGCAGCGGTCCGCGGCGTGTCGATCGGTGCGCACGTCTCCTACCTGGACCGCGAGCACTTCGGACGCCGTGTCCTCGACGTGCCGCCGGACGTGCTGCGCGCGCAGGTGGCCTACCAGCTGGGCGCCCTGCAGGCCGTCGCGCGCACGGTCGGCGCCACGGTCGCCTACGTGAAGCCCCACGGCGCGCTCTACAACACCGTGGTGCACGACGAGGGGCACGCGCGCGCCGTCGTCGAGGCCGTCGACCTGCCGATCGTCGGGCTGCCGGGCTCCGCGGTGCAGGCGCTCGCGGAGCGGCGGGGTCTGCGCACCGTGACCGAGGCGTTCGCCGACCGCGGCTACCGCGCTGACGGGACTCTCGTGCCCCGCTCGCAGGACGGTGCGCTGGTCACCGATGCCGCGCAGGTCGCGGCCCGGGTGGTCCGGATCGCCGACGAGGGGCTGGTGACCTCGGTCGACGGCACGGACGTCGAGGTGCGCGCCGAGTCCGTGTGCGTCCACTCCGACACCCCCGGCGCCGTCGTGCTCGCGCGGTCGGTCCGGCGCGCCCTGGAGGAGTCCGGCGTCGTGGTCCGGCCCTTCGCGACGACATGAGCGGGGCCGTGGGCGTCGAGCCCGACGACTTCCGCGTGGTGCCGTTCGGTGACGACGCGGTGCTCGTCGAGCTCGCCGACCTCACGGCCGTCCGGGCCCTGGATGACGCGATCCGTGCGGCTCGCAAGGCGGTGGTCGCCAAGAGGGAGGCCGACGAGGGCGGGGCGCCCGGCGCAGGGCGCTCGGCGGTCGTCGCGACGATCGTCGACCAGGTTCCTGCGGCGCGCACCCTCCTGCTGCGGGTGGCCCCCGGCGCGGACCCCGTCGCGCTGGAGCTCGTGGTCGCCGAGGCGTGGGCGCACCGCGCGGCTGCCGTCGCCAGGTCCGAGGCGGGCGAGCTGGTCACGCTCGAGGTCGCCTACGACGGCGAGGACCTCGACGGTGTCGCCGAGCTGACCGGCCTGTCGGTCGCCGAGGTGGTCGCCCGCCACACCGGGGCGGAGTACACGGTCGCGTTCGGCGGCTTCATGCCCGGCTTCGCCTATCTGACCGGCCTCGACCCGGTGCTGCGCGTCCCGCGGCTGGCGTCCCCGCGGCAGAAGGTCCCGGCCGGGTCGGTCGCGATCGCCGACGAGTTCAGCGCGGTCTACCCGGCGGCGACCCCGGGCGGCTGGCGGCTGCTCGGGACGTGCAGCACCAGGCTGTTCGACGTCGACCGCGACCCGCCCGCGGTCCTGCCGCCGGGCACCCGGGTCCGGTTCGTGGAGACGCGATGATCGAGGTCCTCGACCCCGGTGTCCTCACGCTCGTCCAGGACCTCGGCCGGCCGGGCTGGGCGCACATCGGCGTGGGTCGATCGGGTGCGGCCGACGCGGGTTCGCTGCGGCTCGGCAACCGGCTCGTCGCCAACGACGAGGGCGCCGCAGGCCTCGAGGTGCTGCTCGGAGGGCTGCGGGTCCGGGCAACCACCGCGCTGACCGTGGCGGTCACGGGTGCGCCCGGACCGGTGTGGGTGGCCGGGACGCCCGTCGCGCACAACGCGGTGCTCGAGCTGGTCGCCGGTGCCGAGCTCCGGGTGGGCACGTCGCCGCACGGGCTGCGGTCCTACGTCGCGGTGCGCGGCGGGATCGACGTGCCTCCGGTCCTCGGCTCGAGGTCCACCGACCAGCTGGCCGGCATCGGCCCGGCCCCGCTGCGTGCCGGCGACGTGCTCCCGGTCGGGGCGCCACCGCAGGAGTGGCCGGTCGTCGAGCTCGCCCCGGAGCGCCCGTGGCCGACCCACGTCGTGCTGCCGGTGACCGCCGGTCCGCAGCTCGACTGGTTCGACGACGGGCTCGCGGTGTTGTGCGGAGACGAGTACACCGTGACGCCGGCGACGAACCGGGTGGCGCTGCGCCTTGCGGGACGGGCGGTCCAGCGGCGAGACACGGCCGAGCTGCCGTCCACCGGGCTGGTCCCCGGGGCCGTGCAGATCCCGCCGGACGGTCAGCCCGTCGTCTTCGGCGTCGACCATCCGGTGACGGGCGGCTACCCGGTGCTCGCCGTCGTCCGCCACCGGGCCATCGACCTGCTCGCCCAGGTGCGGCCCGGGGAGGCCGTCCGGTTCGTCGTCGGCTGAGGGCGCGACAACCCCAGAACCGGTCGGACCGTCAGCGGTACCCCGACGCGTCCGCGGGCAGACCGGCCCCCTGCACCTCCGCGAGGTAGCGCCAGCAGTCGGGCCGCGAGCCGTCGACGTCGGTGAACCCGTACTCCTGGGCCAGCCCGCCCGACGAGAACGAGCCGCCGTTGTGGCGGTGCAGGTCCGGGTCGGCGGCGAGCGCGGCGACTGCCCGTCCCACGAACAGCGGGCTCTCGGAGATCGCGGCGAAGTGCCGGTCGGACGCGTCCTGCCAGTTCTCCTCGGTCACGCCCATGTGCTCGAGCATCATCTCGGAGCGCAGCCAGCCCGGGGTCAGGGCGACCGCGGTGCCGCCGACCGGGGCGAGCTCGTGGCCCAGCGTGAACGCGAGCCGCAGGGGGACGGCCTTGGCCAGGTCGTAGAACGACGAGACCCGATAGGTCGCCTCGTTGTACTCGCGCGTCCCGTCGGTCATCTCGACGACGAGCCCGCCCGGGGCGCGCGACAGCAGCGCGAGCGCGAAGTGGTTGGTGACGAGGTGCGTCCGCGTCACGTTGTCGAGCATCCGCAGGCCGCCCGCAAGGTCGTGCTCCCAGACCGGCACGTCCCACTCGATGAGGTTCTCGCCGCCCCACACGTCGTTGACCAGCACGTCGAGGCGCCCGTGGTCGGCGTCGATCCGCTGCACGAGCGCCGCGACCTCGTCGGGAACCGCGTGGTCCACCCGCACCGGGATGCCCGTCCCGCCCGCGGCCGACACCCGCGCGGCGGTCTCCTCGATCGTCTCGGAGCGGTCGTACGACGAAGATGAGAACGACGAAGAGGAGGACGACGAATCGGAGGACGACGACGAGCGCGCCGCGCTGCTGCGCCCGGTGCAGTACACCGTCGCGCCCGCCTCGCCGAGCGCCACGGCGATCCCACGACCCGCACCACGCGTCGCCCCGGCGACGAGCGCGACCTTCCCTTCCAACGTCACGCCCGCGACCGTAGCGACTCCCACCGACACGCACCCGGCAGGGTGAAACCTGCCGTGTCCGGTTTGTCAGATATTGACACGGTTCCCCCGAGGGCGTGAACTCGGCAGCGGGACGACTGGCCGCCGGCGCCGCGGCGTCCGCTCCCGCTCACCGAGGAGCCACCGATGCGTGCTCGCAAGGGTGTCGTCGCGCTCGCGGTGGGCGCGTTCGTCGTCGGACTCGTCTCCCCTGCCGCCGCGAGCGGCGTCGCACCGGGACTGCCGCAGCTCGTCGCGCCCGCCGCGGGCTCGACGGTCCCGACCGGTGGTCAGCTGCAGGTCCGGGCCAACGACCCGGACGATGCGCGAGTCGACGTCACGTTCCACGCAGCAGCCCGCACGGCGGGCACCCCCGGTGCCGGAGCGCCGTTCACGTTGATGCTGATGCCGGACACGCAGAACTACGTGAGCACGTCGGCGAACACGGACATCATGCGGCAGCAGGCGCAGTGGATCGCCGACACCAAGAACCAGCTGAACACGGTGTTCGTGGCTCACCTCGGCGACATCGTCGGCGTCGACACCTCGGTCACGCAGTGGCAGCGCGCCTCGCAGTACATGGGCATCCTCGACGCCGCGAGCATCCCGAGCGCGGTGCTGCCGGGCAACCACGACATGAACCTGACGACGGGTGAGGCGCCGCTCTACCAGCAGTACTTCCCGGTCAGCCGGTACGCGAGCGCGGGATGGAACTCGCCGACCGCGTCCTACGGCGGCTACCTCGGGCAGGACCAGTTCGGCGACGACCCCGTCGACCGACAGAACCTCGACAGCTACTCGCTGTTCAGCGCGGACGGCATGGACTTCCTGCTGCTCAGCCTCGAGTTCAACGCACCGGACTACGTGGTCGACTGGGCCAAGCGTGTGCTCGCGGCGTACCCGGACCGGCGCGCGATCATCGCGACCCACAGCTACATCTGGATGACGGGCGAGCTGACCACCCAGGTCGCGCGTCTGGACGGCGGCAACAGCGGCGTCGACCTGTGGAACAAGCTCGTCCAGCCGAGCTGCTCGGTGTTCCTCGTCGTGAACGGGCACTTCTCCGACGACGTCACGGCCGAGGCCCGGCGCACCGACACCAACGCGTGCGGCAAGCCCGTGCAGTCGATGCTCACCGACTACCAGGACCGCGACCGCGGCGGGAACGGCTGGCTGCGGTACCTGACGTTCGACCCGGCGGCGGACCAGATCCGCGCGACGACGTACTCACCGTTCCTCGGCCAGTTCGAGACGGACGCCGACAGCGCGTTCACGGTGCCGTACGACATGACCACGCCCGCGCCGCTGCCGGTCGTCGGGACCGTGAACGTGGCCGCGGGCGCGGTGGCGTCGGTCGCCGTGCCCGACCTGCCCCTGGGCACGGTCGTGGACTGGTACGCGACGGTCGACGACGGCACGACGGTCACCCGCGGGCCCACCTGGTCCTACACGGCGGCGGGCGCCGGACCGACCGTGCTGGGCAGCGACGGGTTCGGCCGTACGGTGGCCAGCGGCTGGGGCACCGCAGAGGTCGGCGGCGCGTGGACGCACACGGGTGGGAACCCCAAGTTCTCCGTGGCGTCGGGGGTGGGCCGAGAGACGATCCCGCCCGGCTACACGGTGACGTCGGCGCTGGCGGGGGTCTCGTCGACGAGCACGGACCTGTCGTTCACGGTCGGCACCGACCGGGTGCCGGACACGGCGCTCTACCTCACGGCGTCGGCCCGGCTCGTCGGCACCGCCGATTACGGCGCGCGCATCAAGGAGCTGCCCGGCGGCATCGTGCAGCTGCACCTCATGCGCTCGGGGACGGCCCTCGTCGGCAACACGGTCCCCGGCCTGGTCCTGGCCCCCGGGGAGAGGCTGCGCGTCCGCGTGCAGGTCGAGGGCACCGGTCCGACGACGATCCGCGCTCGCACCTGGAAGGCCGGCGCCGCCGAGCCGAGCACCTGGCAGTACACGACGACCGACGGCACCGCGGGCCTGCAGGTGCCCGGGGCAGTCAGGCTCACCAGCTACATCGGCTCGGCGATCACGGGCGGCGCGCTCGTCGTGTCGTTCGACGACGTCCTGGCGACGGGCGTCGGCAGCACACCGCCGCCGGCCAACGTCGCGCCCACGCCGCGGATCGTCGCGACCCCGACGGGTCTGAGCGTCGCGGTGGACTCGGGCACCTCGAGCGACCCGGACGGCACGATCGTGTCGCGCGCCTGGACGTTCGGCGACGGCGCCACCGCGACGACGCCCGCCGCGAACCACACGTACGCCGCGGCAGGCACCTACACCGTGGGCCTGACGGTGACGGACGACGACGGTGCGTCGGCGACCACCACGACTACCGTCACGGTCACGGCCCCGCCGGCCAACGTCGCGCCCACGCCGCGGATCGTCGCGACACCCACGGACCTGACGGTCGCCGTGGACTCGGGCACCTCGAGCGACCCGGACGGCACGATCGTGTCGCGTGCCTGGACGTTCGGCGACGGTGCGACGGCCACGACGGCTGCCGCCAGCCATACGTACGCGGCGGCGGGCACCTACACCGTGGGCCTGACGGTGACGGACGACGACGGTGCGTCGGCGACCACCACGACTCCTGTCACGGTCACGGCCCCGCCGGCCAACGTCGCGCCCACGCCGCGGATCGTCGCGACGCCCACGGACCTGACGGTCGCCGTGGACTCGGCCACCTCGAGCGACCCGGACGGCACGATCGTGTCGCGCGCCTGGACGTTCGGCGACGGTGCGACGGCCACGACGGCGGCCGCCAGCCACACGTACGCGGCGGCGGGCACCTACACCGTCGGCCTGACGGTGACGGACGACGACGGCGCCTCCGCGACGACGACCAGCCCGGTGACCGTGACCGCGCCACCGGTGCAGACGGCGCTCGCCGTCGACGCGTTCGGCCGCACCGTGACGGGCGGCTGGGGGAGCGCCGACCTGGGCGGCGCGTGGACGCTCACCGGCGGCAACACGCGGTTCTCGGTGAGCGGCGGCGTGGGCCTGGAGGCACCGGCGCCGGGCGGCACGGTCACCGCGAAGCTCGCGAGCGTCGCGGCCACGTCCACCGACACGCAGGTCACGCTGGGGCTCGACGCCGTCCCGACGGGCACGATCCAGCTGGTCGTCGCCGGTCGCGTGGTCGGCACGGCCGTCTACGGGGCCCGCGTCAAGCTGCTGAGCACCGGTGGCGTCCAGCTGTACACCGACCGCAGCGGCGCGGCGATGTCCGGCGGGACGCTGCCGGGCCTGACGCTCGCGGGCGGCGAACGGCTCCGGGTCAGGGTGCAGGTGCAGGGCGTCTCGCCGACGACGCTGCGGATCCGCGCGTGGAAGGTCGGGGCGCCCGAGCCCGCGACCTGGCAGTACACGGCGACCGACTCGACCGCCGGCCTGCAGAGCGCGGGAGCGGTCCACCTGCAGACCTACCTGAGCTCGACGGCGGCGGCCACGGCGGTGCGGTTCGACGACCTCGCGGTCACGCCGGTGGGGTGAGTCTGTTTGAATGCCCTCCAAGGGAGGGATACGTGGACATTCGCGTGACCAGTCGGGACGTCGGTCCCCGCACCGTCGTCGAGGTCGCCGGCGAGATCGACGTGTCGTCCGCCGACGCCCTGCGCGACGAGCTCTCGAACGTGCTGGGCCGGGAGCGCACCGACCTCGTCATCGACCTGCGGGCGGTCCAGTTCATGGACTCGACGGGTCTCGGTGTCCTCGTCGGGACCCTGAAGAAGGTGCGGACCCAGGGCGGCACCCTGCAGCTCGTCATCGACAACGAGCGGCTGCTCAAGGTCCTGCGCCTCACCGCGCTGCTGCAGGTGTTCACCGTCCACGACACCCTCGAGGCCGCGCTCAGCGCGTGATCTCCCGCAGCTCCACGCTCCACGGTCCGGTCGCGGACGGGGCGCCGAGGTCGGCCACCCCGCCGCCGGTCACGTGAGGGTCACCTCGAACGGTGTGCCGTAGACCGTCCCCTCGAGCCACTCGAGGTCGTCGCTGGCCATCGAGACGCCGTTGTGGTGGATGCCGCCGAGGTACTGCGCCGGGTAGACGGTGTAGGTGCCCGCGGGTAGCGGCTCGCCGGTCGAGTCCCCCCACTCCTCGTCGCATGCGAGGAGCGGGCTTTCCTCGGCGACGGGCATCGTGACGCCGTGGCCGAGGTCCTCGCCGCTCATCCACCCGTCCATCGGCTGGAGCGTGGAGCCGACCACGACGCCGTCGCGCACGACGACGTAGTCCACCGTGTACGCGACGCCGACACTGACGCGGTCGGGGCCCGAGTACCGCAACGTGCCGTCGACGCGCAACGGGCTGCCGGCGGGGATCGTCGTCGGACCGGGGACGACCTGCAGCTCGAACATCCACGAGGTCGCCGGAGCGGCCGGCGCCGGTTTGCCACAGGTCTGGACCGACGCGGTGTTCGGGCTCGGCACGAGCGGGATGTCGGTCCACGGCGTGGCGCGCGCCTGCGTCGCCTCGCCGGTCACGGTGAACAGCACCGGCTCGCCGATCGACGTCCGAGCGGTCGCGGCCGCGAGGTCGGCGGCCTGCTCGATCGTGATCTCGCCCGCGTTCAGCTTCTGGGCCGCGTCATCGTCCTCGGTCGCCGTCGTGAACACGTCCCAGGTGACGAGCGAGTACGAACCGGCAGGAAGGGGCGCGCCCGCCGTCGAGGTGCCGTCGTCGCACACGGCCAGGTCGAGAGCTCCGCGGTAGTTCACGACGCCCGCGTCCGTGTACGGGTAGATGAGGTCGTCGCCGATGTCACGGCCCTCGTACAGGTCGCCGGCAGCGACGACGACGCCGTCACGCAGCACGGCGAGCCGCGGGCCGGCGGAGGGGACGAAGACGTAGGGCGGCGCGGCCTCGCCCGTCACCTGCCAGTGGGTCTGCAGCCCGAGGGGCTCGCCGGCGGTGACGGTCGAGGCGTCGAGGCGCAGGTCGGCGGAGAAGCCGATGGTCTCGACCGGGGCGGCGGGCGCGGCGTCGGCCAGCGCCCCGCACGTCCCGAACGGCAGCGCGGGGTCGCCGGTCGGAAGCACGACCGCGGGCTGCGCGGCGGGGGTCGGCGTGGGGGCCGTCGTCCGGCTCGCGGTGGGCTCCGCGACGGGCGCCGCCCCGCTCTCGCGCTGGACGGCGTAGGCGACACCGGCGAGCAGGAGCGCGACCGTCGTGATTCCCGCCGCGGTCCAGACGACGCGACGGCGATGCCCCCCGTGCTCCGGATCCGTGCTCGACTCGCTGCCCACTGCATCGCCCCCTCGTGCCGGCGCGTCCGGCCATGGCGCCACCCTGACGCAGGATCGACACGACAGGGGCGCGACACGATCACGATCGGGTTGCGACCCGGACGCCACCGTGGCAGCGCGCCCACGATCAGGTGAACGCCCGCCGTTCGCGCCGCGCTCGGGCGCCCGTCACACGATGGACGCGTCGTGGTGCGATCCAGGTCACATCTCATGGCTAGACTCGCCCGGTCACACAGCAACGGGGCTGGATGGCAGGCCGCGGTCCGGGGGGTCCGCGCCGGTGTCGAGGAGGATGCATGGTCGAGCTCGGGTCCACGAGCCTCACGATCGTCGGTGTCATCGCGGCGATCGCCGTCGTGTCACTGATCTTCGCTGTCGTACTACGCCGCCAGGTGCTCGCGGCGGGCGAGGGCACCGAGAAGATGCAAGACATCGCCAAGGCGGTGCAGGAGGGGGCCTCGGCCTACCTGAGCAGGCAGTTCCGCACCCTGGCGCTGTTCGCGGTCGTCGTGTGCGCCCTGCTCTTCCTGCTCCCCGGCGACGGCGGCGTCAAGGTCGGGCGGTCCGTCTTCTTCCTCGTCGGCGCCGTGTTCTCGGCGACGATCGGGTACCTGGGCATGTGGCTCGCGACGCGGGCGAACGTCCGGGTCGCCGCGGCCGCGTCCCAGCCGGGCGGGCGTGCCGAGGGTTCGCGCATCGCGTTCAAGACCGGCGGCTTCGTGGGCATGAGCGTGGTGGGCCTGGGCCTGCTCGGTGCCTCCGCGGTCGTCCTCATCTACAAGGGCGAGGCGCCCGCGGTCCTCGAGGGCTTCGGCTTCGGTGCCGCGCTGCTCGCCATGTTCATGCGCGTCGGCGGCGGCATCTTCACCAAGGCCGCGGACGTCGGGGCCGACCTCGTCGGCAAGGTCGAGCAGGGCATCCCCGAGGACGACCCGCGCAACGCGGCGACCATCGCCGACAACGTGGGCGACAACGTCGGCGACTGCGCCGGCATGGCCGCCGACCTGTTCGAGTCCTACGCCGTGACGCTCGTCGCGGCCCTGATCCTGGGCAAGGCCGCGTTCGGCGAGCAGGGCCTGGTGTTCCCGCTCATCGTCACGGCGATGGGGGCGATCGTCGCCGTCCTCGGTGTGGCGATCACGCGCGTCCGCGGCGCCGAGTCGGGCCTGACCGCGATCAACCGCGGCTTCTACATCGCCGCGCTGGTCGGCGTCCTGCTCTCCGCGATCGCCGCGTTCATCTACCTGCCGTCGACGTTCGCCGAGATCGACGGCGTCGCGTCCGGCCTCGCCGACCACGCGGGCGACCCGCGTCTCATCGCGTCGGTCGCGGTCGCCATCGGCGTCGTCCTGGCCGGCATCATCCTGTGGGTCACGGGCTACTTCACCGGGACGACGAGCAAGCCGACGCTCCACGTCGCGCGCACCACGCTCACGGGCGCGGCCACGGTCGTCCTGTCGGGCATCGGCGTCGGCTTCGAGTCGGCCGTCTACACCGCCGGCATCATCGCCGCCGCGATCTGCGGGGTCTTCCTGCTGGCCGGCGGATCGATCGGCCTGGCCCTGTTCCTCATCGCCCTGGCCGGCTGCGGCCTGCTGACCACCGTCGGCGTCATCGTCGCGATGGACACGTTCGGCCCGGTGAGCGACAACGCGCAGGGCATCGCCGAGATGTCGGGCGACGTCACCCCCGAGGGCGCGCAGATCCTCACGGACCTCGACGCCGTGGGCAACACCACCAAGGCCGTCACCAAGGGCATCGCGATCGCGACGGCCGTGCTCGCCGCGACCGCGCTGTTCGGCTCGTACGCGGATGCGGTGCAGACCGCCGTCAGCGACGTCACCGGCTCGGTCGGCAGCGACCTCCAGGCCGCGATGCTCAACTACCAGATCATCAGCCCGGTCACGCTCGTCGGCGTGATCCTCGGCGGCGCGACGGTGTTCCTCTTCTCGGGCCTGGCCATCGACGCGGTCACCCGCGCGGCCGGTGCCATCGTGTTCGAGGTCCGCCGCCAGTTCCGCGAGCACCCGGGGATCATGACGTACGAGGAGCGCCCCGAGTACGGCCGCGTCGTCGACATCTGCACGCGCGACTCGCTGCGCGAGCTGTCCACCCCGGGCCTCCTCGCGGCGTTCGCGCCGATCGCCGTCGGCTTCGGTCTGGGCGTCGGCCCGCTCGCCGGGTTCCTCGGTGGGGCCATCGCGGCCGGCGTCCTCATGGCCGTGTTCCTCGCCAACTCCGGCGGCGCCTGGGACAACGCGAAGAAGATCGTCGAGGACGGCAACTTCGGCGGCAAGGGCTCCGACGCCCACGCGGCCGCGGTCATCGGCGACACCGTCGGCGACCCGTTCAAGGACACCGCCGGCCCGGCCATCAACCCGCTGATCAAGGTCATGAACCTGGTCGCGCTGCTCATCGCCCCGGCCGTCGTGGCCGTCTCGGTCGGCGACGACGCGAACACGGCGCTGCGCATCGGGATCGCGGCCGTGGCCGCGGCCATCGCGTTCGGTGCCGTCATCGCGTCCCGCCTGCGTGCGGCGCGCGACGACAAGGGCGACCTGACCCGCGAGGCGGAGAAGCTGCTCGCCCGCTGACGGTCCGCACGTGACGCCCCCGGCCGCTGCTGCGACCGGGGGCGTCGCTATGGTGTCCAGCGTGCAGCGCAACGACCTGGTGCGGGAGGTGGCGGTCGCGTTCGCGGCGTGCACGCGCGTGGTGGGCAACGACGTCGACGAGCTCGTGCGGCCGAGCCGGCTGACCGCCCCGCTCGCCGAGCTCCTGTGGAACCTGGACCCGGAGACCGACCCGCCCGCGATGAAGGACCTCGCGCTGACGATGCGCTGCGACCGGTCCAACGTCACCACGCTGGTCGAGCGCCTCGGTGCGCTCGGGCTGGTGAACCGGTCGGAGGACCCGCTGGACCGGCGCTCGAAGGTCGTCACGCTCACGCCGGCGGGCCGGGCGACGCGCACCGTGACCGCGGGCGCGCTCGGCGAGGACTCCGCGTTCGCGGCCCTGTCCGACGGCGACCTGGTCGAGCTCGCCCGGCTGCTGGCACTGCTCGGCGCATGAGGGTCATGACCTACAACCTCAAGGGGTTGCACATGTCGGCCCAGGCGGCCGCGTCCGTCGTCCGGTCCGCGGAGCCCGACGTGCTCGCCGTCCAGGAGCCGCCCCGCGGACTGTTCGGCCGGCGTCGCATGCGCCGGTTCGGGGCGGCGGTCGGGCTGGTTCCGGTGGTCAGCGGCCGGGGCGCCCGCACGACGGCGCTGCTGGTGCGGGACGGTTCGGTGCACGGCGGTCGCGCGGTCCGGCTGTCGTGGCGGCCGGGACGGACGCGGCGCGGCGTCTCGGTCGCGGTCGTCGACGGGATCACGGTCGTCGTCGTCCACCTCTCGCTCGTGCGGGCCGAGCGGGCCGCGCACGTCGACCGGATCCTGACGACCGTCGTGCCGACGAGCCGGACCGTGGTGCTCGGCGACATCAACGAGCAGCCCGACGGCCCGGCGTGGGCGCGGCTCGCCACGCACCTGGGCTCGGCTCCGGTGCCGACGGGCCCCACGTTCCCGTCGGCGGGTGCGCGGCAGCGGATCGACGCCGTCGTCGTGACGCCCGACGTGCTCGTCACCGGGGTGTCCGTGCCCGACGGCCCGGCGGTCGAGGCGGGCAGCGACCACCGGCCGATCGTCGTCGACCTGCACTGAGACACTTGCGTCGTGGAACACGACCCCGCCCTGATCGACCTGCTGCGCAGCGACCTGACCACCTCCGGCTACGGCGTCGCCGGCGTCGAGGAGGTCCTCGGGGCGGTCGCCGCCGACGCCCTGCACCGCGAGGAGCCCGTCCCCGCGCTGCGCGCCACCGCGGGTTCCGACGAGCCCGTCGCGGTGCTGGTGCGCGCGTTCCTGCTGGGTGCGGTCGTCCCGGCGCGGCTGATCAGCGCCGTGTTCCCCACGCTCGGCATCGACGGTGCGGTCGCCCTCGGGCTCGTCGAGACGGGAGCCGACCAGGTGCGCGCGCTCGTGGACCTGCGCCCGTACGCGGCGGTCGACGGGCGCGGCGAGGTCGACTGGTGGATCGCGTCCGACCTGGGCGAGCTGGCCACCGGGCACGCGCTGCGCACCGACCACGTGCTCGGCGTCGGCGGCGCCTCGACGACGCTGGCCCAGGTCACGGTCCGCGACCCCCGCGGGCTCGTCCTCGACCTCGGGACGGGCTGCGGCATCCAGGCGCTGCACGCGTCGCGCCACTCCCGGCGGGTCGTCGGCACCGACATCTCCCTGCGCGCGCTGGAGTTCGCGCGGTTCAACGCGCTGCTCGCGGGCGTCGACCTGGAGCTCCGCGTGGGCTCGATGCTGGAGCCCGTCGCCGACGAGCGCTTCGACCTCGTCGTCAGCAACCCGCCCTTCGTCATCACGCCCCGCACCCCCGGCATGCCCGCGTACGAGTACCGGGACGGCGGCCGCGCCGGCGACGCGATCGTGCAGGAGCTGGTCGAGGGCGTCGGTGCGGTGCTGGCGCCGGGCGGCGTCGCGCAGCTGCTGGGCAACTGGGAGGTCCGCCGCGGCGAGCAGTGGCACGAGCGCGTGGGCAGCTGGCTGGACGCGTCCGGGCTCGACGGCTGGGTGATCCAGCGCGAGCTGCAGGACCCCGCCCAGTACGCCGAGACGTGGATCCGCGACGGCGGCACGACGCCCGACCGCGACCGCGCGGCCTGGGCCTCCCGCTACGGGGCATGGCTCGACGACTTCGCGTCCCGCGACGTCGAGGCGATCGGGTTCGGCGTCCTCACGCTGCGCCGGCCGCTGTCCGGGGCGCCGTCGCTGCGCCGGCTCGAGGAGGTCACCGGCACGGTGCGTCAGCCGCTCGGACCGGCGATCGCCGCGTCCCTCGAGGCTCACGACTGGCTCGAGTTCCACGACGACGACGGCCTGCTGGCCTCGCACCTGGTCGTCGCGCCGGACGTCACCGAGGAGCGCTACCTGACGCCCGGCGACGCCGACCCGCAGGTGGTCCTGCTGCGCCAGGGCGGCGGCTTCGGCCGTGCCGTCCAGGCGGGCACCGCGCTCGCCGGGTTCGTCGGCGCGTGCGACGGCGAGCTGTCGGTCGGCCAGATCGTCGCCGCCCTCGGTGCCCTGCTCGAGGTGGGCGCCGACGCCGTCGCCGCTGACGTCCTGCCGTCGACCCGAGGCCTGATCCGCGACGGCCTGCTGCTCCCCTCGTCGTAAAGCTCCACCGAGCGTCCGCACTCGTGTGCCCCAGGGCGCCCACGAGTGCGGACGTCGCGTGCTTCTCACAGGTCAGCCACAGGCCGGTGCTACGCGCGGCCCAGGGGGTGTTCCTACGTTCGGCCCAGGCAGTTCGGCCTGGTCACAGACGTGAGGAACAAGATGCAGCGCGTATGGACGCGTACGAGTCCGCTCACGCGGACGCTCGGGCTGGTGGTCGTCGTGGCGCTCGCCGGCGGGGCCGTCTGGTGGTTCGGGATCCGGGATGCGTCGGCGGCGACGGCCCAGCAGATCACCCGGACGGTCGCCGCGAGCCTGACGACCATGGAGAAGTCGGTCAGCGGCACGGGGACGCTGACGCCGTCCGTGCAGCAGGACGTGAGCTTCGAGGTGAGCGGGACCGTCACCTCGGTGCCGGTCGCGGTCGGGCAGACGGTCACCGCCGGGCAGACGCTCGCGACGGTCGACACGCTGGAGCTGCAGGCCGACCTGCTGCAGGCCAAGGCGACGCTGGCGAGCGCGCAGGCCAAGCTCTCGGACGCCAAGGACGCGGGCACGGGGACGACGTCGAGCAACGCGCAGATCGCGGCCGCACAGGCCCAGGTCGACGTCGCGCAGTCGGGCGTCGACACGGCGCAGACGGCGATGAACGGGGCGACGCTCGTCGCGCCGGTCGCCGGGCTGCTCACCGCGGCCACCCTCGAGGTCGGGGACGTCGTCGGGTCAGCGCAGGGTCAGGGCGCGACCGGGGACACGGCCGCGCAGTTCACGATCGTCTCGACCGACAGCTGGGAGGTCGAGGTCTCGGTCTCGGACGCCGACATCGCGCTCGTCGCGGTCGGTGACCAGGCGGAGGTCACCCTCGACGGTGCGACGACGCCCGTCTTCGGCACGATCAGCGCGATCGGCCTGCTGTCCACCAGCGACACGGGCGTCGCGGCCTACCCGGTGACGGTCGCGGTGACGGGCGACCAGGAGGGCCTGCACGACGGGGTCTCCGCGGACGTGAAGCTCATCTACGAACGCCGCACCGACGTGCTCACCGTCCCGAGCCTGGCGGTCACCACGACCGACGGGAAGTCGACGGTCGACGTGCAGGACGCCGACGGCAAGACGACGACCGTCGACGTGACGGTCGGCGAGACGTCCGGGAACCTCACCGAGATCACCGACGGCCTGGCCGAGGGCGACGAGGTCGTGCTCGCGGTGTTCACGCCGGGCACCGGCGGGACCGGGCGGGACAACCAGCAGCAGGGCGGGCAGCTCCCCGGCGGCGGCCAGTTCTTCCAGGGCGACCCCGGTGGCGGCACGGTCGTCGGCCCCCAGCTCGGCGAGCAGGGCGGCGGTCCGGCGAATGGCTGAGCTGACGCTGCCGTTCTTCGACGAGGCGACGGCGACCGACACCTTCCCGGTCATCGACCTCGTGGACGTCGGCAAGACGTACACGTCCGGGAGCATCGAGTTCGAGGCGCTGAAGGGCGTGGACCTGCGGATCGAGCAGGGCGAGTACGTGGCCGTCATGGGCCCGTCGGGGTCCGGAAAGTCGACGCTGATGAACATCCTCGGCTGCCTGGACACGCTGAGCCGCGGCTCGTACCGGCTGGCCGGCGAGGACGTGAGCGAGCTCGACGAGATCGACCTCGCCGACATCCGCAACCGCCGCATCGGCTTCGTGTTCCAGCAGTTCAACCTCCTACCGTCGCTGTCGGCGCTGCGCAACGTCGAGCTGCCCCTGGTCTACGGCCGGGTGCACGGCTCCGAGCGTCACCGCAGGGCCACCGCGGCCCTCGAGCGCGTCGGCCTCGGCGACCGCCTGGCCAACCGGCCCGGCGAGCTGTCGGGAGGCCAGCAGCAGCGCGTCGCGGTGGCCCGCGCCCTCGTCGGCGAACCCGCACTGCTGCTCGCCGACGAGCCGACCGGCAACCTCGACTCGTCGTCGACCCACGAGATCCTCGGGCTCTTCGACGAGCTGCACGCGCAGGGCCGGACCATCGTGCTCATCACGCACGAGGCCGACGTGGCTGAGCGGGCCGAGCGGGTGGTGCGCGTCATGGACGGTCAGATCACCACGGACGGCACCTCGGACGGTGGTGCCCGATGACCTGGATGGAGACCTTCCGCACCGGGTGGGCCGCCGTGCACACGCACGCGCTGCGCTCGATCCTCACCGTGCTCGGCATCCTCATCGGGATCGCCGCGGTGATCCTCACGGTCGGGCTGGGCCTGGGCACGCAGAAGGACGTCAGCGCGCAGATCAGCGAGCTCGGCAGCAACCTGCTCATCGTCCGGCCGGGCAGCAGCACCGGGACCGACGGCGTCCGCGGCGGCTTCGGCTCGCGGACCACGCTGACCACCGCGGACGCCGAGGCGCTCGCGTCGTCGGTGAACGCGCCCGACATCGGCGCCGTCGCCGCCGAGAAGACGACGAGCGCGTCGCTGGAGGCCAACGACACCAACTGGACCACCACGGTCACGGGCACGACGACCGACTGGCTCGACGTGCGCGGGCGGACCGTCGCGAGCGGCGCGTTCTTCACCGCCGACGACGAGGCGAAGCGCGCGGCGGTCGTCGTGCTCGGACCCGAGACGGCGCAGGAGCTGTTCGGCACGACGCGCGCCGTGGGGCAGACGGTCACCGTGAACGGCACGGAGCTCCGCGTGGTCGGTGTGCTCGAGGCCGAGGGCGCGTCCGGGGACAGCGACCTCGACGACGTCGCCGTGCTCCCGATGTCGACCGCGGCGGACACCGTGACGGGCGGGCTGAGCCGCAACGCGGTCTCGACGATCTACGTCCAGGCCGCCTCGACCGACCAGCTGAACGCCGCCTACCAGGAGGCGCAGACCCTGCTGCTCAACCTGCACGGGATCACCAGCGCCGACGGCGCCGACTTCACGATCAACAGCCAGGACGCGCTGGTGTCCACCGCGACCGCGGTCTACAAGACGCTCACCGTCCTGCTCACCGGGATCGCGGCCCTGTCGCTGCTCGTCGGCGGGATCGGGGTCATGAACATCATGCTCGTCTCGGTCACCGAGCGGACCCGCGAGATCGGACTGCGCAAGGCGCTCGGCGCCCCGCCGTGGGCCATCCGGCGGCAGTTCCTGGTCGAGGCCACGGTGCTCGGCCTCTCCGGCGGGATCCTCGGCGCCGCCCTCGGCATCGTCGCCGCCCAGGTCCTGCCCGACCTGCTCGACACCTCGGTCGTCGTGTCCGGCGCCGCGGTGGTCGGTGCCGTCGTGGTCGCCATGGTCATCGGACTCGTCTTCGGCGTCTACCCCGCCACGCGCGCCGCGCGACTGGCCCCCATCGACGCGCTGCGCGCGGAATAGCAAGGAGCTCCCATGAACACCCGACGTCGCACCGCGCTGGTGCTTCCCGCCCTCGCGGCGGCCACCGTCCTGGTGCTGAGCGCCTGCAGCGGCGGCACCGAGCCGGCTGCCGCGGCACCGTCCGCCGCCGCGACCGACGGTCCTGCGCGTGCGCAGCAGCAGGACGGCGGCCCCGGCCGCGGCGGCGCGTCCGGCGAGATCGTCTCCGTCACCGGGAGCGTGATGCAGCTGCGCAGCACCGACTCCCAGACCGCCGTGACCTGGACGGACACCACCACGTTCACCGCGCAGGTCGCCGCCGCCCTGTCCGACGTGTCCGTCGGCTCCTGCGTCACGGCGGTCGCGGCGCCGAGCACGTCCTCCGGCTCGTCCAACTCCTCGGGCTCCTCCAGCGACTCGTCCGGCGCCGACACCTCGTCGCCGATCGCCGCGACGAGCATCCGGATCACCGAGCCGGCCGACGACGGCACCTGCACCCTCGGGGGCGGCGACTTCCGCGGCGGACCCGGCGGTGGGGGCGGCGACCTTCCCGACGGCGCACCGACCGACGCGCCGAACCCGCCCGGCGACGGCACGGCCCCGTCGGGCGCGCCCTCGGGTGCTCCCGGACAGCTGCGGATGTTCGGCGGCGGCGCGAGCGGCAAGGTCACCGCGGTCGACGGCGGGACGATCACGCTCGACGCGGTCTCGATGAGCCCGGGTTCCGACGACACCACGACGACCTCCCGGACCGTCACCGTCTCGGCCGACACCACGTACACGCGCACCCAGGCGGCGGACGCGACCGCGGTCGTCGTCGGTCAGTG
The DNA here is from genome assembly GCF_056402515.1 of Cellulomonas sp. P4_A2. NCBI lineage: Bacteria > Bacillati > Actinomycetota > Actinomycetes > Micrococcales > Cellulomonadaceae > Cellulomonas > Cellulomonas sp. P4_A2. The sequence continues at coordinate 69,083 of NZ_JBFUHG010000019.1, forward strand.
CGCCACCGCGCGCGGCGAGGCCGACGACAGCGGCAAGGTCACCGCGACGACGGTCAGCATCTCCGCGCCGACCGACGGCTCGTGCACCGCCGGGTTCGTCATGAACGGCGGCCCCGGCGGCTTCACCGGCGGCGGTCCCGGCGGGCAGCAGGGTTCCGACGACAGCCAGGGTGGCACCGATGCGTGACCGCGGCTCCGTCTCCGAGACCGCCGAGGTCCGGCCGTCCCTGGCGGCCCGGCGGCGGGCCCGTCGTCGTCGGATCGTCGTGCTCGGCACCGCCGGCGCGGTCGTGCTGGTCGCGGCCGGCGGAGGGGTCGCGCTCGCGGTGACCGGCGGCGAGGGCTCGCGGTACCGGACCGTCGCGGCCGAGAGGTCCAGCGTCGAGCAGCTCATCGACTCGGTCGGCACGATCGCCTCGGCCGCGCGCCGCGACGCGTCGTTCTCGGTCTCCGGCACGGTCGCGAGCGTGGACGTCAGCGTCGGCCAGGTGGTCGCCGCCGGTGACACGCTGGCGACCCTGGACACCGAGTCCCTGCAGGACGCGGTCGACAAGGCGCAGGCCGACCTGGCCACGGCGCAGCAGCAGCTCAGCGACGACCTCGCCTCGCAGTCGTCGTCGAGCTCGGACTCCTCGGACTCGTCGAGCTCCGCCGGCGACACGGGCTCGACCAGCGACACCGGCTCCTCGGGCGACACCGGCTCGTCGACCCCGTCGGCCGAGCCGAGCGCGTCCACGCCGCCGACCGGGGACACCGACCACGGCGGCGACGCGACCGACCCGGCCGTGGCGAAGGCCGTCGAGGACGTCTTGCACGCCCAGCAGGCGCTGCTCGACCAGTACCAGGTTGCGGCCGACGCGCTCGCCGCGAGCGGCGACAGCGTGACGGCGTCGCAGGCGTCGTGCGCGGCGTTCCTGGCCGTCGTCCCCACGGACGTCACGGGATCCGACGACGACGCGACGGACCCCGCGGACGCGTCGGACCCCGCTGATCCGGCCGATCCCACGGACCCGGCCGATCCCGCCGACCCTGCCGACCCGACCGTGCCCGACACGACCGCCGTCGCCCAGGCGCTCGCGGACTGCCAGGCGGCGCTGTCCGGCGCCCTCGACGCGCAGACTGCCACGGACGCCCAGCAGCAGGCTCTCCAGACGCTGGCGAAGGCGCTCGACGACTCGGTCGTCGCGCTGCAGAAGGCGATCGCCTCGTCGGCGTCCGGCGACACCCCGACCACGCCGACCACCCCGTCCACGCCGACGGACGCGTCCACGCCGACCGACCAGTCGAAGCCCTCGGCGTCCCCGTCGGCGCAGGCCACGACCCCTGCCGCGAGCAGCGGTCCCAGCGGCTCGACCGCCGTCGCGTCCGCGGCGACGATCCTGGCCGACCAGGCCGCGATCGACCTGGCCGAGGCGAACGTCGCGCTCGCGCAGAGCAAGCTGCCGTTCGCGACGCTGACCAGCCCGATCGCGGGCACGGTCGCGGCGGTCTCGGTGGCCGCCGGCGACTCGGTCGAGGCGTCGTCGACCACGGCCGTCGTCACGGTCATCGGGACCAACGGCTACACGGTCACCACGACGGTCCCGCTGAACAAGATCGACATCGTCCAGCTCGGCCAGAGCGCGACCCTCACGACACCGAGCACGGACGCGTCGCTCACCGGCACGGTCTCCAGCATCGGGATCCTCGACGCGTCGCAGACCAGCGAGCCGGCCTACACGGTCGTCCTGGCCGTCGACCCGACCGACGTGCAGCTGTACGACGGCGCGTCGGCGACGGTCCGGATCCAGGTCGCCGGCGCCGACCAGGTGCTCACGGTCCCCACGTCCGCGGTCCACGTGGACGGCACCGCGACGACGGTCCAGGTGCTGAAGAACGGCACCCCGACCGACGTCACCGTCACGGTCGGAGCGGTCGGCGCCGAGCGTACGGAGATCACCGACGGCCTCTCGCTCGGCCAGGAGGTGGTGCTGGCCGACCTCGACCAGGCCATCGACACCGGGACGTCGTCCTCGTCGAACGGCGGCCTGTCCGGGCTGGGCGGAGACGACCAGGGCCCGCAGAGCTTCGTGTTCGAGGGTGGCCCTGCCGGTGGCCCACCGGCAGGCTTCACGGACGGCGGCCCGGCGGGCGGCTGACCCGCGACGTCCGAGCAGATGCGCCCCAGGGGCCACATCTGCTCGGACGTCACGCCCGTGCGCGGCCCGCTGGGTAGGCTCTGCGCGTCGCGGGCGCGGCACGGACGGAGGACGACGATGACGGAGCAGTCCAGCCAGCAGGGCACCCCGCAGGTGGCGGTCCTGGGCGGCGGCGTGATGGGGGAGACCCTGCTCAGCGCGCTGCTCACCGCGGGTTGGGGCGCCGCTCAGGTCGAGGTCACCGAGCGGGCCGTCGAGCGCGCGGGCGAGCTGGCCAAGACCTACGGCGTGCGGACGGGCGCGTCGAACGCGCAGGCCGCCGGACGCGCCGACGTGGTCCTGATCGCGGTGAAGCCGAACGTCGTCGGGTCGGTGCTCGACGAGATCCGGCCCGTGCTGCGCGGCGGCGCGCTCGTGGTCAGCGTCGCCGCAGGCCTGCCGATCGCGACCTACGAGAAGAGGCTCGCCCAGGGCACGCCCGTGGTCCGGGTCATGCCGAACACCCCCGCGGTCGTCGGCAAGGGCGCCAGCGCGATCGCGGCCGGCACCCACGCGAGCGCCGGCCACCTGGTCCTCGTCGAGAAGATGCTCGCCGACACCGGGCTGGTGCTCCGGGTGGAGGAGAAGGACCTGGACGCGGTCACCGCGATCTCGGGGTCCGGGCCGGCGTACGCGTTCTACGTGATCGACGCGATGGCGGAGGCGGGCGTGCTGCTCGGCCTCAGTCGGGACGTCGCGACGAGGCTCGCCGTGGCCACCGTCGAGGGCTCCGCGGCGCTCGCGGCACAGTCCGGCGACCACCCGGCGGTGCTGCGCGAGCGGGTGTCGTCTCCGGGCGGGACGACCGTCGCGGCGGTCCAGGTGCTCGACGCCCGCGGCGTGCGCGCAGGCATCGTCGCGGCGGCCGAGGCAGCACGGGACCGGTCGCGCGAGCTGGGTGCCCAGTACTCGTCGTGAAGACCTGACGAACCCGTCCTAGGCTCGGTGCATGTCGACGTCCGAAGCCCGTCCGGCGGAGTCGGCCCGCCCGCGCGGCCGGCGCCCGTCGGGTGGCGACACGCGCAGCACCATCCTGGCCGCCGCCCGCGACGAGTTCGCCGAGCGGGGCTACGACGGCGCCAGCATCCGATCGGTCGCGCGCCGCGCGGACGTCGACCCGGCGCTCGTGCGGCACTACTTCCAGGACAAGGCGGAGCTGTTCGCCGCCGGGATGGTCCCGGCCCACGTGGAGCCCGAGGATCTCGTCACCCAGGTGGTCGCGGGCGGGATCGACGGGCTCGGCGAGCGGCTGCTGCGCGTGGTCCTCGAGCTGTGGGAGGCCGACGGCGGAGCGGCGATCCGGGTCGCGTTCGCGGGCCTGAGCTCGAGCGAGGTGCACGCCGAGGCCCTGCTCGGCTACGTGGGACGCGAGGTGTACGACGAGGTCGCGCGCGTCCTGCCCGGCCCGGACGGGGAGCTGCGGGTCTCGCTCGTGGTCGCCCACGTGGCCGGCGTCCTCTTCTCGCGCAACGTCGCCCACCTGCAGCCGATCTCGTCGCTGCCCAGGGAGCGCGTGGTCGAGCTGGTCGCGCCGACGCTGCAGCACTACCTCGCGGCACCCCTGTAGACGCTCCAGGCCCACGCGACCAGCGGGACCTGCACCGGCAGCCGGGCCCAGGCTGCGGCGGTCCGGGTCGTGAGGCGTCGCGGCGACCGCACGGCCATCGTGACGTTGCCCGGGAACACCCCGACCAGCAGGACCGCCGACGCCAGCCCGCCGGCCTGTCGGGTGCGCGGGACGACGAGCGCCGCGGCGCACCCCAGCTCGACCACGCCGCTGCCCAGCACCCATGGCCCGGGGTCGCCGAGCACGCGCGGGATGAGCCCGTGGAACACGCGCGGCCGGACCAGGTGGATCGCGCCGGAGGTCCCCAGCAGGGCGGCCAGCCCGAGCGCGGGACCGTGCCGGCGGAGCGTGTCGGTGAGCACGCGTCACCGTAGATCGGGCGGACCGGGTGTGCATGTCGGTGACCGCCGCTAGCGTGCCCGCATGGACCAGCCACCGGAAGCCGACGCAGCGCTGACGCCCGCGGACTACGCCGACGTGATCGCGCGGGAGTCGGCGCGGGCGGCGGACGCGATGGCCGCGGCGAGCCCCGGCGCGGCCGTTCCCGCGTGCGACGGGTGGGACGTCTCCGACCTCGCCTACCACCTCGGCGAGGTGCAGGACTTCTGGTCGAGCCTCGTCGCGCAGGCGCCCACGGGACCGGACGACCTCGAGGAGACCGAGAGACGCGCGGACGCCGAGCTCGTGCCGTTCCTGCGGACCCGCACCACCGCCCTGCTCGACGCCCTCGCGGCCCACGACCCCGCCGATGCGTGCTGGTCCTGGTCGCCCGCCGGCGGGACGGTCGGCTGGGTGTACCGCCGGCAGGCGCACGAGGCGCTGGTGCACCGGGTGGACGCCGAGCAGACCGCCGGTCTGGCGGTGAGCGATCCCGGGGTCACCCTCGCGACCGACGGGGTCGACGAGATGCTGGGCGTGATGGTCAGCGGCCTCCCGCCGTGGGCCGTCTTCACGCCGGACGGGGCTACGGTGCGGCTGCGCGCGACCGACGCCGCCCGCGACTGGGTGCTCGCGTTCGGCAGGTTCACGGGCACGTCGCCGAAGACGGGCAAGACCTACGACGACGAGTGCGCCGAGCTGGTCGCGGACGCCGGCGACGTCGCCGCGACCGTGAGCGGGACCGCGTGGGACCTCGACCTCTGGCTGTGGGGCCGTTCGTCCGAGGACGCGGTGGACCTCGCCGGCGATCAGGCGGTCTGTGAGCGGCTGCGCGCGGTGATCGTCGAGTCCACCCAGTAGCGGGCCCGACGAGCCGCCGTCACGGCCGGGCGGCGAAGCGCTCCAGCAGGTCGGCGTGGCCCGAGACGATGATCAGGTCGTTCGACGAGAGGCGCGTCTGCGGCGTCGCGTAGACGAAGTCGAGCCCGGGGCTCTTCACGCCGACCACCGTCACGCCGTACCGCTCGCGCACCTTGGACTGCGCGAGCGTGAACCCCTGGGTCTCCTTGGGCGGCCGCATCTTCACGATGGTGAACCCGTCCTCGACCTCGATGTAGTCGAGCAGCTTGCCGGACACCAGGTGGGCCACGCGTGCGCCGGCGTCGGCCTCGGGCAGCACCACGTGGTGGGCGCCGATCCGCTGCAGGATGCGGGCGTGCTCGTTGCTGACGGCCTTGGCCCAGATCTGCGGCACCCCGATGTCGACGAGGTTGCCCGTGATGAGCACGGACGCCTCGAGGTAGGACCCGACACCGACGACGGCCACCGGGAACTCGCGGGCACCGAGCTGCTCGAGCGCGTCCGGGTTGGCGGCGTCCGCCTCGACGAGCGCGATCCGTCCGGCCCACTGCGCGACGAGCTCGGGGTTGCGCTCGACGGCGAGCACGTCCTGCCCGAGCCGGTCGAGGGTCGCGGCGATGGCGGACCCGAACCGGCCGAGCCCGATGACGAGCACGCCGGAGTCCTTCTTCGGCGCGCGCGGTGCGTTCTGCGACCCCTTGGACAGGTCGCCGAATCTGTCAGCCAATGATCGGCCTCTCTTCCGGTAGCCGGATGACCCGACGACGGTTGCGCAGCGCGAGCGCGGCCGCAAGCGTCATCGTGCCCGTTCGGCCGATGAACATGAGCACAGCGAGCACGTACTTGGCCTGATCTGGCAGGTCAGGTGTGATCCCGGTGGACAACCCGCAGGTCGCGAACGCGGAGATCACCTCGAAGAGCACCTGGTCGAGCGCCAGGTTGGTCATGGAGAGCAGGAGCAGCGACGCGACGAGCACGAACGTCGCCGAGACCATGGTGACCGCGATGGCGACCTGGAGCGCCTCGCGCGGGATGCGCCGACCGTACGCCTCGACGTCCTTGTCGCCGCGCCCCTCGGCGAGGATCGCCAGGAGCATGACGGCCAGCGTGGTCACCTTGATGCCGCCGGCGGTCGAGGCCGAGCCTCCACCGACGAACATGAGGGCGTCGTTGACCAGCCAGGTGGCCTCGTGCATGTCGCCGACGTTGACCGTCGAGAAGCCGCCGGAGCGTGGCATGACCCCGGCGAACAGCGCCGCGAGGGTCGTCCCGCTGAAGTCCAACGGCTTGAAGGTCTCGGGGTTGGTCCACTCGAACGCGGCGATGAGGAGAGCCCCGACGACGACCAGCGCGAGGCTCGTCGTGATCGTGAGCTTGGAGTGCAGGCTCCAGCGCCGCGGCTCGCGCAGGTGCCGGGCGACGTTGAGGATCACCGGGAACCCGAGCGAGCCGATGAACACGCCGATGATGATCGGCAGCAGGACCCACCAGTCGGAGACGAACGGGTCCAGGCCGTACGTCGTCGGGATGAAGCCGGCGTTGTTGAACGACGAGATCGCGTAGAAGACCGAGTGCCACGCGGCCTGCCCCACCGACTCGTCGTAGATGAGGAACCGCGGGAACAGGACGACCGCGATGAACGCCTCGAGCGTCAGCGACGTGATGATGACGGTGCGGATCAGGGAGCCGACCTCGCCGAGACGGGTCTCCTTGGTCTCCGACGACACGAGGAGCCGCTGCGTCAGGCCGATGCGACGCGAGACGGCCATGCCGAGCAGCGAGGCCAGGGTCATGACGCCGAGGCCACCCACCTGGATCGCGACGAGGATCACGACCTGGCCCGTGGTCGACCAGTACGAGCCCGTCGGGACGACCACCAGTCCGGTGACGGTGCTGGCCGAGGTCGCGGTGAAGAACGCGTCGACGAACGGAGCGCGCCGACCGCCCGCAGTCGCCCACGGCGTCGAGAGCAGGACCGTGAAGATGGAGATGACCAGCGCGAACACGCCGAGCGCGAGCCGAGCCGGGGAATGACGAGCCGAGCGGTCGACGTACTCGCGCGCCCGCCACGCCACGCCGGGTCCACCCCGCGCCATCGAACCTCCCGCTCCGCACCCGAACGGGCTCACTCTGGCACGCGCGCGGCGCCGGGACCGAGCCGACACAGCCTCCGGCGGAATCGACACCGGCCCGGACGGGTGCGACGGTGGGCGCATGACGGAGCAGCCCCTCACCGGTCCGGTGCGCGTGGTCTGGTCGCGGGACATGCTCGCGTACGACTTCGGGCAGGGGCACCCGATGACGTCCGAGCGGCTGGACCTGACGATCCGGCTGGCCCAGGACCTCGGCCTGTTCGACGCACCCGACGTCGAGCTGGCCGACGCGGCCGTCGCCACCGACGACCTGCTCGCGACCGTGCACGATCGCGCCTACATCGCCGCGGTGCACCTGGCCGCGACCGACGGCGTGGTCGACCTCGACCGCGGGCTGGGCACCACGGACGACCCGATCTTCCCGGACATGCACGCGGCCACGGCGCGCGTCGTGCAGGGCTCGGTCGACTCGGCGCTGGCCGTCTGGGAGGGCCGCGCGGTCCACGCGGTCAACGTCACGGGCGGGCTGCACCACGCCATGCCCGCCGCCGCGTCGGGCTTCTGCGTCTACAACGACGCCGCCGTCGCGATCCGCGCCCTCCTCGACGCGGGCGCCGAGCGGGTCGCTTACGTCGACGTCGACGCGCACCACGGCGACGGCGTCCAGCAGGTGTTCTGGGACGAGCCGCGCGTGCTCACGGTCTCCATCCACGAGACGGGCCAGGCGCTCTTCCCGGGCACGGGCCACCCGCGGGAGACGGGCGGCGCCGACGGCACGGCGGTGAACATCGCGCTGCCCTCCGGCACGGGCGACGCGGGCTGGCTGCGCGCGATCGACGCCGTGGTCCCCGCGGTCGTGCGCGCGTTCGCCCCCGACGTCCTGGTCACCCAGCACGGCTGCGACACGCACGTGCTCGACCCGCTGACCCATCTTCGGGTCAGCCTCGACGGCCAGCGCCGGGCCGCGGAGATCCTGCACGGGCTCGCGCACGAGGTTGCCGGCGGTCGGTGGGTCGCGCTCGGCGGCGGCGGGTACGCCGTCGTCGACGTGGTGCCGCGGTCGTGGACCCACCTGCTCGGCATCGCCACCCACCAGCCGATCGACCCGGCCACGGTGGTGCCGGCGAGCTGGCGCACGCTCGTCCAGGAGCGGTACGGCCGACAGGGGCCGGACGTCATGACGGACGGCCGCGACGCCCGGTTCAGCCCTTGGTCGTCGGGCTACGACCCCGGCGACGACGTCGACCGCGCCATCCGCGCCACCCGGGCGGCCGTCTTCCCGCTGCTGGGTCTCGATCCCGAGCACGACTGAGGCGCTGGGCCGCACGAGCGAGTCCCACGCGTCCCCCCTTTCACTCCAGTCCCACGCGCCACTACGCTGACCAGGCGTCCTCCGGTGGACGTGCGACCGCGCACGTCGCAGGGCCTAGAAGGAGACATGACCGCATGAGCGAGCAGCCGGCCCGCACCCGGTACCTGACGGTGCTCGAGGTGGCTGAGATCATGCGCGTCTCCAAGATGACCGTCTACCGCCTGCTGCACTCGGGCGAGATGCCCGGCGTCCGCGTCGGCCGGTCCTTCCGCGTCCCGCAGGACGCCCTGGACCACTACCTGGCCACGTCGCTCCCCGTCGAGGCTCCTGTCGCCGACGAGGACCGTCGCAGCTCCTGAGTTCGACCGCGCGTCGCGGTGGGCCCTGAAGATCGCGTAAGGTAGAGCCTCGGACTTTCTGCGTGCGTGGACGACTCGGTTGCACCGGCATTGCACGCGCATCGATCGACCACCAGCAGGCACGGCCCGTCCGCCGGGCCTCCACCCGGAAGCGAAGTGAGGACCCATGGGTTCCGTCATCAAGAAGCGCCGCAAGCGGATGGCCAAGAAGAAGCACCGCAAGCTTCTTCGCAAGACGCGCCACCAGCGCCGCAACAAGAAGTGACCCCGCGCCGGGGCGACCCGGCGTAGGACGCAGCACGACGGGCTCGGCCGACGCCGGGCCCGTTTTGTTGTGCCCGGACACGGTGCGCCACGACCCGGTGCGCAGGTCAGCCCCCTTCGCTCGCGCCGCCCCTCTCTCGCGCGCCCGCAGCCCTCGCCCCCGCGTGCCCCCTCACTCGCGCGAGGTAGTGCGTTTCCGACGAAGTCGTCAGTTGCGACTCACTACGTCGCCGGAAACTCACTACCTCGTCGGGTGGAGGGCGACGGCGAGGGCGGGGGCGGGCGGCGCGGGGTGCGCACGGGTGCGGGCGGCGTGGCCGGTGGACCGGGTGGCGCGACGAGGGTGTGGGCGGCGCTCACACGGGGCGCTCGAGGACGTAGTCGTCCTCGACGCGGGTACCGACCGTGAAGTGCTTGGTGCCGACGACGGCGAAGCCGGACCGCTCGTAGAACGCGCGTGCCCGACCGTTCTGCTGGTTGACGCCGAGCCACATGCCGGCGGCGTCGCGAGCACGGGCGACGTCGAGCGACGACGCCATGAGGGCGTGCGCGATGCCCGCGCCGTGGTGCGAGGGGTGGACGTAGCACTTCGACAGCTCGACGCTCGGCACGAGGGTCAGGGACGCCACGACCTCGGGGTCGGTGGGCGCGGTGAAGACGAGCATCGTGTAGCCGACGAGCTCACCGTCGTCGTCGGCCACCAGGACGGCACGGTCCGGCGCGGCCAGGTACGACGTGAACTGCGCGGGGGAGAGCACGGCGTCGATGAACGCCTGCTGGTCCTGCGCCGTGGAGCCCGGCGGGCAGGCGAGCGGGAACGTCAGGGCCGCGAGGGCGGAGAGCGGGGGGACGTCGTGCGGACGCGCGGGGCGGACGATCATGAGTCGTGCGACCCCCGCCAGGTGCGCAGGACGTTGCGGGCGACGAGTCCGAACGCCCAGGCCAGACCGGCGGCGCTGACGACGGCGGTGCCGCGCCGGGTGTTGCGACGCCGCGTGCGGAACTCGCGGACGGGCCAGCCGACGAGCGCGGCGTGCCGACGCAGACGACGGTCCGGGTTGATCGCGCAGGGGAACCCGACCTCGGACAGGATCGGCACGTCGTTGGTGGAGTCGCCGTAGGCGTAGGACTCGGCCAGGTCGATGCCGTTGCTCGACGCGAGCGCCCGGACCGCCTCGGCCTTGGCGCGGCCGTGCAGCATGTCCCCGACCAGGCGGCCGGTGTAGTAGCCGTCCTTGTGCTCGGCGATGGTGCCGAGGGCGCCGGTCGCGCCGAGGCGCCGGGCGATGATGTCGCCGATCTCGCGCGGGGTGGCCGTGACGAGCCAGACGGAGTGGCCCGCCGCGATGTGCTCGTCGAGAAGCTTCTGGGTGCCGGGGTAGATGCGCAGCAGCAGGACCTCGTCGTAGACGTCCTCGGCGATGGCCGTGACCTCGGCGACCGAGTGGCCGGTCATGATCTCGAGCGCGCGCTGGCGAACCTCGTCGATCTGCTGCTTGTTCTCGCCGAACGTCAGGTAGCGGAACTGGTGCAGGCCGAACCGCAGCAGGTCGCGCTTGCGGAAGAACCCCCGCAGGTACAGGCCCTTGGCCAGGTGGAACGCGCTCGCCCCGCGGATGATCGTGTTGTCCACGTCGAAGAACGCGCCGGTGCGTGGTCCGTCCGGGCTGGCCCCGGGCTCCCGCGGGACGGGGGCCGGGGCGACGGGGCTCTCGGGGGCCGGACGCACGCTTCCACTCTAACGACGGACCCTGTGCCGGTGCGCACGACCCAGGTCGGTACCGTGAACGCATGGCGAACACGAGGGTCCTCCTCTACGGCCGTACCGGCTGCCACCTCTGCGACGACGCCCGCGAGGTGGTCCGCGCGGTGTGCGAGGAGACCGGGACGGCGTGGGCGGAGGTCGACATCGAGGCCGGTCCGTACGAGGGCCGGGACCTGGTCGACGAGCTGGGCGAGCTGATCCCGGTGGTCGAGGTCGACGGCGTCCAGCAGGGGTACTGGCGGATCGATGCCGCGCGTCTGCGGCGAACCCTTACGGCAGCCGCGTCCTGACCCCTACCCTGACGGACAGGATCAGGCCCTGACGGGTCGACAGTGCTGTCGCGGGGGTCGATGTGGACACGCAACGGACGGAGCCTCGGACGACGCCGAGAGTCCGCGCGACGAGTGCTGCCCGGGAGGTGCCGCCGGCGACCGTCGCGCGGCTGCCCGGGTACCTGCGGGCGCTGCAGGGGCTCGAGGGCGTCGTCACGACCTCGTCGGACGAGCTCGCGGGCGCGGCCGGTGTCACCCCGGCTCAGCTGCGCAAGGACCTGTCGTTCCTCGGCTCCTACGGTCGGCGGGGGGTGGGGTACAACGTGGCGCACCTGTCCGAGCAGATCGGCGTGGTGCTGGGCCTGACGACGCAGCGGCGCGTGGTCATCGTCGGCATCGGGAACCTGGGGCACGCGCTGGCCAGCTACTCGGTGTTCGCGGAGCGCGGCTTCGCGGTCGTCGGGCTGGTGGACACCGACCCGGGCGTCGTCGGCACGTCCGTGTCGGGGCTCGTCGTGCAGCCCTGGGAGGGCCTGGCGGACCTGGTCCGGAGCACGGACGCGACCATCGGCATCATCGCGACCCCGGCGGCCAGTGCGCAGGCGGTGTGCGACGCCCTGGTGGAGGCCGGCGTGGTCGGGATCCTCACGTTCGCACCGCGGGCGCTGCGGGTGCCGGACCACGTGGACCTGCGCGCCGTCGACGTCGCCTCCGAGCTGCAGATCCTCGCGTTCCACGACCGCCGCCGCGCGGGCCTGGGGGACTCGGCATGAGAACAGCCGGTGCCCCCCGAGGGGGACACCGGCTGTCGTCGTGCGCGGGAGGAGGTCAGCCCTTGATGGCCGACACGTCGAGCGCGATGGTGACCTTGTCGCCGACCAGGACGCCGCCGGCCTCGAGGGCCGCGTTCCAGGTCAGGCCGAAGTCCTTGCGCGAGATCGCGACGGTGGCCTCGAAGCCCGCACGCGTGTTGCCGAACGGGTCCACCGCGGTGCCGTTGAACTCGGTGTCGAGCTCGACGGACTGCGTGACGCCGTGGATGGTCAGGTCGCCGACGATGACGTGCTTCTTGCCCTCTTCGCGGACGCCGGTGGAGACGAAGGTCCACAGGCCGAACTGCTCGACGTCGAAGAAGTCGCCGCTCTTGAGGTGGCCGTCGCGGTTGGCGTCGCCCGTGGACACGGTGGAGGGGTCGAGCGTGACCGAGACCGAGGTGGCCTCGAGGTGCTCGCCGACCGTGATGGTGCCCTCGGTCACCGCGACGGTGCCGCGGACCTTGGAGATGCCCGCGTGGCGGACGGTGAAGCTCGCCTCGGTGTGGGAGAGGTCGATGGCCCAGGTGCCGGCGGTCAGGCCCGTGGGCAGTGCGGTCGTGGTGGTGGCGCTCATGACGTGCTCCTCAAGATGTTGAACGATCAACTAATCCGTTAGTTCAAAGTTGTACTACACTTGCGTTCCCCCTGCAACCCCGAGACGAGGAAGCGTGTTGTGAGCACGAGCACAGAGCCTGTGACGGCGACGGCTGAGACCGTCGTCTGGCTGACCGCAGAGCAGCAGGAGCACTGGCGCTCGTTCCGCCAGGGCGTCGCCCGACTGCTCGGAGCGCTCGAGCACGAGCTCGACGCGCAGTCCGGCCTGTCCACGCACGAGTACGAGGTGCTCGTGCGGCTCTCCGAGGCGCCCGGGCGCACGCTGCGGATGGCGCAGCTCGCCGACAACGTCGCGCACTCCCGCAGCCGGCTCACGCACACGATCCGCCGCATGGAGGAGTCGGGCCTCGTCGCCCGCGTCCCGTGCGAGTCCGACGCCCGCGGCGTGAACGCGACGATGACCGACAAGGGGTGGGAGACGCTCGTCGCGGCGGCCCCCGGGCACGTCCAGTCGGTGCGCGACCACCTGGTCGACGTGCTCACCCCGGAGCAGTTCGCAGCACTCGGTGACGCCATGGAGACGGTGCGCCTGCACCTGACGGGTGGCGCGTGTCACGCCGTGGAGAGCCTCGACGCGTGCTGAGTGCACAGGAGTGTTTGCGAGACTGACCCCATGGTCGCCACCACGATCCACCTGATGAGGCACGGCGAGGTGCACAACCCCGAGGGTGTGCTCTACGGCCGGCTGCCCGGCTACCGCCTGTCCGAGCGCGGCGTCGCCATGGCCGAGACGGTCGCCGCGCACCTCGCGGGCACGGCGAGCGGTGCCCGCGGGGGTGAGCGCCGGCTCAAGGGCGCGACCGCGGCCGCCCCTCCGCCGCGCCGCGACGTCGTCGCCGTCATCGCCTCGCCGCTGCAGCGCGCGCAGGAGACGGCGACCCCGATCGCCGAGGCGTTCGGGGTCGACATCTCGACCGAGCCCCGCATCATCGAGGCGGGCAACCACTTCGAGGGCATGAAGTTCGGGGTCGGCGACGGCTCGCTGCGCCACCCCGAGCACTGGCCGTACCTGCGCAACCCGTTCCGCCCGTCCTGGGGCGAGCCGTACGCCGAGCAGGTCGAGCGCATGCTCGGTGCCGTCGCGGACGCGCTCGTGCTCGCGCGCGGGCACGAGGCCGTGCTCGTCAGCCACCAGCTGCCGGTCTGGGTCACGCGCCTCGCGCTCGAGAACCGCCGCCTGTGGCACGACCCCCGCCGGCGTCAGTGCTCCGTCGCGTCCCTGACCAGCCTGCGCTACGAGGGCGACACCCTCGTCGGCATCGGCTACAGCGAGCCCGCCGCCGCGCTGCTGCCCGGGACCAAGACCGTCGCGGGGGCCTGACGTGCGCGTACGGCTCGCGGGCGCCCTGGTGACGGGACTGCTCCTCCTCGCGGGGTGCGGTCCCGCGACCAACGACAGCGACGTCGCGCAGCAGGGCTACCAGTCCGGCGACGGCAGCACCCGCACCTGGGTGGCCGCCGACCGCGAGGGCCCCGTGACGCTCAGCGGCACCGACTACGAGGGCGCCACGCAGGACGTCACGAGCTGGCTCGGCGACGTCGTCGTGCTCAACACCTGGTACGCCAACTGCCCGCCGTGCCGCGCCGAGGCGCCGGACCTGGCCGCCGTCGCCGACGACTACGCCTCGAAGGGCGTGCACGTCCTCGGCATCAACCACACCGACGCCACCGGCACCGCGCAGGCCTTCCAGGCCGCCCACGACGTGCCCTACCCGAGCATCCACGACGAGGACGGCTCCGCCGTCGCCGCGCTCGAGGGGGTCGTCCCGATCAACGCCGTGCCGACGACGGTCGTGCTGGACCGCAACGGCCTGGTGGCCGGCCGGATCCTGGGCGTCGTCGACCCCTCGACCCTGCGCTCGATGATCGACGAGCTGGTGGCCGAGCCGGCTGCGACGCCCCAGTGAGCGTGCTCGCGGACGCCGGTGACGCCTTCGGCCAGGCGATCATCTCCGGGTCTCTGCTGCTCGCGATCCCGGTCGCGCTGCTCGCCGGGCTGGTCTCGTTCGCGTCGCCGTGCGTCCTGCCGCTCGTCCCGGCGTACCTGGGCTACCTCGGGGGGATGACCGGCGCCGCCGGGAGCCGCCCGATCGGCGCGCCTGTGCCCACGCCCCAGCGCAGCCGCCTGATGCTCGGCGTCTCGCTGTTCATCGCCGGGTTCACGGCCGTGTACGTGGTGCTCGGCGTGCTCGCGGGGTCGCTCGGCGGGTTCCTCCTGGAGTACCAGGACACGATCATGCGGGTGCTCGGGGTCGTCGTCATCGTCATGGGCCTGGCGTTCCTCGGGTTCATCCCGTTCCTGCAGAACGAGCGCCGCGTCCACCTCGCCCCGCGCGCCGGCCTGTGGGGCGCGCCGCTGCTGGGCATCACGTTCGGCCTCGGCTGGGCGCCCTGCATCGGCCCGACGCTCGCCGCGATCATCGCCCTGTCGCTCGACGGCGGCACCGCGGGCCGCGGCGGGGTCCTGGCGGTCGCGTTCTGCCTGGGGCTCGGGCTGCCGTTCCTCCTCGTCGCGTTCAGCGTCGAGCGCAGCGCCAAGGCCCTGGCGTTCCTGCGCCGGCACCGCCTGGCGATCATGCGCCTCGGAGGCGGGATGCTCATCGTGCTCGGCATCGCGCTCGTCACCGGCGTCTGGGGCCAGTGGGCCGCGTGGCTGCAGGGGCTCGTGTCCGGCAACGACCCGTTCGTGCCGGTGGTGTGACGTGAGCCAGTACCGCCCCGAGGGCATCTCCGACGTCTTCACCGAGCCCACCGAGCCGGCCGAGCAGAAGCCGGTCGTGCAGGGCATCGGCCTGACCGGCTGGCTGCGCTGGGCCTGGCGGCAGCTCACCAGCATGCGCGTGGCCCTGCTGCTGCTCATGCTGCTCGCGGTCGCGGCGGTCCCCGGCACCGTCTGGCCGCAGCGCGCGCAGAGCCCCGAGAAGGTCGTCGCCTACCTGACGAACCACCCGACGCTCGGCCCGGTCCTCGACCGCCTCGGCGCGTTCAACGTCTACTCCTCGGTCTGGTTCAGCGCGATCTACCTGCTGCTGTTCGTCTCGCTGGTCGGCTGCATCCTGCCGCGCACCAAGGTGCACCTGGCGGGCGTGCGGGGCCGGCCACCGCGCGCGCCCCGCCGGTTCGGGCGGTTCCCGGCCCAGGGCACGGGCCTTTCCGACGAGACCCCGCAGGCACTGTCGAGCACGGCGACCACCGTGCTGCGCCGCGGCTGGCGCTGGCTGCCGTTCGTGCCCACCTACCGGGTCGAGGCGCGCGACGAGGGCGACGGCACGTGGTCGGTGGCGGGGGAGCGCGGGTACCTGCGCGAGACCGGCAACCTCGTGTTCCACCTGGCCCTCGTCGGCCTGCTCATCTCGGTGGCCACCGGCCAGGTGCTGCACTACCGCGGGCAGATGATCGTGGTGCAGGGCTCGGGCTTCGCCAACTCGCAGGGCGCCTACGACACGTTCGAGCGCGGCACCGCGTACTCGCCGAGCAGCCTGGTCCCGTTCACGCTCAAGCTCGACGACTTCGAGTCCCGGTTCGACCCCCAGACGCTCGCGTCGCGCGACTTCACCGCCCACGTGACCCTGACGGAGCCCGGCGAGGATCCCCAGGCCAAGACGATCAAGGTCAACCACCCGCTCGACGCGGGCGGCGCGAAGGTCTACCTGCAGGGCAACGGCTACGCGCCGGACATCACGATCCACGACGCCGCCGGCGCGGTGGTCAGTGACGGTCCGACGCCGTTCCTCCCGCAGGACCAGGTGTACACGTCCAAGGGCGTCATCAAGGTCCCGGACGTCACGAACGGGCAGGACCAGATCGGCCTCATCGGGTTCCTGCTGCCGACGAAGAAGACGGTGCAGACCCCCAACGGGCCCGCCTACGTCTCGCAGTTCCCGGAGCCGAACGACCCGATCCTCGTGCTGAACGTCTGGAAGGGAAACCTCGGGCTCGACACCGGGGTCCCGCAGAACGTGTACGAGCTCGACGAGGCCCGCATGACGCAGGTCACGGACGCGGCCGGCGACCCGGTGATCCTCGTGGTGAAGCCCGGCGAGACCGTGGAGCTGCCCGACGGACTGGGCACGCTGACGTTCAACGGGATCAAGCGGTTCGTGGCGCTCGACCTGCGGCACGACCCCGCGCTCGTGTTCGTCCTGGTGTTCGCGCTCCTGGCGTTCGCCGGGCTCGCGACCTCGCTGTTCGCGCCCCGTCGCCGGGTCTGGCTGAGGTTCGCGCCCGGCCATGACGAGGACTCCGGCCGTACAGTAGTGACCGCCGCGGGCCTCGCGCGCGGAGACGACGTCGGGCTGCAGCCCGAGCTGGACCGGGTGCTCGCGGCGACGCTGGCGAGACCTTCCGACCGAGAGGGAAACCATGGACACCGGTGACCTGAGCACCTTGCTCGTCTGGGCCGCCGCCACCGCCTTCACCGTGGCGCTCGTCGCGTACTCGGTGGACCTCGCGCGCATCGCTGACCGGTCGCAGCGCGTCGCCCAGCCGGCCCTCGTCGCCGCGGGTGGGGGCCCGGTCTCCGCGGCCGCCGGCTCCGCCGAGCAGCGCGCACCCGGGCGGTCCGTCCGCGCCGAGGGCATCGCCCGCTCGACGCACTGGCTCGGCATCGCGGTCCTGCTCGGCGCCATCGTGCTGCGAGGCATCGCGGCCGGCCGCTGGCCCACCGCGAACATGTACGAGTTCACGCTCGTCGCGGT
The DNA here is from genome assembly GCF_056402515.1 of Cellulomonas sp. P4_A2. NCBI lineage: Bacteria > Bacillati > Actinomycetota > Actinomycetes > Micrococcales > Cellulomonadaceae > Cellulomonas > Cellulomonas sp. P4_A2. Next base: position 86,258 of record NZ_JBFUHG010000019.1, read on the forward strand.
GTTCTGGGCCACCCTGATCCTCGCGGTCGTCCAGCGTCGCCGGATCATCGCGTTCCTGTCAGTGCTCGTCATGGGACTGTCGGTCGTGGCGCTCGTCGTCGCACTGAACTGGTTCTACATCCAGGCCGACCAGGTCCAGCCCGCCCTGCAGAGCTACTGGCTCGTGCTGCACGTCGGCGTCGCGATCGCGGCGACCGGCATCTTCACGGTCGCGTTCGGCACGTCGGTGCTCCAGGTGCTCAAGAGCTACCGCGAGGAGGGCCGCGTCGAGAACGCGGGCCGCGTGCGGACGACGCTCACGGGTCGGCGGTTCAGCTGGCTGGAGCAGGTGCCCAGCGGCCGCGACCTCGAGGCGATGTCCTTCCGGCTCAACGCCGTCGCGTTCGTCCTGTGGACCTTCACGCTCATCGGCGGGGCGGTCTGGGCCGAGCACGCCTGGGGCCGGTACTGGGGGTGGGACCCCAAGGAGGTCGGCACGTTCGTCGCCTGGGTGGTCTACGCGGCCTACCTGCACGCGCGGACGACGCGCGGCTGGAGCGGGCGTCGGGCGTCGTACTTCGTCTTCGTCGGCTATGCGGTGGTGCTCATGAACTTCACCGTCGTGAACCTCGTGGTCACCGGCAAGCACTCGTACTCGGGGCTCTGAGCCCTCAGGCCGTCTCTCGCACGACGAGGGTCGGCGTGAACATGACGCCGCGCGGAGGCTGGTCCGGCGTGCGGATGCGGTCCAGGAGCAGGCGGGCCATCTCGCCGGCCATGTCCTCCACCGGCTGACGGACCGTCGTCAGGGCGGGGACCGCGTCGGTGGCCGTCGTGCTGTCGTCGAACCCCACGACGGCGACGTCCTGCGGCACCCGCAGGCCCGCGTCCACCAGCACGCGCACGAGGGCCTCCGCCACCAGGTCGTTCGCCGCGAAGACCGCGTCGGTGCCCGGGTGCGCGGCCAGGATCGTGCGCCCGCCCGCGGTGCCGCTGCGGGCGGAGAAGTCGCCGGGCACCACCGTGACGGCGATCCCCCGCGCGGCGGCCGCCTCCCGGAACCCGGTGAGCCGCTCGCGTGCGGCTGCCAGCTCCGCCGGGCCGGCGAGCACCACTGCCCGACGCCGGCCCAGGCGGGCGAGGTGCTCCGCGGCCAGCCGCCCGCCGATCGTCTGGTCGGCGTCCACCCAGCTCACGGGGAGCGCGGCCGTGGGCTGGTGGGAGAGCACGACGGGGACGTTCATCTCGTAGAGCGCGGACGGCAGCCCGGTCTCGTCGCCACCCGACAGGAACAGCACCCCGTCGACGTGCCCCTGGCGCAGGTAGCTGAGCACGAAGTCGTGCGCCTCGCGGTCGGCCGGGACGACGACCAGGTGGACGCCCGTGGCGCGCAGGACCTGCTGGGCCCCGGCCGTGACGCGGCCGAAGTAGGGGTCGGAGAAGATGCGCTGCAGGAACTCGGCGCCGGCGATCCCCGAGGCCGGCTCGGAGATCACCAGGGCCACCGAGTTGGTGCGACGGGTGACCAGCGACCGAGCCGCCAGGTTGGGCACGTAGCCGGTGACCCGGACGGCCTCGTCGACCGCGCGCCGCATCTTGGGGTCGACCGTCGCGACGCCGTTGAGCACCCGGGACACCGTCGAGCGCGAGACCCCGGCCCGACGGGCCACCTCCTCGATGGTGGAGGGGCCCGGCCTGCTGGTCATGGGTCCATTCCTAGCACTGGCTGCGGCGGGGCCGTGACCGGCCCCGCCGCAGGACGTCAGCGGTACACCCGCACGTAGTCCACGAGCATCTGCGCGGGGAACGGCGTGGTCGCGTCGACCGGACCGGGCCAGTCACCGCCCACCGCGAGGTTGAGGATCATGTAGAAGTCGTGGTCGTAGATCCACGGTCCTCGGGTCGACTCCACGGTGGCCTTGTCGGCCGTGAACACCAGGCGGTTGTCGAGGAAGTAGCGGATGCCGCTCGCGTCCCACTCCGCCGCCCAGGTGTGGAAGTCGTTGGACAGCGGCGACCCGTCGGGCAGCTTGTACGAGCCGCCGTAGCCGCCGGCGCCGTTGTACGCCGGGGCGTGCAGCGTCGAGTACGACGTCGTGGTGTCCTTGCCGAGGACCTCCATGATGTCGACCTCGCCGTTGTACGGCCATGGGCGGCCCGTGAGGAAGTCGGCGCCCATCATCCAGAACGCCGGCCAGTAGCCCTGGCCCGTCGGCACCTTGATCCGCGCCTCGACGCGGCCGTAGGTGAACATGAACTTGTTGGTCGTGTTCATGCGGCCCGACGTGTAGCTGCGGCCGCCCGCCGTCTCCTTGCGCGCCTGGATGACCAGGTGGCCCTGACCGTCCATGTTCAGGTTGCCGGTCGGCGTGTAGTACTGCTGCTCACCGTTCTGCCCGGTGCCGGGGTCGATCGTCCACTTCGACGCGTCCGGCGTGCTGCCGGCCGCACCCGAGAAGTCGTCGCTGAACGCGAGGCGCGTGAAGTTGGGCGGCGGGACGTTCGACGTGGGCGGCTGGACGGGGTTGCCGCCGGTGCCGTAGACGTCGAAGCCGTACAGCGAGTAGCCGTAGGGGCCGCTGCGCTTGGTGAGGTTGAGCCGCACGTAGCGGCCGTCACCGGCGACGTTCAGCGTCTCCTTGAGGCCCTTGCCCGTGGTCGTCGTGTAGATCGTCGTCCACGCGGTTCCGTTGGCCGAGACCTGCACCTGGTAGCCCGTCGCGTACGCGGGGTCCCACTGCAGGACGACTTTCGAGACGTGCGCCGTCGCGCCGAGGTCGACCTGGATCCAGCCCGGGTCGACCCAGCCGGCCGGGTTGGCGGACGCCCAGCGCGAGGCGGCGTCGTAGTCGAGCGCCTTGTCCGGGGTGCACTGGTAGCAGGTGCCGTCGTCCTGGCTGGACGACGCGGCCCCGGGCTTCTTGTAGCTGAGCAGCACCGGCGTGCCGGGGTCGACGGGCGGCGTGGTGCCGTCGGTCGTGCCGAACACCTCGAGCTCCCACAGCGAGACGCCGTAGCCCGTGGCTCGTCCGGTCGCGTTCAGACGCACGTACCGAGCCGTGCCCGAGAGCGGCACCGACTGCTTGGCGCTGCTCGTCGCGGTCTGCGATGACAGCGTGGTCCACGCCGAACCGTCCTGCGAGGACTGGATCTGGAAGGCGGTGGCGTATGCCGCCTCCCACGTGAGGTCGATCCGGCTCAGCGCGCTGGGCGCCCCGAGGTCGACCTGGATCCACTGCGGGACCGAGAAGGCGCTCGACCAGCGGGTGCCGAGGTTGCCGTCGGTGGCGGCGCTCGCGGGCGTGCCGGCGGACTCGGCGGACGAGGCCGTCGTGGGCCTGCCCTTCGACAGCAGGACCGGGTTGGCCGGCGGCGTGGTGGTGCCCAGGACCTCGAGCTCGAACAGCGAGATGCCGTAGCCGGTGGCCCGCTGCGTGCCGGTCAGGCGCACGTAGCGACCGGAGCCGTTGATCGCGAGCGACTGCTTGGCGGCCGAGGTCGCCGTGCCGTTGCGCACGGTGGTCCACGTCGTGCCGTTGTCGGAGACCTGGATCGTGTACGCGGAGGCGTAGGCGGCCTCCCAGGTGAGGTCGATCTCGAAGAACGACTGCGTGGAGCCGAGGTCCACCTGGATCCACTGGTTGTCGGCGGACGAGCTGGACCAGCGGGTGCCGGTGTTGCCGTCGGTCGCGGCGCCGGCGGGCGTCCCGCCGTTCTCGGTGGAGGACGCGGTCGTCGGCTTGCCCTGGGACAGGACGACGACGCCGGGACTGAGGGCGTGCGCCTGGTCGGCGCGGACGGCCGCCAGCCCGAGGACCACGGCGAGCGCGGCCAGGGTGGCGATCAGGAGGCGGCCGACTGAGCGGCCACCTGCAACGGGGTGTGGAACGGGAGCCATGCTTCCCCCAAGGGTCGTCATTGACAGGGTGGGATCGGGCTGGAGAACGCGAGGGAGCGCTCTCTGAGGGATCACCCTCGACCCGGACAATTCGCCTGTCAAGACGTAGCACGAAGGTCAGGGAGCGCTCTCTCGAACCAAGACGCGCGACCTGATGTGTGCTGCGGGGTTCAGCTGGTGGCCGGGGGCCCGTCGTTGCGACGCCGCTCCTCGTCGAGCCGGCGCAGGAAGTCCGGGTCGTCGTCGGGCGCGGGGGAACGCAGGCGCTCGGTGCGCTTGGCCGGGGGTGCGTCGGAGATCTCCGCGTAGGCGGTGCGACGGGACCAGCGGACGCCCAGCCACACGAGGGAGCCGAGCAGCGGGACGAACAGCACGAGCACGATCCAGAGCAGCGGGTGCACCCCGACCCGCTCGTCCCGGTTGCTGCGCAGGATGTCGAAGAGGCAGTAGATCGCCAGGCCGATGAGCGCCAGGGCGACGAGGTTGCGCATCGCACCAGCCTAGACGCCCTGGGGCGGGCCGCTGCCCGGACCGGCCTACCCTGGTACCCGTGCCCGTCGTCGTCTTCTCGCTCATGCGCCTCGCGCTGTTCGCCGTCTGCTTCGTCGCGCTGTGGTGGATCGGCATGCGCTCCTGGCTCGCGGCCATCGTCGCGGCGTTCCTGGCGTGGGGACTCTCCTACGTGCTGCTCACCCGGCAGCGCGACGCCGCCGCCCGGCACATCGCGGCGCGGGTGGAGCGGGGACGGCCCCCGGACGAGGACGCGCTCGTCGAGGACGCGGCGGACGACGCCGCCCGGCGCGAGCCCTAGAGCGCGAGGCCGACGCCCAGCAGGACGCCGAACGCCAGCTCGAGCAGTCCGGTGAACATGAGCACCGGGACCAGTGCCCGGCCGCGGGCGCCCAGCAGCACCGTCACGGCCAGCGCGACGGCCGGGGCGAGCAGCAGCAGGACGATCAGCGTCCACGGGTTGGCGAACGCGCAGACGATCCCGCCCAGCAGCACGGGGAGCACGACGAGCGCGGCGTACACGCGGCGGGACCGGTGCTCGCCCAGGCGCACCGCCAGGGTCCGCTTCCCGACGAGCGCGTCGGTGGGCACGTCGCGCAGGTTGTTGGCCATGAGCAGCGCGCACGCGAGCATGCCGACGGCCACCGCCCCGACCCACGCGGGCCACGACAGCTCGTCGGCCTGCGTGTAGGTGGTGCCCAGCACCGCGACGAGCCCGAAGAACGTGAAGACACCGACCTCGCCGAGCCCGCGGTAGCCGTACGGCCGGCGACCGCCCGTGTACCCCCACGCCGCCAGGATCGCGACGGCGCCGACGGCGAGCAGCCACCACTGGCCGGTGAGCGAGACGAGCCAGAGGCCGAGGAGCGCCGCGACGCCGAACGCGGTGAACGCCGCGGCCTTCACCGAGCGGGGGCTGGCCGTCCCCGACGCGGTCAGGCGCATCGGGCCGACGCGGTCCACGTCCGTGCCGCGGATGCCGTCGGAGTAGTCGTTGGCGTAGTTGACGCCCACCTGCAGGGCCAGCGCCACCCCCAGGGCCAGGGCGGCGCGCCCGAGGTCGAACGAGCCGAGCTGGGCCGCGGCGCCGCTGCCGACCAGGACCGGGGCGGCGGCGGCGGGCAGCGTGCGCAGTCGAGCGCCCTGCACCCAGTCGCTGGCAGTGGTCACGTGTCGTTCCTCTCGATCAGCTCGTGCGCGAGCTGCTGTGCGGCTCGACGGTCGATCTTGCCCGGCCCGCGCAGCGGGAGCGAACCCGTGACCACGAGGTGGCGCGGGGCGTGGGCCGCGCCCAGGCGTTCGGTGACCGCGGCGCGGGCCTGCGCGAGCGTCGGGGTGGTGCCAGGACGAGGCACGACGACGGCGACGACCACCTGCCCCCACTCGTCGTCGGGCAGCCCGACCACGACCACCTCGCCCAGGGGTTCGAGCGCCGCCTCGACCGCGTGCGGCGACACCTTGGCGCCGCCGCTGACCAGCACGTCGTCGGCCCGGCCGAGGATCGTCAGCCGGCCGTCGAGCCAGGTGCCGAGGTCGGAGGTGCGCATCCACCGGCGGCCGTCGAGGTGCACGAACGGCTCCTGGACGCCGTCGGCGTAGCCGAGCGCGAGCACCGGGCCGGACAGCAGCACGCGACCTTCGTCGTCGAGCCGCACGGTGACCCCGTCCAGCGGGACGCCGTCGTACACGCAGCCCCCGCACGTCTCGGACATGCCGTACGTGGTGACCACCCGGACACCCGCCGCGCGTGCCCGCCCGAGCAGGTCGGCGCCGGTCGCGGCCCCGCCGACGAGGACCGCGTCGAACGTGCGCAGGGCGTCGGTGCCCGCGGCATCGTCGAGGAGGCGGACCAGCTGTGTCGGCACGAGCGAGGTGTAGCGGGGGCCGGGGCCGAGCCTGGAGGTCGTCGCGACGAAGGAGGGGGGACGGAACGGTCCGTCGGGGACGACGACGGGCGACGTGCCGGCGATCACCGAGCGGACCAGGACCTGCAGCCCGGCGATGTGCTGCAGCGGGAGCGCGAGGAGCCACTGCCCCGGGCCGGCCAGGCGGTCGGCGGTGGCCGTGGCCGAGGCGCGCAGCGCGGCCGTCGAGAGCAGGACGCCACGCGGGTCCCCCGTCGAGCCCGAGGTGCTGACCACCAGGGCGACCTCGTCGGCCACGTCGTCGGGGCCGATTCCCACGGCAGGGCCGGAGCCGTCGAGGGCCGCGGCGAGCGCCGGCAGCAGGAGATCGGCCCGCGCGGGGACGTCGCGCAGGGGGCGGCTCACCGGTCCAGCCTAGGCGCCCCGCCCGTGGGCCCTGGGTCCCGGACCGGCCCGGAATTGGCCCGTAGAGTGTCCGGCGGTCCGATCCGAAGGAGCTCCCCGTGTTCACTGCCACCATCCGCGCGCGCCGGCTGCCCGCGCTGCTCGTCGTGCTCGCGGGCACGGTCTCGCTCCTCGCCGCGTGCAGCGGCGGGTCGACCGACACGCCCAGCCCGGTCCCCGACGTCACCCAGGGCGCCGTCATCGAGCCCGCCAAGGTCGCGCCACCGGCGCCGGTCGTGCCGCCGCGCTGGCCGCTGACCGGCGTCGCCGCCACCGACATGCCGGTGCGCCCCGCGCTCGCCGTGAAGATCGAGAACTCCGGCGAGGCCCGCCCGCAGACCGGCCTGGACGAGGCGGACAACGTCTGGGAAGAGGTCGTCGAGGGCGGCATCAGCCGGTTCGTCGCCGTCTACCACTCGAAGGTGCCCACCGAGGTCGGACCGATCCGCTCCGTGCGTCCGATGGACCCCGCGATCATCGCGCCCATGCACGGCCTCATCGCGTTCTCCGGCGGCCAGGCGGGCTTCGTGAACGCGCTGCAGGCCGCCGGGATCCAGACGATCAGCATGGACGCCGGTGCGGCCGGCTTCTACCGCAAGAAGGGCGTGGCCCCGGCCCCGCACAACGTCTACGGCACCCCGCAGACGTTCTGGGACCAGGCCAACGCCGAGCACAGCGCCGCACCGCCGGCCCAGTTCGTCTTCGCCAAGAGGCCCGAGTCCGCGACGGCGATCGCCACGGGCGCGCCGGCCGGGACCATCAGCGTGAAGCTGTCCGGCTACGCCAAGCCCACCTGGTCGTGGGACGCGGGCTCGGGCACCTACCTGCGCTCCGAGGGCGCCACCCCGGCGGTCGTCCGTTCCGGGGCGCGGCTCGGCGCGACGAACGTCGTCACCCTCTCGGTCCGGCTGGTGAACTCCGGCACGGTCGACCCGGCGGGCAACCCGGTACCCGAGACCGTGATGGAGGGCACCGGCGAGGGCACGCTGTCCAGCGGCGGCAAGTTCGTCGCCGTGACCTGGACCAAGAACTCGATCGGCGAGGTGCTCACGCTGACGGCGCCCGACGGCTCGCCCGCGACCCTGGCCCCCGGAGTGACCTGGATCGAGCTGGTGCCCTCGAGCACGGGTTCGGTCACGATGAGCTGACCCCGGCCTGTGCTCCCGCGTCGCGCCGTGCGCGCGTGGGAACCTGAGCATGAGCACGGCGGCGACAGGGGGAGTCGGATGAGGTCCAGGACGCGTATCGGTTCGGTCGGCGTGGCGCTCGGCGCACTGCTCGCGCTCATGGCGTGCAGCTCGCCGGCACCGGAGGAACCGGCGCCCAGCCCGACCACCGTGACGGTCCGTCCGACGATCCCGCCGGCCAAGGCCGCCGCACCCGCCCCGGTCGTCGTGGCCCGCTGGCCGCTGACCGGGATCCCCGGCGATCCCGCCGTCCGGCCCGCACTCGCCGTGAAGATCGAGAACACCCCGGTCGCGCGGCCGCAGTCCGGCCTCGAGCAGGCCGACGTCGTCTGGGAGACGATCGTCGAGTTCGACGTGTCCCGGCTCGTCGCGGTGTTCCACTCGCAGGTGCCCGCCGAGGTCGGGCCGATCCGGTCGGTGCGTCCGATGGACCCGCAGATCCTCGCGCCCATGCACGGGCTGCTGGCGTTCTCGGGAGGCCAGCCGGGCATCCTGCAGCTCGTGGCCGAGAGCGGCATCCAGATGATCAGCCACGACGCCGGCGCCCCCGGCATGTACCGCACCAAGGACCGGGCGGCCCCGCACAACGTCTACGGCACCCCGACGACGTTCTGGGCCCAGGCGGACGCCGACCACCAGGCCTCGCCCGCCGAGCAGTTCGACATCGCCCGCAGCGCCGACCGCGCCGCCGCGGCCCTCGTCGGGACCCCGGCCGGCACGCTGTCGTTCAACCTCTCGCCCGCGTCGAGCCCGACCTGGACCTGGGACGCCGCCAGCGGCACCTGGCTTCGCTCCGAGGGTGCGACGCCGTCCTCCGCGCGCAGCGGTGCCCGGCTGTCGGCGGTCAACGTCGTCTCGATCGTCGCCGGTCACCCACCCACCGGGTACGCGGCCCAGGGCGGTGTGCCGGTGCCCACCTACGAGCTCAGCGGGTCGGGCCAGGGGTTCGTCGCGACCGGCGGCAAGATCGTGCCGGTGACCTGGAAGAAGGACAACCAGGCGGCGCCGATGCGGGTGTTCCTCGAGAACGGTGCGCCTGCCGAGCTCGCCCCCGGGAACACCTGGGTCGAGCTCGTGCCCTTCGGCACGGGGACCGTCGCCACCAGCTGACTCCGCCTGCGGGATGACCCCGGGGCCTCCCGTCCGCGACCTCGGGCCGATGTGCTGACCCCTGCCCGGCGGCGAGCCTGGGGGCATGGCAGATCTCACGCACTCCTCGGCTCGCGAGCACGACGTCCGGTCGATGGGCGCGGTCGTTGTCGCGGGCGTCGTCCTCGTCGGCCTGCTCGTGGCCGCGGCCGGCGTCCTCGGCGCGGTCGTCGACCTCGCCGGCTGGGCCGTCAGCGGTCACTGACCCGCCGCGGCCGAGTCCCGGGTCGCCCAGGCGATCGCTCGCTCGCCTGCGCCCGAGTCGCCGGTCGCCCGGCGACCGCTCGCTCGGACGTGGCGTCAGTAGGCGTACGGGAAGCCCGACCAGTCGGGCTCGCGGCGCTGGAGGAACGCGTCTCGCCCCTCGACCGCCTCGTCGGTCATGTACGCCAGCCGCGTGGCCTCGCCGGCGAACACCTGCTGGCCGGCCAGGCCGTCGTCGGCGAGGTTGAACGCGAACTTCAGCATCCTGATGGCCTGCGGCGACTTGGTCGCGATGATCCGTGCGTACTCGAGCCCGGCCTCCTCGAGCTCGTCGTGGGCGACCACGTCGTTGACCGCGCCCCAGGCCAGGGCCTGCTCGGCCGAGTACTCACGGGCGAGGAAAAAGATCTCGCGGGCCCGCTTCTGGCCGACCTGCCGGGCCAGCAGCGCTGACCCGTACCCGCCGTCGAACGACCCGACGTTCGCGTCCGTCTGCATGAACCGGGCGTGCTCGCGGCTCGCGATCGACAGGTCTGCGACGACGTGCAGGGAGTGCCCGCCGCCCGCGGCCCAGCCGTTGACCAGGGCCACGACGACCTTCGGCATCGTCCGGATCAGGCGCTGCACCTCGAGGATGTGCAGGCGGCCGGCGCGTGCGGGGTCGATGCCCTCGGAGGTCTCGCCCTCGGCGTACCGGTAGCCGTCGCGGCCGCGGATGCGCTGGTCGCCGCCGGAGCAGAACGACCAGACGCCGTCCTTCGGTGCCGGGCCGTTGCCGGTCAGGAGCACGGTCCCGACGGTCGACGTGGTGCGCGCGTGGTCGAGGACCCGGTAGAGCTCGTCGACGGTGTGCGGCCGGAACGCGTTGCGCACCTCGGGCCGGTCGAACGCGACGCGGACGACGGGCAGGTCGCCCTCGGCGCCCTCGGGCCCGCGCGCGACGCCGCGGTGGTAGGTCAGGTCGGTGAGGTCCTCGAACCCCTCGACGGTCCGCCACCGGGTCGGGTCGAAGGTGTCGCTGACGGATGCCGGAAGGTTCACGGCACCCACCCTAACTGTTTGGTACACTTGTACCAGAACGTGCGGCGCGACGGCGGAGACTGCCACCCGGCGCACACGCTCGCGGCCTGTGACCACGCCAGGCCCACGGAGGTGCATCACCATGGCCTGGGTCGTTCTCGTCCTGTCCGGCATGCTCGAGGCAGGCTGGGCGCTGAGCCTCAAGGCGTCCGACGGCTTCACCAAGCTCTGGCCGAGCGTGTTCTTCGTCGTCATGCTCGTCGCCTCGATGGGCGGGCTCGCCTGGGCGCTCAAGTCGCTGCCCGTCGGCATCGCCTACGGCGTCTGGGTCGGCATCGGCGCGTCGCTGACCGCGGTCCTCGCGATCGTGAACATGGGCGAGTCCGTGTCCGTGCTCAAGATCGTCTCGCTCGTCCTCATCGTCGCCGGCGTGGTGGGGCTCAACCTCTCGGGCGGGGGCCATTGATGATGGTGCCGACGACGGCCGGGACGACGGGCAAGGGCGCGCGCCGACGGGCCGACCTCGCGAGCGCCGCGGCGACGCTCATGCTCCGCGAGGGTCCCGGCGCGCTCACCCACCGCCGGGTCGCGCAGGAGGCCGGCGCTTCGGTCTCGGCCACGACCTACTACTTCGGGAGTCTCGACGAGCTCGCGGAGGCCGCGGGTGGCGCGCTGGCGCAGGCTTGGGCGGCCCACGCGCTCTCGGCGGAGCACCGCGGGGAGTCGGTCGACGACGATCCGCACCGCGCCGCCGTTCTCGTCGCCGACGCCGTCCTGCCGCCCGGCGACGACGTCGAGGTGCGCAGCCACTACGAGCACCTGCTCGGCGCCGGGCGGGACCCGGCACTGGCCCGCGCGTTCGCGGCCCGACGAGGCGAGGTGGACGACGCCGTCGAGCGGCTCGTGGCGCTCGTCGGCGCACCGACCAGCGGCCCGGTGACCGTCGCGATCGTGGACGGGGCCGTGGTGAGTGCCCTGACCGAGCACCGCCCGGTCCGGGCGACCGCGTACGCCCTGCTCGTGGCGGCCTGGGAGCGGTCGTAGTGTTGAGGCATGCCCGCTGACCTGCACGTCTGGGCCGTCCCGCTGCGGACCAGGTTCCGCGGGCTGACGGTCCGCGACGGCGTCCTGGTCCGCGGGGAGGCGGGCTGGGGCGAGTTCAGCCCGTTCTGGGACTACGACGTCGAGGAGTCCCTGGCCTGGTGGCGGGCCGCGCGCGAGGCGGCTGACGTGGGGTTCCCGGAGCCGGTGCGCGACAGCATCCCGGTCAACGTCACGATCCCCGCGGTGGACGCCGCCACCGCGCACCGTCTCGTGACCGCCTCGGGCGGGTGCCGGACCGCGAAGGTCAAGGTCGCCGAGCCGGGGCAGTCGCTGGCCGACGAGATCGCCCGCCTCGAAGCCGTGCGCGACGCGCTCGGGCCGACGGGTGCGATCCGCATCGACGCCAACGCCGCGTGGGACGTCGACACGGCCGTCGCCCGGTTGTTCGCGCTCGACCGCGCCGCGGGCGGGCTCGAGTACGCGGAGCAGCCCGTACCGACCGTCGACGACCTCGCGGCCCTGCGCCGGCGCACCCACGTGCCGATCGCCGCCGACGAGTCGATCCGGCGCGCGCAGGACCCGCTGGCCGTGGCCCGCGCGCACGCGGCAGACGTGATGGTGCTCAAGGTGCAGCCGCTCGGCGGCGTCCGGGCGTGCCTGGAGCTCGCCGAGGCCGTCAAGCTGCCCGTCGTCGTGTCGAGCGCCCTGGAGTCGTCGGTCGGGCTGGCCGCGGGGATCGCCCTCGCGGCCGCGCTGCCCGAGCTCCCGTACGCGTGCGGGCTCGCGACCGCGCAGCTGTTCACCGCCGACCTCGTCGCCGAACCGCTCCTGCCGGTCGACGGCGCGATCCCGGTCCGCCGCCCGGAGCCGGACCCTGCCCTGCTCGAGGCGTCCGCGGCCGACGACGAGCTGGCCGAACGGTGGCGCCGACGGGTCGGGGCCGTCGAGGCTCGGGCATGATGGCAGGCGTGACCACGACGGGCGCCGGGGCTGATCCCGCAACCTCCGCCGCCCGGGTTCTCGTCCAGGCGCTCGCGGCGCTGGGCGTCGAGAACGTCGTGCTCGCCCCGGGCTCCCGCAGCGCGCCGCTGGCGTACGCGTTCGCCGACGCCGCGCGGCCCGACCGTCCCGCGGGCGCACCGGAGCTGCGGCTGCACGTCCGGATCGACGAGCGCTCCGCCGCGTTCGTGGCCCTCGGCCTCGTGCGCGCGTCCGCGGTCGGCCCCGACGGTGCTCCCGTCCCGCCGCGCCCGGTCGTGGTGGTCACCACCTCCGGGACCGCGGCCGCCAACCTGCACCCGGCCGTCCTCGAGGCGCACCACAGCGGCCTGCCGCTCGTCGTCCTGACCGCCGACCGCCCGCACGAGCTGCGCGGCACGGGCGCCAACCAGACCACCGAGCAGGTCGGCCTGTTCGGTCCCGTCGTCCGTCTCGGCCTGGACCTGCCGGCACCCGAGGGGCTTCGCGACGAGGCGCGCGACCTGCGCCGGACCGTCGCGCGCGCGCTCGCCGCGGCCACCGGTGCGCGCAGCGGCGACCCCGGACCCGTCCACCTGAACGTCGCGTTCCGCGAGCCGCTCGTGCCGGGCGGGCAGGAGTGGCCCGAGCCGTCCGCGGTCGGGCTCACCCACGTCCAGGCGCGTCCGGTCGCGACGGTCGCGCCCGCCGCCGAGCCGACCGCCGGCGGCCGTCGCGGTGGGGCACCGACGGTCGTCGTGGCCGGGGACGACGCCGGACCGCTCGCGCGCCGGCTGGCCGAGGCGAACGGCTGGCCGCTGCTCGCGGAGCCGTCCTCCGGTGCGCGCGGCGGCGCCAACGCGATCGCGGCCTACGTGCACCTGCTCGCGCACCCGCTGCTCGGCGGCTCCGTGCGACGTGCGGTCGTCGTGGGCCGCCCCACACTGTCCCGACCCGTGCAGCGGCTGCTCGGGCGGTCGGACGTCGAGGTCGTCGTCATCGGTCAGCGGGGCGCCGACTGGCCGGACGCGACCCGCAACGCGAGCGAGGTGCTCCTGGACGCGCCGGCGCGGATGCGCAACGGCCGGATGCGGGCGCCGGAGGGATGGCTCGAGGCGTGGCAGACCGCCGACAAGGCCGCGGCCGCAGCCGTCGACGGCGTTCTGGACTCCGCCGACGACGGCCGGCGATCGCGGTCGCGCAGCGGCACCCGCGTCACCGGGCCGGCGCTCGCGCGCGCCGTCGCCCAGGTCAGCGCCCCCGACGACGTGCTGGTGATCGGGTCGTCGAACCCCGTGCGCGACCTCGACCTGGTGGCCCGCTGGTCGGCGCCCCCGGTCGTCGTCGCCAACCGCGGCCTGGCCGGCATCGACGGCACCGTGAGCACCGCGGTCGGGGTCGCCCTCGGCCTGCCCGACCGCCGCGTCCGCGCGCTCCTGGGAGACCTCACCTTCCTGCACGACGTCGGTGGACTCCTGCGCGGGCCGCTCGAGCAGACGGCGCACCTGCAGCTCGTCGTCGCCAACGACGACGGGGGCTCGATCTTCGCGACGCTCGAACCCGGCGAGCCCGAGCGCGCCGACGCGTTCGAGCGCGTGTTCGCCACCCCGCACGGCGCGGACATCGCTGCCCTCTGTGCGGGGTACGGGGTGCGGCACACGCGCGTGGGCGACGTCGACGGACTGCTGCCCGCCCTCGCGGCCCCGGGACCAGGGCTGAGTGTCGTGGAGGTCCGCGTGGACCGCACGGGCCGGCGAGCCCTCGGCGAGCGGCTGGCCAGCGAGGTCGCGGCCGCGGTCTCCCACGCGTTGCAGGACTGAAGTCCCAGATCCATTCGAAACTCGCAGACAATTCCCAGGTTCTGCGAAGGGTGCCTCCAGCGCGGCCTTGTGTAGTTGTCGCATACCAAGGAGGCCACAGACATGACCACGACCCCGAACCAGGGCGCCGACGCTGGCGACCAGTCCCAGAACCAGCCGACCGAGCCGATCACGCCCGTCGAGCAGACGCAGCCGATCGCGCCCGTCGCCCCGGCCCAGCCCGCCGTCGCCGCGACCCAGCCGCTTCCGCCCCTCCACGCGACGCAGCCGCTGCCGGTCGCCCCCGCGGGACACCCGACCAACCCGTTCACCCCGCCGCACCCGGCCGCCCCGGCCGACCAGCGTGCCGCGTACGAGGCCGCCCAGGCC
>NZ_JBFUHG010000020.1:0-59974 GCF_056402515.1 Cellulomonas sp. P4_A2
GGCGCGGGCGCGGGCCCGGACCACGCCGGCCGGCCGGGCCACGGCGACCAGGGCCGAGCGCAGCTCGTCGACGGCGAGCCCGGGCTGCTTCGCGGCCAGCTGCCACAGCGACCGGACCACGGCCCCGACCAGCGCGAGGATCGCCACGACGGGCACGAGCAGCACGGGCGCCGAGACGAGCCGGCTGTGCACGAGCGCCCGGCGGCGCGCGTCGAACGAGCGGCGTGGGTCGGCGGCGTCGTCCTCGCCGTCCCCGTCGAGGTCGGTCGGCACGCTGATCGCGCCGGCCCCGTCGGTGGTGCGCAGCCCGAGGTAGCCGGCCTGTGCGTGCCGCACCACGGCCGTCGGCACCACGATCACGCGGTGCCCCGCCAGGCGGGCCCGCCGCGAGAGGTCGAAGCCGTCCCCGAAGGGTCCGAGCAGAGGGTCGGTGCCGCGCAGGTCGTCCCAGACGTCGCGACGCACCAGGGCGCCGGCCAGGCCGACCCCGAGCACGTCGTCGCGACCGTCGTGCTGGCCCTGGTCGAGCTCGCCCGGCTCGACGTCGGTCATCCGACGGCCGGACCGCGACGTCCGCAGACCGACCTCGAGGAGCCGCTCGGGGTCCGTCCAGGTGCGCTGCTTGACGCCCGCGACGGCGACCGACGGTGCGCGACCGACCGCGCGGAACAGCTCGGCGAGCGCGGTCTCGGCGGGTGCGCTGTCGTCGTGCAGGAGCCACAGCCAGTTCGTCGTGGGCCCGACCTCGCTCGCGAGCGCGCGACGCACGGCGTGCCCGAAGGTGCGCGCGCCGGGGGCGTGCACCAGGTGGAGCGCTGGCGTGGGCGAGTCCACCACGGCGCCGAAGATGCGCCGGAACGCCGGTTCGACCGCCTCGTCGGGAACCTGGGCGACATCGACCAGGAAGACGCGCAGCGGACGACGCGTCTGAGCCGCGAGCGCGGTCAGGGTCGTCTCGAGGTACGGGGTGCGGCCGTGGGTGACGACGACGGCCGACACCGGCGTCGTCACCGGTGTCGAGGAGGTCGCCGTGGGGACGTCCACGGGCTGGAGCGTGTCAGTCATGCTCGGAACATCGTGCGGCAGCGCCTGCGTGAGCCCGGGAGCGACACGCGCCGACGACCTGTGAAGGTCAGACGACACGCCGCTTGAGCTTGCGCCGCTCCCGCTCGGACAGGCCGCCCCAGATGCCGAAGCGCTCGTCGTTCTGCAGTGCGTACTCGAGGCACTCGGAACGGACGTCGCACCCGGTGCAGACCTTCTTGGCCTCGCGCGTCGAGCCGCCCTTCTCAGGGAAGAACGCCTCCGGGTCGGTCTGAGCGCACAGCGCGCGCTCCTGCCATCCCATGGGTCCCTCGTCCTCGAGGGCACCGAAGATCGGCAGCACGTTGGAGGCCTGCGTCTGTGCAGCCTTCCGTGCGTCCGACGGGAAGATCTCGTCGTTGTCGAGCAGGTTCCACATGCGTGCCTCCGTGCGGTGTTCTGTGTGGTGCTGGGTGCTGCTGCGGATGGAACTGCTGTGTGGATGGACTCGTCGTGCCGGGTACGACCAACGGATGTGACGAACTGATGTCTCGATTGAATCCGTTCTATGGAATTACACGCGTGTCGTTCGCGTTGGTCAAGCGGGCAGGTGGTATTTGCCCGGTTCTGCCGGGTGAACTTCGGCGATTCCGGCCCTCCGGGCGTGTCGCCGTAGGGTTGCGGCGTGCCTCCGACGACCATCGCCGACCTTCTCGCCCTGCTCACCCGCGAACCCGGTCGGCCCAGGATCACCTGGTACGCGGCCGACGGAGACCGGGTCGAGCTGTCCGGAGCCGTGCTGGAGAACTGGGTCTCGAAGTCCACGAACCTGCTGGTCGAGGAGCTCGACGTCGAGCCCGGGACGCGGGTGCTGCTCGACCTGCCGACGCACTGGCGCACGGTCGTCTGGCAGCTCGCCGTGTGGCGCGCGGGCGGGTGCGTGGTCCTGCCGGGTGGCACGGGCGCCGAGGTCGTCGTGACGGACTCCCCCGGCGAGCACGCCGACGGTGCCCAGCTCGTCGCGGTCAGCCTGCCGGCGCTCGCCCGGCGCTTCGCGGGCGACCTGCCCCCCGGTGCGATCGACGCGGCCGCGGCCGTCATGACCTACGGCGACGTCATCGGCTGGGCGCCCACGCCGGCGCCCTCCGACCCGGCCCTCGACCCCGGTCCGACGCACGGCGAGCTCGTCGCGTGGGCGCTGGACGGTCAGCCCGAGGGGGCCGGCGAGCGTGTGCTGGTCGCGGCCGGGCCCGGTCGCACGTCCGCGCAGGACGTCGCCCGCGTCCTGGGCGTCCTCGCCCGGGGCGGGTCGGTCGTCCTCGTCGACGACGCCCTCGCGCACGCCCTGGCGGCGGACCCCGACCGCGCGGCCCGCCTGGTGGCGTCGGAGCGCATCACCGTCTCCTAGGAGACGCCGATCAGCCGCCGGAGCTCGGCACCCATCCGGTCCCGGCTGTACAGGTCGCGGCACCGGCTCGCGAACGACTCGGCCAACGGCTCCAGCCGGTCCCCCTCGACGAGCGCGCCGATCTCGCGCACCCACGCGTCCGCGTCCTGCGCCGCCACGACGATGCCGGTCTCGCCGTCGACGACCGCGTCCCGCAGGCCCTCGAGGTCCGAGACGACGACCAGGGGTCCGCGCATGCCCGCCTCGACAGCGACGAGCCCGAAGCCCTCCATGTCGCCGTCGACCGGGATGTTGGGCTGGGCGAACAGGTCGCAGCCGCGCAGCAGGAGCTCGCGCCCCGCGTCGTCCACGCGCCCGAGGAGCCGGACCCGGTGCGGATCCGCGAGCGCGGCACGGGCCGCGACCACGTCCGCCCGGTCCTCGCCGTCGCCGGCGACGACGTAGACGCACCCCTCGGGCAGCCCGGGGAGCACCTCGCGGATGAACCACGCCACACCCTTGCGGCGGACCAGCCGGCCGAGCGTCGCGATCACGACCGTCCCGGGGTCGACCCCGAGCCTCGCGTGCAGCTCGCGGCGGGCCGTGGCCCGGTCGGTCGCCGGGGGGACCTCGACGCCGAGGCGGACCACCTCGACACGATCCCGCGGGACACCCGCGTCGAGCGTCGCGGCCGCCGTCGCCTGGCTGATCGCGACCACCTGGTGCGCGTCCGGCAGCCACCGTCGCACGAGCCACTGGTACGGGCGCGGCGACCACACGACGTCCTTGCCCATCGCCATGGATGACAGCCGCAGCCGCCCGGTCCGGACGAACGGGCGCAGGGCCAGGAACATCAGCACGTCCCCCGCGAGCACCAGGTCGACGTCCCGCCGGGCGCGTCTCGTCGCGAGCACCGCCCGCACGAGGAACAGCGGCAGGGCGCGGTTCGACCCGCCGTGCGCGACGAGCCGTGCGTCGTGGCCGTCCAGCGCGTGCCAGACGTCGGCCGCGAGGGTCTCCATCCCGCCGACCGACGGCGGGAACTTCCTCGTCACGAAGAGCACGCTGGACATGGACCGGACAGTACCGGCGGCACGGGTGCCCGTTCCGCCGCCCCTACGATCGTCGGGTGCAGCCGACCCCGACCCCTCGCCGGACCCGCGCGTGGTGGGTCAAGGCGGCGGCCGTCGCGCTCGTCGTCGGGTTCGTCGTCGTCTTCGTCGTCGGGCAGTGGTCCGAGATCGTCGACGCGGTCCGGCGGCTCGACGCGGCCAGCATCGCCGCCTCGCTCGGGTTCGTGCTCGTCGGGCTGGTGGCCGCGGCCCTGTCCTGGCGTGCGGTCCTGACCGGCCTCGGGTCGCACCTGCCGGTCCCCGCCGCCGCGCGCGTGTTCTTCCTGAGCCAGCTGGGCAAGTACATCCCCGGGAGCGTGTGGCCGGTCCTCGCGCAGGCGGAGCTGTCGACGGAGTACGGCGTCCCGCGCAGCCGGGCCGCGTCCGCCGCTCTGACGCAGCTGGTGGTCGGGCTCGTCGTCGGCATCGCCGTCGCCGGGTCGACCCTGTCGATCGCGTCGGCCGACGCCGTCCGCGCGTACTGGTGGCTCCTCTTCGTCGCCGTCGCGGGCATCGTCATGCTGGTCCCGGCGGTGTTCAACCGGGTCATGGCACTCGCGCGTCGGGTGCTGCGCCGCCCCGGCGGGGACGAGATCTCCGGCGCGACCCTGCTGCGGTCCGCTGCGTGGGCGCTGGTCATGTGGGTCGCGTTCGGGGCGCACCTGTGGCTGCTCGCGGCCGGCTCGGGCGTCTCGGCGGCCAACCTCGGCCTGCTGACCACGGGCGCGTACGCGCTCGCCTGGGTGGTCGGGTTCGTGATCGTGTTCCTGCCGGCCGGCGCGGGTGCGCGCGAGGCCGCCCTCGTGCTCGCCCTGGCCCCCGTCATGGACCGGTCCACCGCGCTCGCGCTCGCGCTGGTCAGCCGCGCGCTCATGATCGCCGGCGACTTCCTGTCCGCCGGGGCGGCGGTGCTCGCCGAGAAGCGGCACCGCACGGTCCTGGCTCGGCGAGCACCGAGCCGACCGCTCGGCGATGATCAATGAGCCCACAGACAGCGCCGATAGGGTCGCGGGTGCCGAGCCGCCGACGAGAGACGAGACCCCGTACGTGAACGTTTCGAGCACGAGCACCGCCGAGCCGCAACGGCTCGCGAGCCCGCCCGCGCCCGTTCCGCCGGAGCCCGCCCGCTGGGCCCGGGTGGTCGTCGGCCTGCCCGACCGGATCGTCATGCTCCTGTTCTGGACGGCGCTGGTCGTCTCGGTCTGCGTCCTCGTCTCCCAGTTCCGGCCCTACGTCGTGCTCCCCCTGCTCGCCGTCGTGATCGTCGCGACGTGGCGCTTCACGCCCGCGGCGCTCCCCGCGACACGCGCGCACCTCGTCGCGTCCTGCGCCGCGCTCGGTGCGGCCGTCGTGTGGCTGGGCCTCAACATCCCGTTCGCGTCGACGTTCATCACCGTCTGGCGCGACCCCGGCTTCCTCACCCTCGAGGGCCTCTGGCTCACCGGCCACGCCTCCCCCGACATCCCGATCGGCACGGCCGCGAGCGTCCAGCACGTGATCCCGGGGCTGTCCGCGGCGACGGGTGCGTACGACCAGGTGGGCGGCACGCTGCAGGTGCAGGGCGCGAAGCTGCTGCCCGGGATGCTCGGCCTGGCCGGCTGGGCCGGCGGCGAGCCGGCGGTCATGCGCGCCAACCTCGTGATCGGTGCGGTCGGCCTGCTGGCCGTCTTCGCCCTGGCGCGCCGGATGGTCCGCCCCGCGCTCGCGCTGGTCCCGGTCGTCGCCCTCGCGCTGTCCATGCCGATGGTCGTCTTCTCGCGCGCCGCGTACACCGAGCCGCTCGCGATGGCACTGCTCTTCGGTGGGCTGACCATGGCGTGGTCGGCGATCGAGACGCGGTCGTCTCCCCGCTACGCGATCGCCGGCGCGATGATCGGTGCGACCGCCCTGGTCCGCATCGACGGCGCCGCGTCCGTAGTCGGTCTGGTCGCCGGGATCGGGCTGACCGCCGCCGCCGCCGTCCCGCCGCGCACCCGGCGGCGCCAGCTCGTCGCCCTCGGGCTCGTCGCCGGTGCCGCGCTGTCGATGGTCCTGCTCGGCTATCTCGACCTGCGCCTCTACAGCGAGGAGTACCTGTTCGAGCACTACGAGCAGTTCACCTCGCTCATCGGCGTGCTCGTCCTGGCCGTGGTGGTCGTCGTCGCGCTCGGCCTCTTCGCGCGGCTCGATCCTGCACGCCGCTGGGTGCTCGCGCACAAGCAGGGGCTCGCGGGCGCCGGGGCCGCCGTCGTCGGCGTCGTGGCCGTCTTCTTCGCGAGCCGCCCGCTGTGGATGGTCAACCACAACGTGCCCGCCCACACGGGCTACTCCCACCACGTCCAGACGCTGCAGGAGAACGCCCACATGGCGATCGACTCCACCCGCAGCTATGACGAGTCGTCGCTGTCGTGGCACGCCTGGTACTACGGGTGGCCCATGGTCGTCCTGGCGGCCGTCGGCCTGGCGATCGTCCTGCACCGCGTCGTGGCCCGACGCGACCCCCGGCTCGCGCTCGTGTTCGGCGTCGTCGTGGCGCCGTCGCTACTCTACCTGTGGGCCGTGAACATCACCCCCGACCAGATCTGGGCGATGCGGCGGTTCCTGCCGGTGACGATCCCCGGGTTCCTGATCGCCGCAGCCGTGACGCTCGACGCGCTCTGGTCCATGCGGTCCCAGTTCCTGCGCATGTGCGCGGTGGTCGGCGCGGTCGTCGTCGCCGTCTTCCCCGCCCTCACCTGGGGGCCGGACATCGTGTCGGTCGAGCAGGACGGACGGCTCCCCGAGCTGCACACCGCCTGCGCCGCGATCGGCGACGACCCCGTCGTCTACGTGCAGTCCACCAACGCGGCACCGCCGTACCTGGCCACGCTGCGCACGGTGTGCGACGTCGAGGTCGTCCGGTCGTTCGAGTTCCTGTCGAGGACGGACCTGCAGGCCATCCGCCAGGCGTGGGGCGGTCAGGACGTCAAGGTGGTCACGTTCGTGCCCCGGTCGGTCGCCTGGCCGGACGGCATCGTCCCCGACCCGCTGCGCACGACGACGATCACGTCGTGGCGCGAGCGCCTGCAGAACCTGCCCTATCGCGCCGACGAGACGGAGTCTGAGCTCTGGGTGGCGACGATCGACGAGGACGGCACGCTGACCCCCGTCAACGGCGATACTGCAGCTCCTTGATGCGCTCGAGCTGGTCCTCGAGCAGCACCCGGTTCACGCGCTGCAGGTCGGAGAGCACGCCGAGCGACAGCGACAGCAGCGCGGCGACCGCCATGATCGACCCGAAGATCAGGGACTGGACGTGCCCGCCCTGGCCGTCGGAGGAGATCCACAGCACGGCGAAGCGCACGAACGGGATCAGCGCGAGCAGCCCGAACACGACGGTGAACGTCGCGAAGATGACGTACGGCTTGAACATCAGGTAGCTGCGCACGATCGCCGACGCCGACTTGAACATGTGGTGGTAGATCGACGTGAAGAGCCGCGACTCGCGGGTCTCGGCGTTCGTCTCGACGGGGACGCTCTCGATCCGCAGCCGCTTGTGGCCGGCCTGGATGATCGTCTCCATGGTGTAGCTGAAGTCGGTGACGATGTTCAGCCGGAGCAGCGACGCCCGCGAGTACGCGCGGAAGCCGCTCGCCGCGTCGGGCAGGTCCGTGTCCGCGGCGCCGTTGACCACGCGGCTGCCCACCCGCTGCATGAGCTTCTTGAACCGCGAGAAGTGCGCGATGGTCGAGGTCTGCCGGTCGGCGATGACGATGTCCGCGCGGCCCTCGACGATCGGGCGCACCAGGTCCGGGATGCGGTCCTGCGGGTACTGGTTGTCGCCGTCCGTGTTCACGACGATGTCCGCGCCGTGCGCCAACGCGTAGTCGACGCCGTCGCGGAACGAGCGCGCGAGGCCCATGTTGCGGGCGTGGTGCACGAAGTGCGTGACGCCCAGGGCACGCGCGACCTCGACCGTGCGGTCGGTGGAGCCGTCGTCGATCACGAGGATCTCGACCTCGTCGGCCCCCTCGATCACGGCCGGGATCGACTCGAGGACGGCAGGGAGCGTCGTCTCCTCGTTGAGGCAGGGAACCTGGATGAAGATCTTCATGACCGTCCTGTCGCCACGTCGCCCGCAGCTCGGCGTGGCCGCCGTGAGGCTCCCCGAGACTACCCGGCCGCTACACCCTCGCGAGTCGACGCTGCTCCTCGAGGTCGTGCGCGACCATGAGGTTCACCAGCCCGGGAAAGTCGACCTGTCGTTTCCAGCCCAGCACCCTGTTCGCCTTGGACGGGTCGCCGACCACGGTGTCGACCTCTGCCGGACGCAGGAACGCCGGGTCCTGCGTGACGTGGCGCGACCAGTCGTCGATACCGACGGCCTGGAAGGCGAGGTCGAGGAGCTCGCCGATCGAGTGGGTCTCCCCCGTCGCGACGACGTAGTCGTCGGCCTCGTCCTGCTGCAGCATGCGCCACATCGCGTCGACGTAGTCGCCGGCGAAGCCCCAGTCGCGCTTGGCGTCGAGGTTGCCGAGCACGATCTCCTGCTGCAGGCCCAACGCGATACGAGCCACGGCGATCGAGATCTTGCGCGTCACGAACTCCGGTCCACGGCGCGGCGACTCGTGGTTGAACAGGATGCCCGACGAGGCGTGCATGCCGTAGGACTCGCGGTAGTTGATCGTCATGTAGTGGGCGAAGACCTTGGCGACGCCGTAGGGCGAGCGAGGCCACAGCAGCGTCGACTCCCGCTGCGGCACCTCCGTGGCCTTGCCGAACATCTCCGAGCTCGACGCCTGGTAGAAGCGGACCTGGGCCGGGTCGTCGCGGGAGTACAGGCGGATGGCCTCGAGGATGTTCAGCACGCCGAGTCCCGTGACCTCCGAGGTGGCACGGGCGTTGTCCCAGGAGTAGGCCACGGACGACATGGCGGCCAGGTTGTACAGCTCGCTGGGCTGGGCGACCTCCAGAGCACGCAGCAGCGACGACAGGTCGCGCAGGTCACCCGTGAGGAGCCTCGCCCCCGGCACCGCCGACTCGGCAAGCAGGCGCTTCGGGTTCCCGTGTCCGCGAACGAGACCGAAGACCTCGTAGCCCTTGGACAGGAGCAGCTCGGCCAGGTACAAGCCGTCCTGGCCCGTGATTCCCGTGATGAGGGCGCGCGGCATGTCGACACCCTAGCTTCGGACCTCACCCGATCCCCCGGACGTCCGAGGGGCTGGTCACACCGGGAGCCCCGCGGTCTCGTCGTAGGGAAGGATGGGGGCCATGCGCGGAATCATCCTGGCGGGCGGCTCGGGCACTCGGCTGCACCCGATCACGCTCGGTGTCAGCAAGCAGCTCGTCCCCGTCTACGACAAGCCGATGATCTACTACCCCTTGTCCACCCTGATCCTCGCCGGGATCCAGGACGTGCTGGTCATCACGACCCCGCACGACGTGGAGCAGTTCCGGCGGCTGCTGGGTGACGGTTCGCAGTTCGGCATCCACATCACCTATGCGGTGCAGGCGGAGCCCAACGGGCTCGCCCAGGCGTTCGTGCTGGGTGCCGAGTTCGTCGGCACCGACAGCGTCGCCCTGGTGCTCGGCGACAACATCTTCTACGGACCCGGCCTCGGCGGGCGGCTCAAGCGGTTCGCCGACATCGACGGTGGCGCGGTCTTCGCATACCGGGTGGCGGACCCGACGAGCTACGGCGTCGTCGAGTTCGACGACAAGGGCCGCGCCCTGTCCCTCGAGGAGAAGCCGGAGAAGCCGAAGAGCTCCTTCGCGGTCCCGGGGCTGTACTTCTACGACAACGACGTGCTCGCGATCGCCCGCGACCTGTTGCCGTCGGCCCGCGGTGAGTACGAGATCACCGACGTCAACCGGGAGTACCTGACACAGGGGCGCCTTCAGGTGGACGTCCTGCCCCGCGGCACGGCGTGGCTGGACACCGGCACGTTCGACTCGTTGCTCGAGGCCTCGGACTACGTGCGCACGATCGAGCACCGGCAGGGGCTCAAGATCGGCGCACCCGAAGAGGTGGCCTGGCGCCAGGGGTTCCTCAGTGACGACGAGCTCGCCGATCGCGCCCACGGCCTGGTCAAGTCCGGGTACGGCACCTACCTGCTTGGCCTGCTGGCCGCGGAGCGCTGACCGTCAGGGGACGTCGGCCTGGACGAGCGTGCCCAGGCCGGTGACCTCGAGCGTGCCGTCGCTAGCCGGCACGAACGCGGCCTGCCCCTGCGCGAGGGTGAGGGTGCCGTCGCCGCTCGTGGCCACCGTCAGGTCGCCGGCGAGGCAGAGCAGGATGCGCGGGCCACGCCCGGGCAGCGGGTGCGCGTCGGCGTCAGAGATCTCGGTCACCGAGAGCTCGAAGTCGTCGACCGGCGCATAGAACACCTGGGTCGCGCCGTGGAAGATCTCCGGTGCGATGCGGATGGGCGGCGCCGCGACGTAGTCGACGTTGCGCAGCAGCTCGGGCACGTCGACGTGCTTGGCCGTCAGGCCGGCACGCAGCACGTTGTCCGAGCTGGCCATGATCTCGACGGCGAGCCCGGACAGGTAGGCGTGCACCCCGCCGGCCGGGACGAACATCGCGTCGCCCGCGCGCAGCGTGACCGGGTTGAGCAGGAGCGACGTCGCGACGCCCGGGTCGCCGGGGTGCGAGCGGTGCAGGGCCACGACGATCCGGTCCGCGCGCGGCGAGGGTGAGCCCTCTGCCAGCCGCCGGGCGCACGCGTCCGCCAGCTCGGCGAGCGCGGCGACGTCGGGTCGCGTGGCCGGTTCGAGCAGCTTGCGGAACGCGGCCTTGATCCCCACTGGCGACGGTTCCGCAGCCAGCACCGCGTGCAGCTCGCGGGCCAGGTCCGAGTCGAGCCCCAGCAGCAGCTCGGCGGCCCGACGCGGTGCCCGGAACCCGCAGAGCGCCTCGAACGTCGTGAGCGCGAACACCAGCTCGGGCTTGTGGTTCCGGTCACGGTAGTTGCGGTGCGGCGCGTCGATCGGGATGCCGGCCAGGTTCTCCTCGTCATGACCCGCAGTGGCCCGCGCGACGTGGGGGTGCACCTGCAGCGAGAGGGGCCGTTCCGCCGCGATGAGCTTGAGCAGGTACGGCAGCGAGCTGCCGAACCGCGCGACGACATCGACGCCGAGCGTGGAATCGCGATCGGCGGCGATGAGCTCGTCCAGCGGCACCGGGCCCGCCTCCGTGGCGCACAGGGCCGGGGCCGAGCTGTGCGCGCCGAACCACGCCTCGGCCCACGGCAGCCCGTCCGGTTCGACCCGGAGCAGGTCGGGGATCGCCGATGTCGATCCCCACGCGTAGGTCTGGGTGGAATGCATCAGGCGGAGCACATCAACCTGTTCCTGTCGGGGCCATGAACGAGCGATCCTACCGATTCGGACGGCAAGGACGGCGCACCGCCCGAAGGAAGGCACCGGGCCGGGTAGGCTTTCTGCGGCCACCGGACCGACGTCCGTGGCGACGATCATGAAAGGTGACATCGGTGACGGTAGGTACGGGCGAGACGGCACGGCGCGCGTTCATCACGGGCATCACGGGGCAGGACGGCAGCTACCTCGCAGAACTGCTGCTCGCCAAGGGGTACGAGGTGCATGGCCTGATCCGTCGTTCGTCGACGTTCAACACGAGCCGCATCGACCACCTCTACCAGGACGTCCACGAGCAGAACACGCGGCTGTTCCTGCACTACGGAGACCTTTCCGACGGATCGCGCCTGGCGACGCTGCTGGACAGCATCCGCCCGCAGGAGGTCTACAACCTCGCGGCGCAGTCGCACGTGCGCGTGTCGTTCGACGAGCCGGAGTACACCGGTGACTCGACCGGTCTCGGCGCGATCCGCCTCCTCGAGGCGATCCGGATGATCGGCCTGGAGTGCCGGTACTACCAGGCGTCCAGCTCCGAGATGTTCGGCGCGACGCCGCCGCCTCAGAACGAGGACACGATCTTCTACCCGCGTTCGCCGTACGGCGCGGCGAAGGTCTACGCGTACTGGGTCACGCGGAACTACCGCGAGGGCTACGGCATGTTCGCCGTCAACGGCATCCTGTTCAACCACGAGTCGCCCCGCCGCGGCGAGACGTTCGTCACCCGCAAGATCACGCGCGCCGTCGCGCGGATCGCGGCCGGCCAGCAGAACTCCCTGTACATGGGCAACCTGGACTCGGTGCGCGACTGGGGCTACGCGCCCGAGTACGTCGACGCCATGTGGCGCATGCTGCAGCACGACGAGCCCACCGACTACGTCGTCGCGACCGGGTCCGACTACACGGTCAAGGACTTCCTGCGGATCTCCTTCGAGCAGGTCGGGCTCGACTGGGAGAAGTACGTCAAGTTCGACGAGCGCTACCTGCGCCCCACCGAGGTCGACGCCCTGATCGGCGACGCCTCCAAGGCCAAGGACCTGCTCGGCTGGGTGCCCAAGGTGCACACGCCGGAGCTGGCCCGGATCATGGTCGACGCGGACGTCGAAGCGCTCTCGCACGCCGGCCGGCCCTGGATCGACACGGTGAAGTGGGCATGACCGAACGTTCGATCCTGGTCGTCCTGCCCACTCTCGGTGACCGCCTGGAGTCTCTCGAGGAGACCCTCGGCACCATCGAGGCCCAGCGGCAGGACGTCCCGCTTCGCCTGGTCGTGGTCCTGCCCGACGGCGCCGACGCCGCTCGCGCCCTGGCAGAGCGCTTCGGCGCGACGATCGTCGGCGACCCGCGCTCGGGTATCTCCGACGCGATCAACGCCGGGGTGCTCGCCGCGGAAGGCGAGGAGTTCTACGCCTGGATGGGCGACGACGACCTGTTCCGCCCAGGCGGGCTGCGCACCCTGCGCGACCTGCTGATCGCCCGCCCCAAGGCGACGGTCGCGTTCGGTGCGTGCGACTACATCGACCCGGCAGGCCGCACCATCGGCACGTCGCGGGCGGGTCGCGCGGCCCGGTGGCTCCTGCCGTGGGGCCCGGACCTGATCCCCCACCCGGGCTCGATGATCCGGCTCGACGCCATGCACTCGGTCGGGCTGTTCGACCCCAAGCTCAAGTACGCGATGGACCTGGACATGTTCCTGCGGCTGCGCAGTACCGGCCCGTTCGCACCGACCCGGACGACGGTGTCGGCCTTCCGGTGGCACCCGGACTCGTTGACGGTGTCGAACCGTCGCGCGTCGAGCGCGGAGTCGGAGGCCGTCAAGCGGCGCCACCTGCCCCGCGTGATGCGCGCCGTCGCCCCGCTGTGGGAGGTCCCCGTCCGCTGGGCGGCGGGCCGGGCGGCCACAGCTGTCTCGGCGAAGGCGCGCCGCATCGAAGCACGAGAGGGAGACACCGCGCATGTTGGCTGATAAGACCGGCACGACGTACGTCGCCGGCCACCGCGGCCTGGCCGGATCCGCGATCTGGCGCCGTCTGGACCAGGACGGCTGGACCAACCTCGTCGGCCGGACGAGCTCCGAGGTCGACCTGCGCGACCGCGACGCCACGCGCCGCATGTTCGACGAGGTCAAGCCGACCACGGTCGTCCTGGCGGCGGCCCGGGTGGGCGGCATCCTGGCCAACGACACCTACCCGGCGGAGTTCCTCTCAGAGAACCTGCGCATCCAGGTCAACGTCATGGACGCCGCCCTGGAGGCCGGGGTCGACAGGCTCCTGTTCCTCGGCTCGTCGTGCATCTACCCCAAGCTGGCACCGCAGCCCATCAAGGAGGAGTACCTCCTGACGGGCCACCTCGAGCCCACCAACGAGGCCTACGCGATCGCGAAGATCGCCGGGATCATGCAGGTCCAGTCGGTCCGTCGCGAGTACGGCCTGCACTGGGTCTCCGCGATGCCGACCAACCTGTACGGCCCGGGCGACAACTTCTCCCAGGCGGGTTCGCACGTCCTTCCCGCCCTGATCCGCCGGTTCGTCGAGGCCCGCGAGTCAGGTACCGAGAAGGTCACCAACTGGGGCAGCGGCACCCCACTGCGCGAGTTCCTGCACGTCGACGACCTCGCCTCGGCGATCGCCTTCCTACTCGACAACTACGACGACGCGTCGACGATCAACGTCGGGACGGGCATCGACCACTCGATCAAGCAGATCTCCGAGATGGTCGCCGAGGCCGTCGGCTACACCGGCGAGGTCGACTGGGACACCAGCAAGGCCGACGGGTCTCCGCGCAAGCTGCTCGACGTGAGCCGACTGCTTGGTCTCGGCTGGGAACCGTCCATCACCGTCGACGACGGTATTCGCTCCACGGTCGAGTGGTACGACGAGCACCGTCGCACCTCGCGCTCGTGACCTCGCGCGACCGCAGCGCCTCCTTGCACACCGTTCCAACTCACGTAGGGTCCCACCGTGTCTGATATCTCGAGCACCGCGTCCGCAACGCTTCTCACCGAGACCGGCACCCCCGGTCGCCGGCAGGAGATCCGGGACCAGATCGACGCTCTCGTCCGTGAGCACTTCGAGCTGATGCCGCCGATCGCCGCCGAGGAGTGCCCCCTGTCGGTGCCGCTGTACGGGGCCGACGAGGTCAACGGCGCGCTGGACGCGCTGCTGACCCAGAACGTCACCATGGGCCGCCGCGTCCGCGAGTTCGAGCACGCCTTCGCCGAGTACGTCGGGTCGAAGCACGCGATCATGGTCAACAGCGGCTCGTCCGCGAACCTGCTCGCGCTCGCCGTGCTCTCCAGCCCGACGCTGCCGGGCAACCTGCGCCCCGGCGACGAGATCATCGTCCCCGCAGTGACCTGGTCGACCACGCTCGCGCCGATCATCCAGCACGGCTGCGTGCCGGTCCTGGTCGACGTGGACCCCGAGACGCTGAACCTGCGCCCCGAGGACCTGGAGAAGGCATTCTCGAGCAAGACCCGCGCGGTCATGCCGGTGCACCTCCTCGGGAACCCCGTGGACATGGAGCCGCTCATGGAGTTCGCGCGCAAGCACGACCTCTGGGTGGTCGAGGACACGTGCGAGTCCCTGGGCAGCTCGATCGGTGGCCGCCAGGTCGGGACGTTCGGTGACTTGGGCGCGTACTCGTTCTACTTCTCGCACCACATCACGACGATCGAGGGCGGCATGCTCGTCACCGACGACGACCGCATGGCGGACCTCGCCCGATCGATCCGCGCGCACGGCTGGACGCGCGACATGATCGACCGCGACGAGATCGAGTCGGCGAACCCGTGGATCGACCCACGCTTCCTGTTCGTGCACATCGGCTACAACCTGCGCCCGATGGAGCTGCAGGCCGCGTTCGGGCTCGTGCAGCTCAAGCGGCTCGAGGAGTTCAACGACCAGCGCCGCGCGAACGCGACCTACCTGCTCGACGCCCTCGCGGACCTCTCCGACGAGATCGACTTCGTCACCGAGCAGGCCGGCGCGCGCTCGACGTGGTTCGGCTTCACGGTGATGTGCAAGGACGCCCAGACGCGCAAGGCGCTCAGCGACCACCTCGAGGCGCGCAAGATCGCCACGCGTCCGATCGTGGCCGGCAACCTCGCGGTCCAGCCGGCGTTCCGGGACAACCCGCACCGCACTGTGGGCAGCCTGGCCGGCGCCACCCGCGTGGGCGAGCGCGGTCTGTTCGTCGGCAACCACCCCAACCTCACGCAGGGTCACCTCGACCACATCGTGCAGGGCTTCCGCACCTTCTTCGGTCGTGCCTGAGGCGCGCAAGCCGGTCCTGTGGCTGCACAGCCACTTCCTGCTGCCGGCCGGGGGCACCAAGTTCATATTCGAGGTGACGCGTCGGCTCAACGAGCGTCGTCCCGTCGAGGTGATGGTCGAGGGCGCGTCCCCACTGTGGCGCGAGCGCTACGCGGACGCGGGCGTGCCGCTGCGCGAGATCGGTGGAGCCACGTCGATGTCGATGGCGTACTGGGGCGCGTTCCCGGCCTACCTGGCCCGCGACCGCAAGGCCGTCACCGCGGCTGCGGCGGGCGCGAGCGCGATCGTGTCGAGCTTCTTCCCGATGCCGGACATCGCGGCGAAGGCGGCCACGGAGCACGGCCTGCGGCACGTGAGCCTGTGCTTCGAGCCGTTCCCGTTCTTCCACGACGCTGAGGTCATCGGCATGTACCCGAAAGGGAAGCAGGCGCTGCTGGCGTTCCTGCGGACCGCCTACGGCAACGTGGACCGCCGGGGCATCGAGGCGGCCGACGCGCTGCTGACGCTCAACGAGGCGACGGCCAAGCAGCTGAGGCTGGCCTACGGCCGCGACGACGCCGTGTGCACGTACGCGGGCGTCGACACCGACTTCTTCAAGCCGTACTCAGCGGACGAGACCCGAGAGCTGCGCGACCGCCTCGGCGACGGACCGCTCGTCGTGCACTCGACCGACTTCTCGCCGATCAAGCGCACCGATCTCGCCATCGAGGCGTTCGCCGTGGCCGCCCGCGCGGTCCCGGAGGCCCGGCTCGCGATCACCAGCACCCGCGAGGACCCGCCCGAGCTCGATCGCCTGATGGCCCGGGCTGCGATCCTGGGCATCGCCGACAAGGTCACCTACCTCGGCTTCCTGCCGTTCGCCGACCTGCCCCGGCTCTACTCCGTGGCGGACGTGCTGCTGCAGACCGGGACGTCGGCAGTCTCCGGTGCGACCACGATGTCGCTGCCGGTCAAGGAGGCCCTGGCCTGCGGCACCCCCGTCGTGCGCTCCGGCGTGACAGGCGAGGACGTCGAGGACGGCATCAGCGGCTACCTGGTCGACCCGACCGACAGCGCCACGACCGGGGCGCGCCTGGCCACGATCCTCGGCGACAAGGCCCTGGCGACCGCGATGGGCGAGGCCGGGCTGAAGCGCATCACCAGCATGTACACCTGGGACCGCGTCGTCGACGTGGTCGAGAACGCCCTGGAGGCACGGTGACCCGACGCGCACTCGTTACGGGTGCGAGCGGCTTCGCCGGCAAGCACCTCGTGTCGCTCCTGCTCGCGCGGGGCTGGGACGTCGCGGGCATCGTCCGGTTGCGCTCGACCGGGATCGACGGCGTCCAGGAGCGCACCGTCGAGATCGACGACGTCGCCGGCCTGACGCGGGTTGTGGGGGCCTTCCGGCCAACGCACGTCTTCCACCTCGCGGCCGTCGTCGACACGATCACGACCCCCGACGTCATGGCGCTCTACCGGACGAACACGCTCGGCACCGTCGCCGTCCTCGAGGCCGTCGCGGCGGTCGGCGGCGTCGAGCGTGTGCTCGTCGCCAGCTCGGCCTTCGCCTACGGTCGCCCACCCGAGGGGGCCCGCCCGGTCCGCGAGGACGACCCGCTCGTCCCGCTGACCGCGTACGGCTCGTCCAAGGTCGCCTCGGAGGCCATCGCGCGGCAGTGGTCGACCGCGACCGGCACCGAGGTCGTGGTCACGCGCGCCTTCCAGCACACCGGACCGGGGCACGTCGGCGCCTACGCGTTGTCGGACTGGGCGTCGCAGCTGGCGTCCGGCGCGACGACCCTGCGGGTGGGATCACTCGACGTCGCCCGCGACTACCTGGACGTGCGTGACGTCGTCGAGGCCTACCTCGCCCTCATGGAGCGCGGCACGGCGGGCGCCGTCTACAACGTCGCCAGCGGCGTGCCGGTGACGATGCGCGAGCTGCTCGACGCGCTCGTCGTCGCGTTCGGTGGGACTGCCGAGGTCGTCGTCGACCCGGCACGGGTCCGCGCGGTAGACACCCCGGTCTTCGTCGCCGACGTCACGCGCCTGCATACCGACACGGGTTGGCGTCCCCGCTTCTCGCTCGAGGAGACCATGGCCGCGCTCGCCGAGAGTCGACGCACCGCCTGAGGCTCAGGCGGGCTCGACCACCTGACGGGAGCTCCGCAGGGCGAACAGGTGCACGCCGACCCCGACCACCGGCCCGATGGCGAGCGCCAGCACCGCGCGCTCGTCGAGGGGCAGGTCGGTGAGCAGGATCGCGATCGAGACCACGGTGGCGACGAACCAGCCCGCGGCGTACCAGAAGTGCCGTCCGAGCGCGAGGACGCCCGAGCCGGTGAGGGTCAGGACGGCAAGCGCGGCGGATGCGAGCGTCAGGGCACCGAGCAGCAGGCCGCTCACCGCGTACTTCGGTCCGAAGATCGTCATGAGCCAGGGGCCGATCAGCGCGGCGACGACGGCACCGACGAGTCCGACCGCGACGATGATCAGGATGATCCGAACCAGCGCGCGTGCGCGGCTGCGGTGAGGGTCGAGGAAGTAGCTGATCGCCACACCCTGGTAGGCGTTCAGGGGCAGGAGCAGCGGCGCCCGCGTCAGGCTGATCGCGAGCACGAGCGGTGCGGCGTCGGCCCATTGCGCCTCGCTCGTCGTCGCCCGCAGCAAGGCGGGGAAACCCACGACGAGCGCCGCTGCGGCAGCCGAGGCCAGCATCGCCTGCAGCACCCGCGGCACCATGGCGCGCACCGCTCCGTCGCCGCGCGCGCGGGCCGCCCGGCGCAGGACGGCCGAGAACGGGATCGCGAGCAGCCAGACCGCCGCCGAGGCCGCCGCCGCGACCTCGACGCCGACCAGCCGGGCGCCGAGCAGGACCGCGGCGCAGACGAACACCAGGCGGAGCGCGGACTCGCCGCCGATGAGCACGGACGACGCGGTCCACCGTCGCTCCCCCGACAGCGTCCCGACCATCGCGAGGTGTCCGGAGTACGCGACGCTGGCCAGCGCGAGCACGGCGACGATTGCCGTCGAGCTGTTCTGGCCAAGCAGCAGGGGTCGCCACCAGGGCGCGAGCGCGAACGCCACCAGGGCGGCCCCCGCGCCGATCACGATAGACCAGGGCAGCACCCGTGCACCGGTGCGCGCCGTGCCGAGCCGCTCCGCGGTGCCGACCGACCGCGTCGCCTCCTGCTGCACGCCCCCGAGTATCCCGAAGCCCCCGAACAGGAGCGCCCAATACACGAGGAAGTCGGCGTTCACGGCCGGGCTGAGGTGCCGAGCGACCACGAGGAGGACGACGTAGCCCGCCCCGGCGGCGACGATCGAGGCGACGCCGACCGAGGCGAGGCCGCGCCCACCGATCACGCCGGAGGACGGTCCGTCGCCGGCCGGCAGGTCGGGGACGGGAAGGGTCACGACGCTCCTTGCACGATGTTCTGGGGCCCGGACAGGCCGAGAGATCCTCTCACGGGCCGTCCGCGGGCCCGAACCGCGTGTCGCGACGCCTCCCGAGTGGGCCGGGGCAAGCCCCGGCGGTCGGTAGGATTCGGGGATGCCCGTCACCCCGGAGCCACGGCTGCTCATCATCGTCCCGGCGTGGAACGAGCAGGAGACCGTCGCGTCGATCGTGACCGAGATCCGCACCACGCTCCCCACCGCCGACGTCGTGGTGGTCAACGACGGCTCGACCGACCACACCTCCGACGTGGCCCGCCGCGCGGGCGCCCGCGTCCTCGACCTGCCGATCAACCTCGGTGTCGGCGGCGCGATGCGCGCCGGCTACGTGCTCGCGCACCGCGAGCGCTACGACCTCACCGTCCAGCTCGACGCCGACGGTCAGCACGACCCGGCCGAGGTGCCGCTTCTCCTGGAGACGATGACCGCTGAGTCGGCCGACATCGTCATCGGCGCGCGCTTCGCCGGCGTCGGCGACTACACGGTCCGCGGGCCGCGCAAGTGGTCGATGTCGATCCTGTC
Source organism: Cellulomonas sp. P4_A2 (assembly GCF_056402515.1). Lineage (NCBI taxonomy): Bacteria > Bacillati > Actinomycetota > Actinomycetes > Micrococcales > Cellulomonadaceae > Cellulomonas > Cellulomonas sp. P4_A2. The sequence continues at coordinate 19,089 of NZ_JBFUHG010000020.1, forward strand.
GACGGTCCTGTCGCGCGTCACCGGCACGCAGCTCACCGACACGACGTCGGGATTCAAGGCCTGCGCCCGCCCGGCGATCGCGCTCTTCGCCTCCAACTACCCCGCGGAGTACCTGGGCGACACCATCGAGTCGCTGGTGATCGCGTCGCGCGCAGGGCTCCGCGTCCGGCAGGTCGGGGTCAAGATGCGACCCCGCGCCGGCGGCACTCCCTCGCACAGCCCGGTGAAGGCCGCGGTCTTCTTGGGCCGGGCCATCCTGGCGCTCCTGATCGCGCTGTCGCGGCCGAGCGAACCGGTCGCCGTCGAGGGAGCACGCGCATGAGCGGCCGCCTGTTCGCGCTCGCGATGTGCGTCTTCGTCGTCGCACTGCTGTTCTTCCTGCTGCGCACACGCCGGATCCGAGAGAAGTACGCCGGTATCTGGATCGCGATGGCCGGCGCCGTCATCCTGCTCGGCGTGTTCCCGCAGGTCGCGTTCTGGCTGTCTGACCTGGTCGGCGTCGAGACGCCGGTGAACCTCGTGTTCGCCGCGGCCTTCGTCGTCCTCCTGCTGGTCTGCATCCAGCTCTCGGCCGAGGTCTCGAACCTCGAGGAGGAGACGCGCACGCTGGCCGAGGAGATCGCCCTGCTCCGGCTGGACGTCAGTGAGCTGGCGGCACGCGTCGACGGGGCCTCGACGACGCAGGACCCGACCGACCGCAGCGGTCAGGACGCCGGCACCACGTCGTAGATGTAGAACGTGCTCGGACCCTCGGGCACTGACTGGACCTCGCGCAGGCACGGCTGGTCGACGGGCGTGTCGCTCAGCACGTGGGCGATGTGCTCCTGCGCGATGGCCCCGCACGAGTCCAGCTTGACCTGCACCACGTCGGCCTGGACCAGCACGATGTCCGGCGCGGCGAGGTCGGCGGTCCAGTTCACGTGCGCGTACCGGTTCCACGCCTGCTCGTCGGACCCGTCCGGGTCGAGGTCGTGCCACATCTCGAGCGACGGCCAGGCCTGGACGCCGCTGTACGACTCCACACCGGTCTCGCGCAGCACGGCCGTGGATGCGAGGCCGCTGACCGAGACCCACGCTCCCGGGTCCTGCGCGTCAACCTCCTGGATGGCCTGACCGACGCCGGTCTCGCGCATGTCGAACACCCCGCGGTAGATCGGGTTGACCCACCCGCCGACGACGATCGCCACGAGCGCGATGAGGACTCCGGGCACGGTCGCGCGCCCGCGCGAGAACATCGCCATCGCGAGCGTGAGGGCGAGCAGCAGAGGCAGCCAGGCGACCGTCGCCTCCAGGACCGTCGGTGCGTGACGGGCCAGCCCGACGTAGACGGCCCAGTGCGTCAGCAGCACCGCAGCAACGGTGGCGGCGGTGGTCCAGACGGGGATCCGGACGTCCTCGAGGTTGCGCAGGCGCGCGACCACGAGGACGAGCAGCAGGACCGAGCCAAGTCCCATCCCGATGACGATGCGTGGGAGGACGACCCGGTCGAGGAACATCAGGTGTGCGAGCGCGTCCCAGCCCGGCAGGTAGACGAACACGAACATCACGACCATCGAGGCCAGGACGCCGAGGATCGCCCAGTCGGCACCGGCTCCGCGGCGCCAGCGCGACCAGAGCAGCCAGAGGGCCGACGGCACCAGGTAGAGGCCGAAGAAGACGAAGCTCGACCCCTCGGAGGAGTTCGGTGCGAAACCGGTCAGGTCGGCACCGCGCAGACCGGTGGCGAAGATCCCGGCGTACATGGCCAGCCACGGGAACGAGGCCTTGCCGCCCGTCAGCGTCAGGCGCTGACCCGGGTACACCGTCGACAGCACGGCATCGATCGTGTCGCGGCGCGTGAGCAGGAACGCGACCAGCACGATCACCACGACGACGGCCCCGACCCCGAGCGGGGCGAGCCGGCGGAGCCGATCGCGCGAGGGCAGCGCGCGTGCGGTGAAGAACCAGCCGGCAACGAACCCGACCGCCGGGTACAGGCAGGGCACCAGGTAGGGCGGGTAGAGCGCGACGACGGCCACGATCACCAGGTATGAGACGAGCGCCGAAATGACCCAGCGCACCCACGTCCGGCTGGTCCGGATCATGAGCACGGTCCCCGCGCAGGCCGCGATCGCGCAGGCCGGCGGCCAGAAGCTGCCCGAGCCGAACCACCACTGGAAGAACGGGGACAGGGCGAACGCCCCCGCCACTGCGAAGGCCGCGAGCGGTCGGCGCCAGAGGGTGCACACCAGCACGAACAGCGCGGCGGTCATGACGAAGAACGGCAGCCACCACTTGAGCGCGAACGCGTTGTCGAGCGGCAGGAAGAAGAAGGCCCACATGTGCGGCCGGAGCAGCACGGACCACTCGTGGTACGGCAGGTCCCACACGATGGAGGTGTCGAAACCGCCCGGGAACAGGCTGCTCATTCGTGGGAGCCCCTGCTGCACCTGCGCGACGGTCAGCGGCGCGACGACCAGCCACTCGTCGCTTCGGATCGAGCGCGGGATGCCCTTGATGATGTTCGGGTCACCCGTGCCGAACATCTCGGAGTAGAGCAGCCCCATCGACGAGCCGTTGATCCCGGTGGCGACGAGAACGACGAGCAGCAGCGCGTACGCGGACAGCCCGAGGAGCAGCTGACGGCGCAGCGGCATGCGGCTCGGCTGGATCAGCCGGACGTAGTGCAGCAGCAGCCAGTGCCGCACGTCGGCCACCCGACCGGAGCTCTTCGTCGCCTCGACCTCGGTCATGGGTTCGTCGGGCTCCTCGCGTTCCAGGGTGGGCGCCCCGTCCAGAGGCCCCCGTGAGGATACCGGTCAGCCCCGTCCCCCCCGACCGCGCCACGACGGCAGGGATCCACGGGTCGGTCGCGGTGGCATGGTCCAATGGCTCGTTCGGCGCTCGGGCGTCGGTGGGGGAGGTACGGACATGTTCGGGTCCTTGGTACGCCTGGTCGTGGTGACGGTGCTGGCGACGACAGGGTCGTTGGTCGGCGGGCACGTGAGCGAGGGGGCTGCGATCGCGAGCGCCACCGCACCGGCGCCGGCCGCGAAGGTCTCCGTCAAGGAGCTGAACCTCAGCGGCATCGACGAGGACGCCGTCGAGGAGCTCCCCGAGGTCGCACCGGCCGTCGCCGAGGACGCCCCGGTCGAAGCCCTGCCCGACGATGCGGCGGCTCCCGCGTCCACCAGTACCGGCGCACGCGTGACCAACGCCGCGTTCAGTACGCCCGCCGAGGTGGCCGACCCGCCCTCGCCGTCGGCCGAACCGACGCCGACGCCGACATCCACGCCCACAACCACGCCCACGGACCCCGTCCAGCCCGCACCCGAGCCGAGCGCGTCGGCCACCCCGGACGAGCCCGTCGATCCCGACGTCCTCACCGGCGAGCTCGACACGCCCGGCTTCTCGGTGCTCGGTGTGACGTGGAAGGACACGGCCGGGCTCGTCGACCCGGTGATCCGCTATCGCGTCCGCCAGGCCGATCAGTGGAGCGACTGGGAGGCCGTCGGCGAGTCCGACCTCGCGCCGGACGCCGGCGGTGCCGACGACCGCGGAGACGGGGGCCGCGGCGCGACCGACCCGATCGTGGCGCTGCATGCCGACGGGCTCCAGCTCTGGGCACAGGCGGCGGAAGGAAGGGTCACCGGCCTCAAGGCGGTGCTCATCGACCCGGGCAAGAACCCTGCGGGCACGAGCGGCCAGAGCTCCGCGACCGCCGGCGCAGCCGTGATCCGCAACGCCGCCGTGCTGCCGGCGGCTCCGGCCGCGGCGCCCGCGATCATCACGCGGGCGGGCTGGGGTGCCGACGAGTCGATGCGGACCTGCGACGCGGACCTCGCGCCGGTCACCCGGGCGGCGGCGGTCCACCACACCGCCTCGACCAACGACTACTCCCCCAACGACGTCCCCGGTCTCCTGCGCGGCTTCTACGCCTACCACACGAGGCCCGAGGCGGCCGGTGGCCGCGGCTGGTGCGACATCGGTTACAACTTCCTCGTCGATAAGTTCGGCCGCGTCTTCGAGGGTCGCGCCGGAAGCATCACCAAAGCCGTCGTCGGGGTGCACACCGGCGGGTTCAACAGCCGGACGATCGGCATCGCGGCGATCGGCGACTACAGCACGGCCGCCCCGTCGGGAGCTCTGCTCGAAGCCCTGAGCCAGGTCATCGCCTGGAAGTTCAAGACGTTCCGCATCCTCGCGGGCACCGCGGTGACGATGGTGTCCGGCGGTGGGGCGTCCAAGTGGCCCGAGGGAACTCTCGTCACGTTTCAGACAATCTACGGGCACCGGGACGCGCAGCTCACGGCCTGCCCCGGTCAGTACCTCTACGACCAGCTCCCATACCTGCGCGCGCGGGTCTCGGAGCTGGCGAACAACGCCGTGTACGCGTCGCCCACCTGGTCGCTGGACTCGTTCAGCGCCGACTCCTCCGGCATCTCCGGCGGAGGCTGGGTGCTGGACCCGGAGAGCACGGCCTCCCTCGATGTCGTCGTCACCATCGACGGTGTCGACACGGTGCTTTCCGCGTCCGGCTCCCGCCCGGACCTCGCCGGTCCGTTCCCGGGCAACGGGATCCAGCACGGCTTCAGCTTCACGATCCCGGCCGCCGGCGGTGCCCACCAGGTGTGCATCTCGGCCCGCAACGTGGGCAACGGCAACGACGTGATGTTCGGGTGCGACTGGAAGACCGTCGTGAACCAAGCCCCGTTCGGTTCGCTGGACATCGTCGCGTCGACCGCGACGACCATCCGGGTGGCGGGCTGGGCGCTCGACCCCGACACCACCGGCCCGGTCACGCTGCACGTCTACTTCCGCGACGCGCTCACCGCGATCACCGCCAACCTGTCCCGGCCGGACGTCGGGGCCGCCTTCGGCAAGGGCGACAACCACGGCTTCGACTCGACGCTGCCAGCCTCCCCCGGTGACCACCAGGTCTGCGTCTACGCGATCAACCAGCCGGTCGGGATCAACCAGCTGATCGGCTGCCGCAACGTGCGGGTGGGCAACCCGCCGGTCGGCGTCGTCGACTCGGTCGTCGCGGTCGGCAGCGGGTCGGTCACGGTCAGCGGCTGGGCGTTCGACCCCGACACAGCGGACTCGATCGGCGTCCACTTCTTCGTCGACGGCGCCTGGACCACGGCGACGACCGCGGCGACCCCACGCGCGGACGTCAACGGCGCCTACAAGATCACGGGCGCGCACGGGTACTCCGCCACCTTCCCGGCCAGCGCGGGCACACACCGCGTCTGCGCGTACGCGATCGACGCGACGGGCGGCAGCGCCAACCCGGAGATCGGCTGCAGGTTCGTCACCCTCGTCAACAAGCCGCCGGTCGGCGTGATCGACTCGGCGACCGCTACACCGGGAACCGTGACCTTGTCCGGGTGGGCGTTCGACCCGGACACCACGGCCCCGATCGGTGTGCACTTCTTCATCGACGGCCGCTGGACCGGCGCGACGACCGCCGCATCCTCACGACCCGACGTCGGCGCGGTCTACGGCTCGGGCGCGAACCACGGATACAGCCTGACGCTGCCGATGACCGCGGGCACGCACCGCGTCTGCGCCTACGGCATCGACAGCGCGGGCGGACCGAACCCGGAGATCGCCTGCCGCGTCGCCGTGGGGCAGTGAGCCCGACCTACCAGGTGGACACCCGGCCGCTCCAGCCCATGTGCGCGACGCCCGCCCTGACGGCGTCGTAGAACTCGGGTCCGACGACCACGATGACGTTCGGGTCCTTGGCGAGCACCTGCTTGGCGTAACGGATCGCCTCGGCGTTGCTCTGCGACGCCGGGGGGTCGAACTCGAGCAGGTGCTGGGTCTCGTCGGTCCAACGGCTGGTCAGCGCGTTGAACCACTGGCCCATCATCATCTGCGGTACGGCGCCGCTCGCGGGGAACGGCAGCAGGATCGTCGGGACGTCTGAGTCGTCGACGTGCGCAGCCGCCGCGTCGAGGACGGCCGTCGCATCCACCGCCGGCAGGGGCTGCAGCGCCACCGCGACGAAGTCGGCCCGGGCCGCACCGCCAGGAGCGAGCCCGCTCCCGAGGGCCGTCGGGTACACCTTGGGCAGCCCGTAGATCCCCACGAGCGCCACGCCCAGGAGCACGGACGCGCCGACCGAGATCGCCCGCGCCCGACCGCGTCGGCGCTCCGGGCGCAGCACGAGGGAGAGCGCGGCGACCAGCACGACGGCCGCCACGAGCTGCAGCGCGATCGCGTACTTCCAGAAGTAGTACCCGACGCCGCTCCCGGCGTGGATCTGGACGACGGCGATCATCGTCGCGACCCCGAGCCCGGCGAGCGGGACGAGCCCTGTCCAGCCAGCGCGGAGGGCGTCGCCGCGCCACGGTCCGCGGCGACCACGGCCGACCACCAGCGCTGCGCACGCGGCGATCGCGCCCGCGACCACCAGGGCGAGCTGGCCGACCGGGATCGACGTGACACCGCCGCCGACAACGACGATGTCGGCGAGGTCGGGCTGGTAGCGCAGCATCGTCCACGCCTCGAACAGGCCCACGAACGTGACAACGACGACGACCCCGGGTGCGACCCAGTCGATGCGCCGGGACGGCCAGCGTGCCTTGCTCCAGGGGAAGAGGACCGCGACGACGACGAAGCCGCCCATGGTGAGCAGCAGCGACCAGTTGTGCACGACGCCGAGGGCGGCGGCGCCCAGCGCAGCCAGGAGCGGCGGCGACATCGGACGGGTCATCTGGATCGCGATCAGCGGCAGGCACGCCAGCATCGCGCAGGCGACGAGGAAGTTGGGGAAGCCGTCGTGCAGGACCATTCCGCCCGGACCCAGCGTGAAGGTCGCGACGACGAACAGCGCGGCCGGGAACGCGATCAACGGACGACGGCGCACGGAGGGCAGCGAGCACACCCCGGCCAGGACCGTGACTACGGCGACGACGATCACGAAGGTCATCGCCCTCGCATAGGTGGCCAGCAGGACGCCGGGGTCGTTGGTGCCGGACCCGATCAGCGCCTCCATGACGGTAGCCGTGACGGCGTGGAACCCCTGCGGGTAACGCGCGTACGACCACTGGCCCAGGGCACCCGGCTCGATGTGGCTGATGACGGACCCGTGCTTGAGGATCATCGCCGTCATGTCGAAGTGTGCCGAGTGGTCCCATCCGCGCAGGAACCGCGTCAGGGTCACCCCCGGGCTGCTGACCCGCAGCGTCGGCAGGTACACCCACACGGCGACCAGCGACGCGACCGCGGCAGCGCCGTCCGACCAGCGCACCCTCGGCAGCAGGAGCCGAGCCCGCCCGGCGCCCGGCGCGACCGCGAACCAGGCGGCGATACCCGCGAGGACGAGCGCGAGCACCAGGCCAGCGTGACCGGCGTCGCCGAGCGGCAGCTTCCACCACCAGAGCAGCGGGATGCCACCGATGAGCACGGTGCCCGCGATCAGGACGCGTCGCGACAGCTCCCGCGACGTCGGTGCGAGGAGGACCACGAGACCGAGCACGCCGAGCAGCAGCTTGGAGTCGAGCACCGTGGCCGCCAGGACCATCCCGACGACGAACGCACCGAGACCGGCGAGCGACGCCCGCAGCCAGCCGCGGGAACCGCGACGACGAGAGTTTCGGGTCTCTCTCACGCGCGCGGGGCGCGTGGGCACAGGGACGGGCGACGCGGGGGTTGGCTGCACAACGAGCCAGAATATGGCACGGACCACGGGCCTCGGGCTCGGTTCCGTCCCCCGACGACCAGGCAATCGGACGTTCCGGGACATCTGCGACGGCCCAGATACGTGACACGCCGCAGGATGCCCTCGACCGCGGGTCGGATCGCTACGGTAAGGCGTCAACATCACCCCGACGACGCTGAGGCGACATGCGACACCCCGCTCGTTCACTGGGCGCTGCCTGGCTCCTGCCTGCGCTCCTGCTGATCGGTGCGTGCTCGCCCGACGCCGCTGACGCCCCCGCGACGTCGTCGAGCGCGACCGTCGCGGCGCCGACCCCGGAAAAGTCGACGCCTCCGCCCGCACAGACCACGGATCCCGCCGCCGGACCGACCGCGACGGCGAGCGAGCCGCCCGCATCGCCAAGCACGACCCCGGCCGCACCGCCGCCGGACGCCCGCAAGCGGACGAGCCTCGTCGTGACCTCGCTGGCCTGGAACGCTGGGACCAACGCCGTCGAGGCGAGCGCGTTCGTCCTCGTCGTCGAGAGCGACGGGAAGTGCGCGCTGACGCTGACGCTCGGTTCGACCACGGTCACCGCTCACTCGATCGGCTACCCCGACGCGAGCTCGACCTCGTGCGACCTCCTGTCGATCCCCCGTGCTCAGCTCAGCCCCGGAACGTGGCAGGCCGCCCTGGACTACGAGTCGTCGTCGAGCGTCGCCACGAACTCACCCCTGACGATCGAGGTCCCGTGACGATGTCCCTCTCCCTGCCGCGCGCCGTGCGCCTGCTTCTCGGTGCTGCGCTCGCGGTCACCCTCGGCGTCGGGCTCGTCGTCGCGTCGCCGGCCGCGCCGTCGGCCACGGCCGCCGACGTCGGCGCCTTCGACCCCAGCCTCATCATCAGCGACGCGATCTTCTACGACTCGACGACGATGAACGCCTCAGACATCCAGGTGTTCCTCGACCGGATGGGTGCGTCCTGCGTCGCCGGGACCGACGGCACGCCCTGCCTGAAGGACTTCCGCCAGGACACCGCGTCACGCGCCGCGACCGACAAGTGCCCGGGCGGGTACGCGGGGTCCGGCGCCGAGAACGCGGCCACGATCATCGCGAAGGTCTCGCGTTCGTGCGGCATCAACCCGCAGGTGATCCTGGTGACGCTGCAGAAGGAGCAGGGCCTCGTGAAGGGCTCGGGCACCGGTCTGTACGCCAACCGGTACCGCAGCGCCATGGGCTATGGCTGCCCCGACACCGCGGCGTGCGACGCGCAGTACTACGGGTTCTTCAATCAGGTGTACTCAGCGGCGTCGCAGTTTCGGAACTACGCGATCAACCCGACGCGCTACAGCCACCGGGCCGGTGTGGTCAGCAACGTGCTGTTCAACCCGAACAGTGCCTGCGGCGCGACCGCGATGGTGATCAAGAGCCAGGCGACCGCAGGCCTCTACAACTACACGCCGTACCAGCCCAACGCCGCGGCTCTCGCCGCGGGGTACGGCACGGGTGACGCCTGCTCGTCGTACGGCAACCGGAACTTCTGGCTCTACTTCACCGACTGGTTCGGGCCGACCACGCAGCGCTCGCCGATCGGGGTGCTCGACTCCGTCACCGGCGGACCGACCACCGTCACCGCGAACGGCTGGGCCCTCGACCCGGACGTCACCAGCTCGATCGCGGTGCACATCTTCGTCGACGGCGGCTGGGCTGGTGCCGCGACCGCGACCATCCCCCGCGGCGACGTCCAGGCGGCCTACGGCAAGGGCGAGGCCCACGGCTACTCGATCAACGTCCCGGCACCGGCCGGGACGCACCAGGTCTGCGCCGTCGCGGTCGACGGCACCGGTGGCGGCAACACCGAGCTCGGCTGCCGGACGGCGACGGTCGTGAACCGGACGCCCACCGGCGTCATCGACGCCATCGGCGTCACGGGCACCGAGGTCACTCTGTCCGGTTGGGTGTTTGACCCCGACACGAGCGGTTCGATCGGCGTGCACGCCTACGTCGACGGCGGCTGGGCCGGGGCGGTCGACGCCAACCGTTCGCGGCCCGACGTGGGGGCGATCTACAAGAACGGCGACAACCACGGGTACTCGATGACCCTGAACGTCGCACCGGGGACGCACTCCGTCTGCATCTACGGTATCGACAGCAGCGGCGGACCCAACCCGGCGCTCGCCTGTCGGTCGTTCGCGACGATGACGACGGTCCAGAAGCCGCCGATCGGCGTGGTCGACACAATCTCCGTCAACGGCGCGACCGCGACCGTCTCCGGCTGGACCTTCGACCCGAACACCGTCGCGCCGATCGGCCTGAAGGTGTACCTCGACGGCGCCCTGGCCGCGAGCGGGACCGCTAACATCTCACGTCCGGACGTCGCCGCCGCCTACGGCATCGGTGACCTGCACGGGTACAGCGTCGCGTTCGGGGCGGCGCCCGGCGCCCACACGGTGTGCGTGCGCGGCCTCGATTCGACGTCGAGCGCCGAGACCGAGGTCGCGTGCCGGCAGTTCACCGGCGCGGCCCCCGCGGCCGTGAACGCGCCGCCGACCGGCGTGATCGACGCGATCACGGTCTCGGGCACGACTGCGACGGTCTCCGGGTGGGCGTTCGACCCCGACACCACGGCGGCCATCGGCGTCCACTTCTACATCGACGGCGGCTGGGCGGGCGCGACGACGGCCGACCAGTCACGGCCCGATGTGGGCGCCGTGTACGGCAAGGGCGACCTGCACGGGTACTCCACGCCGTTGCCGACGACCGCGGGCCAGCACACGCTGTGCGCGTACGGCATCGACGCGAGCGGCGGCCCGAACCCCGCGTTCGCCTGCCGGGCCTTCACGGTCGGCTGACGGCAGGTCAGCCGGCGGCGAGGACCGCCGGCGCCGCCGCGTCCCAGCGCTTCTCCCAGTCACCGATCGGCTCGACCCCCGCGGCACGCAGCGCGTCGTGCCCCAGGACGGAGAAGGCGGGACGGGGCGCGGGACGCACGAACTGCGCGCTCGAGGTCCGTCCCACCGCCGCGGCATCGAGCCCGGCCGAGGCGACGGCCGCCGACGCGAAACCGTGCCACGACGTCCGGCCCGACGAGGTGCCGTGATAGGTGCCTGCGGGTGCCTGCGCCTCGACGAGGCGGACCACGAGGTCCGCGAGGTCGACGGTCCACGTCGGCTGACCGAGCTGGTCCGTGACGACGTCGATCGCGCCGCGTTCGCGGAGGACCCGCACGATCGTCTTCGGGAAGCACGCGCCGTGCGCCCCGTAGAGCCAAGCCGTCCGGACGACGAGGTGGTCGGGCGCCTCGGCGCGCACGGCCCACTCCCCCGCCGCCTTGGTGCGGCCGTACGCCGAGCGCGGGTCGGCCGGGGCGTCCTCGGCGTAGGGGTCGGTCGCCGAGCCGTCGAAGACGTAGTCGGTCGAGATGTGCACGACGCGTGCACCGGCCGCGTGCGCCGCGCGCGCGACGTTCGCGGCGCCGACGCCGTTGACGGCGAACGCGGTGGCCTCGTCTGACTCGGCCGCGTCGACGGCCGTGTACGCGGCGCAGTTGATCACGACGTCGTACCCGTGGGCGATGCCCGCGGTGGCGTTCGCGTCGGTGATGTCGACCGTCGACCGGTCCGCCGCCGACACGTCCCGCCCGCGCTCGGCGAGCAGGGCGGTCAGATCCTGGCCCAGCATCCCGTTCGCACCCACGACCAACCAGCGCACGCTCACTCCGTCTCCTCGACCGTCTACCGGCACCTCGGCGACCCGGACAGGCTAGTCGACCTCTGTACGCTTCTTGCGGCCCACCACCTGTCGAAAGGACCCCTCATGCCCTACCGCGAGCTCCGAGTGCCCGGCGCGTGGGAAGTCACACCCCGGCAGTTCCCGGACCCGCGCGGCGTGTTCCTCGAGTACTTCCAAGGGGCGCCCTTCGTGGAGAACGTCGGGCACGCGCTGAACGTGGCACAGGCGAACTGCTCGGTCTCTGCCGCGGGCGTCCTGCGCGGGATCCACTTCGCCGACACCCCGCCGAGCCAGGCCAAGTACGTGACGTGCGCGAAGGGCGCGGTCCTCGACGTCGTCGTCGACGTGCGCGTCGGTTCGCCGACGTTCGGTCAGTGGGACTCGGTCCTGCTCGACGACGTGGACCGCCGCGCGATCTACCTGAGCGAGGGTCTCGGGCACGCGTTCCTGTCGCTCGAGGACGACTCGACGGTCCAGTACCTGTGCTCGACCCCGTACACGCCGGGAGCGGAGCACGGCATCCACCCGCTGGACCCGGAGATCGGCATCGAGTGGCCGACGACCGCGCGGGACGGCTCGCCCCTGACCCCGCTGCTGTCGGACAAGGACCTCGCCGCCCCGTCGCTGTCCGACGCCGCGGCGAGCGGTCTGCTGCCGACCTTCGCGGCCGTCCAGGCCTACCGGGCGACCCTGCTCGGAGCCTAGGACCTCGCGAGCGCCGCCTCGTACGCGCTCAGGTGCGTGCGGGCGGCGCCGCGCCAGGTGAACTCCTCGGATCGGGCGACCGCGGCCACGGCCAGCTCGGCGCGGCGCTCCGGCTCGTCGAGCAGGCCGCGCAGTGCGGACGCGATCGACGCGTCCTGCGTCCCGCAGTAGTCCACCGCGTCACCGCCGACCTCCGGCATCGAGAGCTCGCGGGTCGTCAGGACCGCGGCACCGCACGACATCGCCTCGAGGACGGGCAGGCCGAAGCCCTCGCCGAGCGTCGGGTATGCGACGACCTGCGCCGCCGACAGGTAGCCGGCGAGGTCGGCGAGCGGCAGGTACCCCGTGCGCCGTACGACGAGGCCCTCGGGGACGCGCGCGATCTCCGGGTCGACGTGCTCATCCCAGCCGGGCGCACCGGCGAGCAGCAGCGCCGGCGGTTCGGGCCGGTCGCGCACGGCCTCGACCCAGCCGCGGACGAGGGCCGGGACGTTCTTGCGCGGCTCCAGCGTGCCCAGGAAGGCGACGTACGGGCGGTCGCCCAGGTCGAGGGTCTGCCGGACGCGCTCCTGCTCCGCCGCGCTCACCGGGTGGAAGAGCGAACGGTCGACCCCGTGGTAGGCGACGAAGAACGCGTCGGGCGTGCCGTGCGTGTACCGGACGACCTCGTCGCGAGTGGCGCGGGACGGGACGACCAGCGCCGCGGCCCGTCGCACGGCGTTGCGCGTCGCGGCGCGGAAGAAGCGTGCCTTCACGGCGGAGTGCAGCTCGGGGTGGCTGAAGAACGTCGCGTCGTGCAGCGTCACGACGACGGGCACCGGTGAGCGCTGCGGCATCGTGTAGTGCGGGCTGTGCAGGACGTCGACGCCCGTGGAGCGCACGAGCGAGACGAGCCCGGTCTGCTCCCACAGGAGACGGGCGGGCCGGCCGGCCACACGTCCGGGGGCGGGGACGACCTCGGCGGACGGCACGAGGCCCGAGACGACGTCGGTGTCCCGCGGCTGGCAGACGACGACGAGCTCGGCGCCCTCCGCTGCGAGGGCCGGGAGCAGCGCGTCGACGTAGCGTCCGACGCCGCCGCGGTCCGCGGGGATCGCCGTCGCGTCGATCAGGATCTTCATGTGCTCCGCCTTCGCCCTCCGCACCGCGACCCCACGCGACGCAGAGGCGAGGCTACCCACTCGTCCGGACCCCGTGGCACACCCTAGGCTCGGCCGGTGCCCCAGAACCTGTCCCCGACCGTCCGCGTCGCGCTGACCATCGAACAGCTCTGGCAGCCCGTCCCGGGCGGTTCGGGCACCTACGTCCGCGAGCTGGTGGGCGCCCTGCGCGCGGGCGGGGGCGTCGACATCGTCGGGATCGCCGCCCGACACGGCGGTCCGCCTCCGTCGGGCGCGCTCCCCGTCCCCGTGCGGACCGCCCGCCTGCCGCGCCGCCTTCTCTACGACGCGTGGCAGGGCCGGCGGTCGCGCCGCTCCGTGCCGCCGGACGTCGACGTGGTGCACGCGACCACCTGGGCGATCCCGCCGCGGACCGCGCCGCTCGTCGTGACCGTGCACGACCTCGCTTTCCTGCGTGCGCCCGAGCACTTCACGCCGCGCGGCAACCGCTTCTTCCGGCGCGCGCTCGAGATCGTCCGCGACGAGGCCGACGTCGTCGTCACACCGTCGGAGCTCACGGCGCTCGACTGCGTCGAGCAGGGCATCGAGCGCGACCGGCTGCGGGTGGTCCCGCTCGCCGCGGAGGTGCCCACCGTGACCGCCGAAGAGGTTGCCGCGTTCCGCGCCGAGCACGGCCTCGGGGACCGCCCGTACGCGTTGTGGTGCGGGACGGTCGAGCCGCGCAAGAACGTCGCGACCCTGCTGCGGGCGTTCGAGCAGGTCGACGCCGCCCTCGACCTCGTCCTCGTCGGCCCCACCGGCTGGGGCTCCGTGGACCTGGAGGCACCGGCAGCCCGGCTCGGCGACCGCCTCAGGGTGTTGGGCCGGCTGCCCACCGACCAGCTCCACGCGGCGTACGCCGGCGCCCGGGTGTTCGCGTTCCCCTCGACGTGGGAGGGCTTCGGCCTGCCGGTGCTCGAGGCGATGGCGCACGGCGTCCCGGTGGTCACCAGCCGCGGGACGTCGATGGCCGAGTTCTCCTCCGACGCCGCGCTGCTGGTCGACCCGCTCGACGCCGACGCCCTGGCCGGGGCGATCGTCGAGGCGGCCGGGCCGCGGCACGACGACCTGGCCGCCCTCGGCCTGGTGGTCGCGGGCGCCCACACCTGGGCGCAGACGGCCGCACGGACCGCCGAGATCTACGGCGAGGTCCGCTGAGGGCTAGACGTCCAGCTGCTCCGGGCCGTCGTCGGACTGCGGGTTGCGCAGACGGCCCACGCGGCCCTTGGCCCGGCGCACCAGCTCGGCCGGTCCCCCGTCGGCGAGGTACTTGCGCGCGAGCGCCACGTCGGCCCTGACCGAGAGTCGTGGCCCCTTGTCCCGGCGGCGCTTCTTGCCCACCTCCGGCAGGGCGGCCGCGAGGTCCGCGGCGCGACGCGGGAAGCGGCAGAACGCCAGCACCGGTTCCAGCACCGAGCTCCAGTGATAGGACTCGGCGAACGCCCGGACCGCGGTGCGAGCGCTCGTGGCCGCGTCGTCGTCGAACAGGAGCTCCTCGAGAGCGGCCTGCAGCGCGTCGACGTCGTTGGGCGGGACCGTCCGGCCGAGCCCGTGCCGCTCGATGAGGTCGCCGAACGTGTCGCCGGTCGTCGCGACGATGGGCAGCGACGCCCACAGGTAGTCGAGGATGCGCGTCCGGAAGCTGAACGCCGTCTCGATGTGGTGGTGGTGGGTCGAGACGCCCAGGTCCGCGTCGAGCAGGTAGTCCCCCCGCTCGTCGTACGGCACCCAACCCTCGTTGAAGAAGACGTGCGTGCCCACCAGTCCCAGCTCGACGGCCACCTCGCGGGCCTCGGTGGCGACGCGCATGGCCGGGACGCCCGGGTTCGGGTGCTTGAGACCCATGAAGAACAGCCGTACCTCCGGGTGGTCCTGCGCGAGCCGGCCGACGGCGCGGATGAGCGTGACCGGGTCGAACCAGTTGTAGATCCCGCCGCCCCAGAGCAGGACCTTGTCGTCCGGCCCGATGCCCGGGACCGTGCCCCGGATCGCGTGCCGACGCTGCACCGGAGGCTCGTCGGGAATGCCGAACGGGACGACCGCGAGCAGCGACCCCATCGCCTCGTCCTCGTCGTACGTCGCCGGGTTGACCCGCCCCTGCCCCGCCAGCTGGCCCAGCCAGAAGTCGCGCTGCTTGTCCGACGCGCAGAGCACGAAGTCCGCGCGGCGCAGCTGCGCGTTGAGCACGCGCGTCGTCTCCATCACGGCGTCCACCCGGCCCGCGGGGCCGAGGTCGCGCGCCTGCTCGAGCTGCTCGAGGTGCATCGGGTCGTACACGTCGGCGACGAGGATCTTCGACGAGCGCGCCAACCACGGGGCCTGCGAGAGCAGGAACCCCTGGAAGATGATCACGTCGGCCCAGTCGGTGGGCTCGCGCAGCCCGGTGCCGCCGGCGTACTCCACGGAGAAGTCGGGGTGCGACGTCTCGGCCGCGACCGTCGAGACGAGGCGCACGTCGTGCTCGGGAGCCAGCGCGGTGGCCAGCTCCCACGCGCGGATCGCGGGCCCGGCCATCGTCGTCAGGAGCGGCTCGCCCGTCACGACGAGGATCCGGTGGCGCGTCGAGAACGTCTCGGTGATGTCGAACGCGTCGACGAGCGCCTGGTACCCCTCGACGTAGTGCGGCTGCGGATAGGCGGGCTCCATGACCTGCCGGAACAGCGGCAGCAGCTCGTGGTCGCTGCGGCGACGGTGAGCCTGCAGCTCGCGGCGGGTCACGGACAGCGACGGGAGCTGCTCGACGAAGTAGTCGATCGCGAGCGGACCCGTCAGGGCCATCTTCGGGATCGTGACGTCGGGCTCGGTGTCACCGCCGGGCGAACGCTGCAGGTCCAGCTGGGTCGCGTCGAGGTCCGTGCGCGCCACGGACCGACGGACGGCGAGGGCCATCGCCGCCGGGAGCGCCTTGGCGAGCGCCTCCTCGCCGAGGTTCTTGTACATCGAGAGCAGGGCGTTGCGCTCGAGCAGGTAGCTCTCGCGGTAGTTGCCGAACTTCTTCATGGTCACGTGGTGCCGGTGGAACGCGACCGAGCCGGGCACGTAGCGCACCTTGTGGCCCAGCAGGTTGAGCCGCCAGCCCAGGTCGACGTCCTCGTAGAACATGAAGAAGCGCTCGTCGAAGCCACCGACCTCGCGGAACGTCGACGCGCGCACGAACATCGCCGCGCCGGTGCCGAACAGGACGTCTTTCGGGATGTCGAAGGCGGGCGAGTCGGGCTGCTCGACCTCACGCTTGTAGCCCATGCCGAACCACGTCAGCGAGCCGTCCACGTAGTCGACCTTCGTGCCCTCCCAGTCGAGGACCTTGCTGGCCACCGAGGCGACCGTGGCGTCGGCCTCGAACGCGTCGACCGCCGCGGAGACCCAGCCCGCGCCGGGCCGCGCGTCGTTGTTGATGAACGCCACGTACTCACCGGTCGCGTGCTCGACGCCGAGGTTGCAGCCGCCGGCGAAGCCCGTGTTGCTGCCCGCCTCGACGACCGTCACGCCGGGAAGCTCGGCGCGCAGCTGTTCCGCGCTCCCGTCACCCGAGTCGTTGTCGACGACGATGAGCTCGAGCCGCTCGACAGGCCAGTCCACGTCGGCGAACGACCGCAGGCAGACGATCGTGTCGTCCGCGCCGCGGTAGTTGACCACCACGACCGAGACGACGCCGGGTCGGGTCTGCGGAGGTGCTGCGGACGGACGGCTCACGGGACCTCCAGGTGGGTGGGCGGCACCGCCGGATGCTGGCGCGACCCGCCGTGCATCCTATCGGCGCGCCCGCGAAGGCCCCGTGGCGGTTCGGGGAGCACGGGCTTTGTTGGTTACCCTGGGGCCGATCCTCGCTGCCCATCCGGGCACCGAGACGTCACGAGGGGACCGATGGACACCACTGCGGAAGACCGTGCGGCAGCCCTTGCGCTGGAGCCGATGCGGTCCGCAGGGCCGACCTCAGGGTTCTTCCGAGGAACCGTCCAGAGCGTCCGCGACATCGTCGCCCAGCGCGAGCTGCTCCACCTCCTCGTGCTGCGTGAGCTCAAGGCGCGCTACAAGGACAGCGTCTTCGGATTCGCGTGGAGCCTCATGCGCCCGCTGGCACTGCTGCTCATCTACTACGTCGCACTCGGCCAGTTCCTCGGTGCGGCCAAGCAGATCCCGTCCTTCGCGATCTTCGTCTACACAGGTCTGACGGCCTGGACCCTCTTCAACGAGATCGTGCTCATCGGCACCGGCTCGATCGTGATGAACGCGGGGCTGATCAAGAAGGTCTACCTCCCGCGCGAGGTCTTCCCGCTCAGCGTGGTGGGCTCGGCGCTGTTCAACTTCGGCATCCAGCTCGTCATCCTGCTCGGTGCGACTGTTGTGGCGGGCCAGTTCCCGCTCGGCCAGCGCTGGTGGTACTTCCCGCTGTCGTTGCTCGTCCTGGTGATCTACGGCACCGCGTTCGCCCTGCTGCTGTCCGCCGTGAACGTCTACCTGCGCGACATCCAGTACATCGTCGAGATCTTTCTCATGGTCTTCTTCTGGGCCTCGCCGATCGTCTACTCGTGGGGGCTGGTCAGCCGCCACCTGGAGGGCTCCGCGCTCGAGTCGGTGTACCTGGCAAACCCCGTGACCCTCGCCGTGCTCGGCTTCCAGCAGACGTTCTGGGTCGCTGGTGACGGCCAGCCCGTGCCGTCCGACCTGGGCGCCCGGCTCGGGGTCGCCGTCGCCATCGGCCTCGTGCTCCTCTGGCTGTGCCAGCGTGCCTTCGCGCGGCTCCAGAGCAACTTCGCCCAGGAGCTGTGATGAGTACCCCCGTCATCCGCATCGACGACCTGTCGAAGCGATTCGTGATCCGCAAGGAGAAGTCGCTCAAGGAGCGGGTCCTCAACTTCGGCCGGTCGAACCTCCACAAGGAGGACTTCTGGGCCCTGCGCGACGTCGACCTCGAGATCGAGGCCGGCACCACCGTCGGGCTCGTCGGACCCAACGGCTCGGGCAAGAGCACGCTGCTGAAGACGATCGGCGGGATCATCCAGCCGACCACGGGCAGCGTGCACCTGCGCGGTCGCCTGGCGGCTCTGCTCGAGCTCGGCGCGGGCTTCCACCCGGACCTCACCGGCCGGGAGAACGTGTACCTGAACGCGGCGATCCTCGGCCTGTCCCGGCAGACGACCGACAGGTACTTCGACGCGATCGTCGACTTCTCCGGCATCGAGCGGTTCATCGACACGCAGGTCAAGTTCTACTCGTCCGGCATGTATGTCCGGCTGGCCTTCGCTGTGGCCGTGCACGTCGACCCGGACATCCTGCTGGTCGACGAGGTGCTCGCCGTCGGCGACGAGCCGTTCCAGCGCAAGTGCCTCGAACGCATCCGTACGTTCCAGAAGGAGGGCCGGACGATCATCCTCGTGTCGCACGGCCTGGACCAGGTGGCCGAGTTCTGCGACCGCGCCGTGGTGCTCGAGGCCGGGCGCGTCGCGGCCGATGGTGTGCCCGAGGACGCGCTCATGGTCCTGCGCGCCGACTTCGAGGAGGCCCGTCAGGCGGACCTCGCCCGAGCCGCGGCCGCGTCGCCTCAGGAGGCTGCTGCCCGGGCCCGGTTCACCGGGATCAGTGTGCGGTCGGCCGAGGGCGAGAGCGCCCGACCGGTCGTCGAGGAGGGCGAGTCGATCGTCATCACGATGGAGGTCCGCTCCGACGCGGAGATCCGCGACTGGATCATCGAGGTCGGCATCGCGACCCCCCTGGGCAACCCGCTGTACACCACGAACACGGAGATGATGGGGATCACCCTGGAGCCCCTGCTGGGCACCCGGCAGTACACGCTGACGCTCCCGCACGTGTTCCTCGGTCAGGGCGACTATGCCGTCCGCACCACGCTGCGCTCGGGCGACGGCGCCGAGATCCAGTACGTGCCGGTCGCGGCCCAGTTCAGTGTCCGCACGGCCTCGACCAGCCGCGGCCACGTCTACATGCCGGGACTGTTCCAGTCCCACTGACGACGGGGCTCAGAACTCCGCGCGGTAACCGACCGGGAAGTACGGGTCGACCTCGGGCGTGCCCCAGCGGCGCATGATCGTGTCGTACTCCCACTGGTGCACGGTCGAGTCCCGCGTCAGCGACTCGAAGTGGTACAGCGTGACTCCGACCATCCAGAGCAGCCGCAGGTCCCGCGAGCCGATCTTGCGGGAGAAGTCGACGTCGTTGAAGTTGCCGGGCAGCCCCTCGCTGAACCCGCCGATGTCCTCGAACGTCTCGCGCGTGACCGCGATGCACGCCGCGGTGAGCCCCGAGCACTCGCGGTTGACCAGGTACGCCCGGAACGGGCCGTCGTCGTCGCCCGCGCCCTTGAAGCCCGCGTGCGTCAGGTCCCCGCTCGCGTAGACGTGGCCGCCGTGCTGGAGGCTGCCGTCGGAGAAGAGCAGCCGCGCACCGGTCGCGCCGACGCCCTTCTCGAACAGCGGGGCAGCGAGCTCGGCCGCGAAGTTCGGAGTGACGAGCTGCATGTCGTCGTTCATGAACACGACAACGTCGCCGGAGCTGGCCAAGTAGCCGACGTTGCACTTGGCGCTGAAGTTGAACGGCTCGGCGAACAGGACGAACGTCGCCCGGTCGCCGGCGATCTCCCGCAGCTCGGCGAGCACGGACTTGGGTGTCGGCTCGTCGTAGACGATGACGAACTCAAGGTTGTCGTGCACGCTGAGCGACACCAGGGACCGCACCAGCTCGACGACGAGGCACCGGGTCTCGCCCCAGACGAACGCGCTGCCGCCCCGGGTCGGGATGACGATGCTGACCTTCACCGACGGGTCGAGCTCGCGCTTGATCCGGTAGGTGCCCGGCTGCGGGCCGTGATGCGCCTGCCCGCGGATCCCCCGCCGGTCGAGGCTGCGCTGGACCGCGGCCACCCCGGCATCCCACGCGTAGGGCTTGGCCTCGCTGTCGTGCGCGGTCGAGCCGGCGATCGCGCGCCAGTGGTAGTAGACGCCGGGCAGGTGCACGATCGCGCGAGCCTTCTCGGTGACCCGCAGCACGAGGTCGTGGTCCTGCGACCCGTCCGTACCGACCGCGAACCCACCGACCTCTCGCACGAGGGACGTGCGCAGGAGGGACAGGTGACCCGTGTACATCTGGCCGAGCAGGCGCTCGGGCGACCACTCAGGCTTGACGAACGCGTCGTAGAAGTCGCCCTCGTCGCTGACCTTGTCCTCGTCGGTGTAGAGGTAGTCGAGCTCCGGCTCTTCCTCGACGGTTTCCGCGAGCGCGGCCAGCGCCCCCTTGGCCAGCATGTCGTCGTGGTCGAGCAGGGCGACGAACTCGCCCGTGGCCAGCCGGAGCGCGTCGTTCGACGCCGCCACGATCCCGCCGTTCGTCTCCCGGGTGTGCACCGTGATCCGATCGTCGGCCGCTGCGAGCTCGCGAAGCAGCGCCTTGACCTGCGGCGACGGTGAGCAGTCGTCCACGAGGACGAGCTGCCACGCACCGTAGCCCTGCGTCCGGACGGACTCGACCGCGGCGCGAAGGGCGGCAATCGGTGGGTTGTAGACGGGTGTGAGGACGGAGATGACCGGCGCTCGTCCCGCTGACCGAACTCCTGTCGTCTCCACGATGTCTGAGTCTGTGCTTGTTTCCGTACTCGTGCCTGTAGCTGTGTCTGTGTGCGTGCTCGTCATGATCTCCCCCGCCTTGCCACCCCCTGCACTGCCAAGTACAACCGTCACGCGCTTCCCCGGATCGCGCGGCGAACCCTGCTGAGCGGTGCGACCACGAACTGGCCGACACGCCAGCTGGCCGACGCGCGCAGCTCGGCGACGTCGTGCTCGGCCCGCGAGAGCTTGCGCTCCGCGATCGAGCGCTCCCGACGCGCGGTGCCGAGCTCGGCCTCCGCGCCCACGGCGTGGTCACGCAGCGTGAGCACCTTGCGACGCAACGTCGTGTTCTCCTCGAGCAACCGATCGGCCTCTAGCATCAGCAGCACCCGCCCTCCCTCTTGTGCCTCGGCCATCTCGGGCAGCACGGCCGCCGGCTCCAGCTCGGGCGTCGGTGCGACACCCTCGTCGCCGGCCTTCTCGACGACGAGCACGTACTGGTAGTTGAAGCTCTCCGGCCGTGACCGCACCCAGTCGACGACCACGTCCGGCAGCGCCTCGCGGTCAAGCTCGACCTCGGAGGCCAGCGGGTCGACGACCGTCGAGCGCAGTCGGGTCACCTGCAGGCCCGCCTCGTCGGCCAGGGCCAGGATCGAGGCGCGCGTGAAGAACCGGATGTGCGTGCGGTCAAGCAGCCCGGTGTCCCGGTAGTCCCACCGCCCTTGCAGCAGCGCGAGCCGCAGCGAGCCGTGCGTGACGTTGGGGACGGAGATGACGATCTGGCCACCAGGCGCCAGCAGTTTGGCCGCCGAGGCGAGCACTGCGGCCGGACGCATCAGGTGCTCGAGGACGTCGGCGAGGATGATCCGGTCGTAGAGCTCTCCATCGAGCGCTGCAGCCACGTCCTCGCGGTCCAAGTCCATCACCGTGACCGTGCGCAGGCCACGCTTGCGCGCCAGCTCCGCGGCATCGGGATCGACCTCGACCCCGTCGACCGTGCAACCGCGCTCGATCAGGACCTCACCGAGGAAGCCCGTGGAACAGCCGATGTCGAGAACCCGCTGACCAGCACCGACGAGCTCGACGACGAGCGCGTGGCTGGTGTTCGCGGCCTCAGGATCGATCGACT
This sequence comes from Cellulomonas sp. P4_A2, assembly GCF_056402515.1. NCBI lineage: Bacteria > Bacillati > Actinomycetota > Actinomycetes > Micrococcales > Cellulomonadaceae > Cellulomonas > Cellulomonas sp. P4_A2. The sequence continues at coordinate 41,000 of NZ_JBFUHG010000020.1, forward strand.
CGAGGTCGTAGACACTCACTGCGAGGCGCTCCATCCGATCGAAGATGACCACCATAACGGGGGCTCGCGACGATGGTAGTCGGTGGTCCGGGCGTGCGGCTCTGCTGCGACAACGAGCCGTGGCACGATGTGCGGCGTGCGGATCACCCTGGACGCGACCCCTCTCGTCGGGCTCCGCACGGGCATCGGTCGATACGTGGAGCATCTGGTCGCCGAGCTGCCCGCCGCGCTCGAGCGCCGGGGCGTCGACGGCGACGTGCGGGTCTCGACGTGGACCGCCCGCGGCGGAGCGGTCCAGGACCTGCCCGGCTCCGTCGTGCAGGTGGGCCGACGCGTGCCGGCCCGGCTCGTGCGCGCGCTGTGGCGGCACGGCACGTGGCCGCCGATCGAGCTCCTGGTCGGCCGCACCGACGTCTTCCACGGGACCAACTTCGTGTCACCTCCGACGCGGCACGCGCGCGAGGTCGTCACGGTGCACGACCTCACCTACGAGGTGCACGCCGAGACAGTGGACGAGGCGAGCCTGCTGTACCGCGAGCTGGTTCCGCGCGCGATCGCCCGCGGGGCTCACGTGCTCACACCGACCGCAGTCGTCGCGGCCGACGTCCGCGCGCGCTACGGCTTGTCCGACGAGCGGGTCACCGTCACGCCGCTCGGTGTCGACGAGTCGTGGTTCGACGCCACATCCGTCGCGACGTCGTGGCTGGTCGAGCGGGACCTGCCGCGGCGGTATCTCGTGTTCGTCGGCTCGCTCGATCCCCGCAAGAACCTGCGTCGGCTCCTGGACGCGCACCGGGACCTGCGAGCGCGCGACCCCGAGACCCCCGACCTGGTGCTGGCCGGACCGGCGGGTCGAGAGGTTGGCCTGGCCGGCCGGCCGGGCGTGCACCTCACCGGCTGGCTGTCCGACGAGGAGCTGGCCAGCCTGGTCACGGGCGCCGCTGCACTCGTGCTCCCGTCGCTCGACGAGGGGTTTGGCCTGCCCGCCCTAGAGGCGCTCGCCGCGGGCCGGCCCGTCCTGGCCGCCGATATCCCCGTCCTGCGAGAGGTTGCTGGGGAGCACGCGGTCTACGCGGCGCCCACCGACGTCGACGCTCTCGCCGAGGGGCTCCGCGCTGTCCTCGCCATAGCGGACGACCCCAGCGTGCGGGCCGACCGGCAACGGCACGCCCGAGGGTTCACCTGGGCGCGGACCGCCGACCGCTCGCTCGACGCCTATATACCGGTGTCGTCGTGACGGCGGACGTCACCGTGGTCACGGTCTCCTGGGAGGGGCTGGCGCTTACCCTGACCTGCCTCGACGCCCTGCACGCGCAGGAGCTCGGCGACGTCACGATGGAGGTCGTCGTCGTCGACAACGGCTCCACCGACGGCACCGCGGCCCGGGTCGCCGAGCTGCACCCGTGGGTCCGTGTACTGCGCTCCGAGGTCAACCTCGGGTTCACGGGCGGCAACAACCTGGCGTTCCGGCAGGTGCGGACGCCGGCGGTCGTCCTCCTGAACAACGACGCGACCCCCGAGCCCGGCTTCGTCCGCATCCTCGTCGAGTCGCTGCGCGCGGCGGACGACCGGGTCGCCGCCCTGGCCGCGACCGTGCTCCTCGCCGAGCACTTCCGGCCGGCCGCACCGGGCGACGACCCCTCGACCGTCGTGACCGGTCCGGACGGTGCCTGGGTCGCGGCACCCGCCGGCGAGGTGCGCCTGGTGAACTCGACCGGGAACGAGATCCGGACCGACGGCTTCGGCGTCGACCGCGGCTGGCTGTGCGACGCCAAGAACCACCACCCGCCGGCCGACGTCTTCGGGTTCAGCGGCGCGGCCGCGATCCTGCGCACGTCCGTCCTGGACGAGGTCGGCCTCTTCGACGAGCGGCTGTTCATGTATTACGAGGACTCGGACTACTCCTGGCGCCTACGACTGGCCGGGTACCGGGTCCAGCACTGCCCGGACGCCGTCGTCTCGCACGTGCACGCCGCCTCCTCCCACGAGGGCAGTGACTTCTTCCGGTTCCACGACGGCCGCAACCGGCTCGCGATCATGACCAAGGACGCGACTACTGGCCTGGCGTTGCGCTCGTGGGTCGCGTTCGCCATCACCACCGCATCGGTCGGTCTGCGCCGACGCCAGCCCTGGCCCGTGGTCCGCACACGCCTGCGCGTGATGGCGTCGGCCGTCCGGCTGCTGCCGCACCTGCTAGCCGAACGCCGCCGCATCGGCCGCAGCGCCGTCGTTCCGCGACGCGTCGTCGAACGGCTGCTCGTGAGCCCGTCGACGACCAGCGGCGGCTACCGTCCCTGAGGACACCTCTTGAGCGGCGCAGGGAGGCGGCACGTTAGGCTCACTGGCTGATCCATGACACAGGAGGAACGTCCGAATGCGCATGCTCGTGACCGGCGGAGCCGGTTTCATCGGCTCCAACTTCGTCCACCAGACCGTCCGCGAGCGCCCCGACGTCCACGTGACCGTCCTCGACGCGCTCACCTACGCGGGCGACGAGCGCAGCCTGGACCCGGTCGAGGGCAAGGTCGTGTTCGCCAAGGGCGACATCGCGGACCCCGACATCGTCGACACCCTCGTCAAGGACGCCGACCTGGTCGTGCACTTCGCGGCGGAGTCGCACAACGACAACTCGCTGCACGACCCGTGGCCGTTCCTGCGCACCAACGTGATCGGCACGTACCAGCTGCTCGAGGCGGTGCGGCGGCACGACGTGCGCTACCACCACATCTCGACCGACGAGGTCTACGGCGACCTGGAGCTCGACGACCCCGCCAAGTTCACGCCGGACACCCCGTACAACCCCTCGAGCCCGTACTCCTCGACGAAGGCGGCCTCGGACCTGCTCGTGCGCGCATGGGCCCGGAGCTTCGGGGTGCGCGCGACGATCTCGAACTGCTCGAACAACTACGGGCCGTACCAGCACGTCGAGAAGTTCATCCCGCGCCAGATCACGAACGTCATCGACGGCGTCCGTCCGAAGCTCTACGGCTCGGGCGAGAACGTGCGCGACTGGATCCACGTCGAGGACCACAACAGCGCGGTCTGGGCGATCATCGAGCGCGGCCGGCTGGGCGAGACCTACCTCATCGGCGCGGACGGCGAGGAGAACAACAAGACCGTCGTCGAGGACATCCTCGAGATCATGGGTCTCGAGAAGGACGCCTACGACCTGGTGAGCGACCGCCCGGGCCACGACCTGCGGTACGCGATCGACTCCACCAAGCTGCGCGACGAGCTGGGCTGGGAGCCGCGGTACCCGAACTTCCGGGCCGGTCTTGAGGCGACGATCGCCTGGTACCAGGAGCACGAGTCGTGGTGGCGGCCGCAGAAGGACGCGACGGAGGCGAAGTACGCCCAGCTGGGCCGGTGAGCCGCTTGGGGCGCTGATCTGCACAGATCCTCCACCACGCCAGACCGTGTGCTCCCCGTCGACGAAACATCCGCCTCCTACGATCGTCCGGTGACTGTTCGCCACGCCTCCCCTTCGCGCCCCCGTGCCGCCCGACACGCTCGACGTGTCCGGACGCACGGCGTGCTGCGCTCCGTCGCCCTCGTGGCGGTCGCCGTGCTGACGTTCACGGTCGCGGGCGGAGCTGCCGTCGCAGCCAAGCTGCAGGGCAACATCGACCAGGTCGACGTCACCGCGCTGGTGAACCCCGTTCCGTCGCCGAGCAAGGAGCCGGACCCGGACGACCCCAACAAGGGCAGCCCGGTGAACATCCTGGTCCTCGGCTCGGACCAGCGCGACGGTGAGAACGGCACCATCGGCGGCGAGGCCGAGGGCATGCGCTCGGACACCGCGATGGTCATGCACATCTCCGCGGACCGCACCCGGATCTCCGTGGTGTCGATCCCCCGCGACTCCCTCGTGGACATCCCCTCGTGCACGATGACCAACGGCAAGACCACCCGCGCGACCCACGCGATGTTCAACACGGCGTTCGCGACGGGCTGGGACAACGGTGGCGACATGGCCTCTGCCGCGGCGTGCACCATCAACACGGTCCAGCAGAACACCGGCGTGACCATCAACCACTTCATCGTCGTCGACTTCGCGGGCTTCCAGAAGATGGTCGAGTCGATCGGCGGGGTGCCGATGTGCATCCAGAGCGAGACGCGGGACAAGGACGCCGGGCTTTACCTGGCGGCGGGCAACCAGGTTCTCGACGGGCCCACGGCGCTCGCGTTCGCGCGCGCCCGCCACAACGTCGGAGACGGTTCGGACATCAACCGCATCGGCAACCAGCAGCAGCTCGTCGCCGCGATGGTCCGCGAGGTGCTCTCGCGCGACGTCCTCACCAACCCGTCGAAGCTCGTGTCCTTCCTCAGCGCCGCGACGAGCTCGCTGACCACCGACACCGAGATGTCGATCACCGACATGACCGGCCTCGCCTACAACCTCCGGAACATCGACCGTGGCAACATCACGTTCATGACGATCCCGTGGGCAGCGGCCAAGTCCGACAAGAACCGCGTCGAGTGGACGTCGGCCGCGAAGCAGGTCTGGGCCGACATGGCGAACGACGTGCCGCCAGCCAGTTATGTGCCGCCCGCACCGACGGCCACCCCGACGACCCCCGGCGCCACGACGCCTCCCGCGGTCGCGGACCCGGCCGCACCCGTGGTGCCCGCGCCGGCCGAGACCAAGAAGGCCGGCCGCGAGGAGTTCTCGGTCGCCGACACGACCGCCGTCTGCGCATGACGTCGGACGACCGAACCGTCCGGACCCCGCCGCCGAGCTTCGCTCCGGCGAGCGGCGCGCGTCCTGCCGACCCCGCGGAGGCGCAGCCGATCGTCGTCGGTCGGTTGTCGCGGCCGCCTGCACCGCCTGCTGCCCGTCCGGCGTCCCCGGCCCGTCCCGACTCGCGGCCCGCGTCGCCGGGGATGCCTGCGTCCATCACCCCGTCCTCCGCCGAGGGGGTGTCGCGACCCGACGCCGCGGCGATCGAGGTGCCCGGCACCCGACCCCCGACCCGCCCCGCCTCCCCCGTCCGGACGTCGACCTCGTCCGCGTCTCGCACCTCCATGCCTGCGGCCGTCCCACCCGGCTCGGCGCGCACCCCTCCGCCCGCTCCCCTCCCGCCGGGTTCGGCACGCACCGCGACGGCCTCGGGTGCGGCGCGCACCTCGACGCCGGCATCGGTCCCCCCCGGTGCGACGCCTCCACGCAGCACGTCGTCGCGACCCTCCGGGCAGCGCCCGCCCGTCCGGCCCGTGCCGGCCGGTCCGCGCGGACCCGCGACGCCGGAGGCCGCCACGCCGCGCCGACGTCGTTGGCCGCTCGTCGCACTCGTCGCGGTGATCGTCGTGGCTGCCCTCCTCGCGTGGCCCATCGGGCTGACGATGTGGGCGAACGGCAAGGTCCAGCACACCGCCGCGTTGAGCGGTGCCGCCAACACCCCGGGCACCACGTACCTGCTGACTGGCTCGGACTCCCGAGCGGACGGTGCGGTGGGCGAGGACGGAACCGAGGGTGCGCGGACCGACACGATCCTCGTGCTCCAGGTCCCCGACAGCGGGCCCGCCGCGCTCATCTCGCTGCCGCGCGACACGTACGTCGAGATCCCGGGGCACGACGCCGCGAAGCTCAACGCCGCCTTCTCGTGGGGCGGCGCACCGCTGCTCGTCCAGACCGTCGAGGGGCTCACGGGCCTGACCGTCGACCACTACGCCGAGATCGGCATGGCGGGCGTCGAGCAGATCGTCGACGCGGTCGGCGGCGTGAACCTCTGCTACAACGCGGTCGTCAGCGACCCGGACTCGGGCATGGTGTGGCCGACGCCCGGCTGCCAGGACGTGGACGGCACGCAGGCCCTCGCGTTCGCACGCATGCGCAAGTCGGACCCCACCGGCGACGTCGGTCGCGCCGAGCGCCAGCGCCAGCTCATCGGCGCCGTGATGGGCAAGGTCACGCCCGCCTCCCTCGTGCTGCACCCGGGCAAGCAGGTCGATCTCATCGACGCCGGCACGGCCGCGCTGACGTTGAGCGACGGGACGGGCATCGTCGACATGGGCAAGCTCGCGCTGGCGTTCCGCGCGGCCAACGGTCCCGGCGGCATCACCGGCACCCCACCCATCAAGAGCCTCGACTACCGTCCGGGCGGAGTCGGCTCGACGGTCCAGCTCGACCCGGACCTGACGCCGGCGTTCTGGGTCGCGGTGCGCGACGGGACGTTGCCGCCCGGTCCCGTCGGCGGGATGCCCGGCGCTTAGCACCTTCTACAGGCTGAAGCCGATGCTCGGCCGGCTCGCCGTGTGCGAGCGGAGCCGCTCCCCCTTGGACTCGGCCTGACCCTGCAGCTCGACCTGGAACGCGGCCAGCGCGGTCCGGATCCGCGTCGCCTGGGCACCCTCGCCCGCGGCCAGGATGCGGGCGGCGAGCAGGCCGGCGTTCTTGGCGCCGCCGATCGACACGGTGGCCACCGGGACGCCGGCCGGCATCTGCACGATCGACAGCAGCGAGTCCAGGCCGTCGAGGAGCGCCAGCGGGACCGGGACGCCGACCACGGGCAGCGTGGTGACGGACGCGAGCATCCCGGGCAGGTGGGCCGCTCCGCCGGCGCCGGCGATGATGACCTTGAGGCCGCGGTCCGCTGCCGTGCGGCCGTACTCGATCATCTTCTCGGGCTGCCGGTGCGCGGAGACCACGTCGACCTCGACCGGCACACCGAAGTCGGCCAGGACGTCGGAGGCGGCCTGCATGACCGGCCAGTCCGAGTCCGATCCCATGACGATCCCGACGAGGGCCTGCGCTGCCATCACGTTCTCCGTCTGCTCAAGCTGGTCCGACCTGCGACGACGTCGCCGGTTCCCATCATGACCCAGGGCGTTGCCGCAATCGGTCCGTGTTCGCGGCCGGCAGACAGCTCAGGCCGGCTCGCCGCGCAGGAGGGCCGCCGCGGCGGCCGCTCGCGCGCGGACGTCGGCGAGGTCGTCCCCGCTGACGTTCACGTGCCCGAGCTTGCGGCCCGCCCGGACCTCCTTGCCGTACAGGTGCACCTTGGCCGTCGGGTCGAGCTGCGCGAGAACGTCGGTCGGATCGGCGAGCGTGCTGCCGAGGACGTTGGCCATCACCGTCCAGGTCGCGGTCGGCGACGTGTCGCCCAGCGGGAGGTCGAGGACCGCGCGCAGGTGCTGCTCGAACTGGCTGGTGACCGCGCCGTCGATGGTCCAGTGCCCCGAGTTGTGCGGCCGCATCGCAAGTTCGTTGACCAGGACGGTCGGGGTGCCGTCCGCACCGCGCACCTCGAAGAGCTCGACCGCGAGCACCCCCGTGACCCCGAGGCCCTCGGCGATCCGCGTGGCCACGTCGAGCGCCTGCGCGCGGGTCGCCGGGGCGAGGTCGGGGGCCGGCGCGACGACCTCGGCGCACACCCCGTCCCGCTGCACCGACTCGACGACGGGCCACGTGCGCACCTCGCCGCTGGGCCGGCGCGCGACGAGCACGGCCAGCTCGCGCGTGAACGCGACCTTCTCCTCCGCCAGCAGCGGGGCGCCCGTCCCAGCGGCGGCCGCCGAGAACCAGTCGGCGACCTCGCCGGCCGACCGCACGACGCGGACACCCTTGCCGTCGTAGCCGCCGCGGGACGTCTTGACGACCGCCTCGCCACCGCCGAGGAACGCGTCCAGGTCCGCGGGCGACGTGACGGCGGCCCACCGCGGGCACGGGATGCCCAGCTCGGTCAGCCGCGCCCGCATCACAATCTTGTCCTGCGCGTGCACCAGGGCCGTCGCGCGCGGCTGCACCGAGACGCCGCCGGCCTCGAGCCGGTCGAGGAGCGCGTTCGGGACGTGCTCGTGCTCGAAGGTCAGGGCGTCGGCACCGACGACCAGCCGCTCGATCGCCGCCTCGTCGGACGCGTCCCCGACCGGGGCGTCCACGACCACCTGAGCCGCCGACGAGGTCGGGCTCTCGACCAGGACGCGCAGGTGCAGGCCCAGGGCCGCCGCCGCCGGCGCCATCATCCGGGCCAGCTGGCCACCGCCCACCACTGCCACCACGGGTGCCGTCACGGGCGACGACACTAGTCGAGGCCTGGCTCCTCGGTGGAGGCGTCCCGCCGGGACACGGGTGCACGGGGCGCGAACGACCCCGGAGATATGCTGATCGCCGCCGCCGACGCGACCCGAGGAGTTCTGTGAACGACACCCTGCCCGCACGCCGTGAGGCCGGCCTGGCCGCCGTCCACGCGGACCTGGTCGCACCGTCGGAGCCGACCAGCCCGAGGGCGAGCGGGCGACGCGCGTGAAGGACCACGACGTCTTCGCCCATCGGACGGCCTGCGACCTGACGGTCGTCGGCGCCGGACCGACGGGCCTGTTCGCGGCGTACTACGCCGGCTTCCGCGGCCTGACGGTGACCGTCGTCGACGCCCAGCCCGAAGCCGGCGGCCAGGTCGCGGCCCTCTACCCGGCCAAGACGATCCACGACGTCGCCGGGTTCGCGGGCGTGTCGGGCGCCGACCTCATCAAGGGGCTCTCGGCGCAGGCTGCCGCCTACGCGCCGCGCATGGTCTTCGGTCAGAACGTCGTCGACGTCGTCCGCGACGAGCGCGACGCAGGGCTGTCGGTCTCGCTCGAGGACGGGTCGGCGATCGACACCCGCGCGGTCGTCCTGGCCACCGGCGTCGGCGGCATCCGCCCGCGCATCCTGCCGCTGGGGCACGGCTGGCACGGGCGCGGCGTCACCTACGTGGTCACCGACCCCGACTCCCATGCCGACGAGGACGTGGTGGTGGTCGGCGGCGGCGACACGGCCCTCGACTGGGCGATCCAGCTCTCGCCGATCGCCCGTTCGGTCACCGTGGTGCACCGGCGCCGACTGTTCCGCGCGCACGCCTCGCAGATCGCGCGCGCCGCGGCGTTGGGCGTCACACTGCTCACCGAGAGCGAGATCCAGGCCATCCACGGCGACGACTTCGTGCGCGCAGTCGTGGTGCGCGACAGCGCCGGCTCGGAACGGGAGATCCCCGCGGACACCGTGGTCGGTGCGCTGGGGCTGATCACGGCACCGTCCCCGTTCGGCGCGTGGGGACTGGAGCTGCAGGACCGCAAGCTCGTCGTGGACTCCGCCATGCAGACCAACGTGCGCGGCGTCTTCGCCGCGGGGGACGCGTCGACCTATGCGGGCAAGGTCGCGCTCATGGTGACGGGCTTCGGGGAGGCCGCCACGGCGGTGAACAACGCGGCGGTGCTGATCGACCCGGACCTGTCGCTCTTCCCGGGGCACTCGACGGACGAGGACCTCGCCGCACCCGAGGCAGTGCCTGCCGGAAGCGAGGCCTGAGCGATGGTGTACGTCATCGGCAAGGAGTGCATCGACGCCCAGGACATGTCGTGCATCGACGTGTGCCCGGTCGACTGCATCTACGAGGGTGGCCGCAAGAGCTACATCAACCCCACCGAGTGCATCGACTGCGGCGCGTGCGAGCTCGCGTGCCCGGAGGCGGCGATCTTCCCGGCACGCAAGGCCAAGGGTAAGCCGGAGCTGGAGGAGTTCACCACGGACAACTCCGCCTTCTTCACGCTGCCGCTGCCCGGCCTGGCCGGTCCGCTGGGCGACCCGGGCGGCGCTGCAGGGATCGGCAAGCTCGACGCCGACACCCCGCTCGTCGCCGCTTGGGACGGCTGAGCGCTCGACACCGCGCGGCGAGATATCCTCGCGTTCTCACCGGTCGAGAGCGAGCGGGGACAGCGCGATCGGTGGGAGTCGGTGTGAACACGAGCGACGAGCTCTCCGAAGGGGTGACGATCCCCCGCGGGACCACCGCGGCCGTCGGGCCGTCGGTCTCACCCGAGCCCGCGCTCGCCGTCTCCGCAACCCGGGCCCACACCTACGAGATCCTGCGCTTCCTGTCGGTGGGCGGGATGGCGTTCGCCGTCGACCTCGGCCTGTTCAACCTGCTGCGGTTCGGCCCCGGGCACCTGCTCGAGCACAAGCCCGTGACCGCCAAGATCATCTCGCTCGTCGCCGCGACGCTGGTGTCGTGGATGGGGAACCGGCACTGGACGTTCTCCCGGCAGCGGACCGACCGGCAGGCCCGCGAGCTGTTCGTCTTCGCGACCATCAACATCGTGTGCGCGGGCATCCCCGTGCTCACCCTGGCGCTGTCGCACTACACCCTCGGGTTGACCAACGCGTTGGCGGACAACGTCGCGACCGTCATCGGCATCGGGATCGGGACCGTGCTGCGGTACGTCGGCTACAAGCGCTGGGTGTTCACCGGCCACCCTGCGGCCTAGCGTCGGCGGTGGTCCGGCCGGGTCACCACGGCGCCCATGGGCACGACCACGTCCGGGCGCAGCGACGTCGGCACGCCGGACAGGAACAGGGCGAACACGGCGGGTCTGCGCTGGGCGAGCTCGAGCCGCCCACCGTCGGCGGACGCCAGGTCGCGGGCCAGCGCCAGGCCGAGCCCGGTCCCCCGGCCCGACGTCACCTCCCGCTCGAAGATGCGAGGTGCCAGGTCGTCGGGCACGCCGGCGCCCTCGTCGGCCACCTCGACCACCACCGCACCGGACGGCCCACCCGTGCGGGCGCGGACGGTCGTCGTGCCGGCGCCGTGCTTGAGGGAGTTCTCGATGAGCGTCGCGAGCACCTGCGCGAGCGCGCCCGGCGTCGCGAGCACCTGCGTCGCGGGGTCCACCTCGACGACGATGTGCCGGCCGGCCACGTCGAACGTCGGCTGCCACTCCTCCTCCTGCTGGCGCACGACGTCGAGGAGCATGAGTGCCTCGGTCGTGCCGCCCTGCGCGCGCCGCGAGCTCGCCAGCAGATCGTCGACCACGCGGACCAGGCGCTCCACCTGCTCGAGCGAGATCCGCGCCTCCTCGCTGACGTCCGGGTCGTCCGTCGCGAGCATGATCTCCTCGAGCCGCATGGTGAGCGCGGTCAGCGGGGTGCGCAGCTGGTGCGACGCGTCCGACGCGAACTGCCGCTCGGCGGCGAGGCGCGCGGCCATCCGGTCGGCGCTGCGGGCCAGCTCGGCGGCGACGAGGTCGATCTCCTCGACGCCCGACGGCTCGAGCCGCGGCCGGACCTGCCCGGCGCCGAGCTGCTCGGCGGACGCGGCGAGGTACACGAGCGGCGCGGTCAGGCGGTTGGCCTGCCAGATCGCCATCGCGATCCCGGCCGCGAAGGCCACGACAGCGGCCGCGACGACGAGCGCGATGACCCGGGCGCTGAGCCAGAACACGTCCCACCACGACACGTACAGGTCCACGACGGCACCGGCCTGGGACGTGACCTGCACCGACAGGCTGCGGCCCTCGACGTGGTCCCCCGACTGGTAGAGCTCCCCGTCGGGCGCCTTGACGCGCACGGAGGCAGGGACCTCTCCCGGGCCGCCGGTCGCGTTCTCCAGCATGCGGTCGGTCAGCGGGATGTCCTGCTGGATGCGGAAGTCGACCGAGCGGGCGACGGTGTCGGCTCGGGCCTTGAGGGCCTGCATCTCGTTCTCGCGGACGAGCTGGGCACCCAGGAACGCCAGGGGGAAGCCGAGCAGGACGACCGCGACGGTGACCGCCGCGATCGTCGCCTGCAGGACGCGACGACGCACGGGTCAGCCGCCGGTGCTGCTGCTCGCGCCGCCGGTCTCGAAGCGGAATCCCATGCCGCGGACCGTCGTGACGTACCGCGGCGCGTTCGCGTCGTCGCCGAGCTTGCGACGCAGCCACGACACGTGCATGTCGAGCGTCTTGGTCGAGCCGGTCGGGTCGGAGCCCCAGACCTCGCGCATGAGCGTCTCGCGGGCGACGACCGTGCCGGCCGCGCCGACCAGGACGCGCAGGAGGTCGAACTCCTTGGCGGTCAGGTGCAGCTCGCGCTCGCCCTGGAACGCGCGGTGCGCGGCGACGTCGACGCGGACGTTCTGGGCGTGCACCTCGTCCTCGTCGCCCGGGTCCCCCACGCTGCGGCGCAGCAGCGCGCGGACGCGCGCCAGCAGCTCGGCGAGGCGGAACGGCTTGGTCACGTAGTCGTCGGCACCGGCGTCGAGCCCGACCACCAGGTCGACCTCGTCGGCCCGTGCCGTGAGGACCAGGAGCGGCGTGGTCAGGCCGAGGTTGCGGATCGCGCGGGCGACGTCCAGCCCGTCCATGTCGGGCAGGCCGAGGTCCAGCACGATGAGGTCCGCCGCCGAGGCGCCGTCGATCGCGCCTTGACCCGTTCCTTGCACGCGCACGTCATAACCTTCACGCCCGAGGGCCCGGGCCAAAGGCTCGGCAATCGCGGGATCGTCCTCTGCCAGCAACACCTGGGTCATTCGCCCATGCTAGGTCACGGGACGGTGTTGTCCGCCAGTGGGCACGTGTGATCCCTGCCTGCATCTGTGGGGGGACGCGGGGTCCGTCCGCGGGGGCACGACGAGCAGCGGCGACGCACCTACCCTCGGGGGGTGACGAGTTGGGAGCGCCTGCTGCGCTGGGAGGAGGCGCACCGGTTCGTCGTCGACGCCACCCTCGCGGCGCTCATCCTCCTCGTCGTCTTCCCGGCCTCGATCGCGTTCGGCGCCGCCGCGGCGATCGCCGACCCCGTGCTCGCGCCCGTCTTCTCCGTCGCGCTCGTCGTGCCGATCGCGTGGCGGCGGGTGCGCCCCACGGCCTCGGCCGCGACGATCTACGCCGTCGCCCTGCTGCAGGTCCTCGTCGGCGCGCCGATCGTGTTCCCCGCCGACGCGATGGTGCTCGTGGCGCTGTACTCGGTGACCGTGCACGGTCCTCGCTGGGCACATCGGGTGGCGATCGCGGGGTCGCTCGTCGGCTCCGTGGTGCTCGGCGTCGCCCTGTACGGCTGGTACGACACCCCGGCCGCGACCGCGACGGCCATGTTCACCGGCGTCGCGGCGCTCGCCGTCTGGGCGTTCGGCCTCGTGCGCAGGTCGCGGCGGGAACGGATCGAGGCGCTCGAGGACCGGGCGCGCCGTCTCGAGATCGAGCGCGACCAGCAGACCAAGATCGCGACGGCCGCCGAACGCGCCCGCATCGCCCGCGAGATGCACGACATCGTGGCGCACTCGCTGACCGTCATGATCGCGCAGGCGGACGGTGGTCGGTACGCAGCCGATGCCGATCCCGGCGCCGCGACCCGGGCGCTCGGCACGATCGGCGAGACGGGCCGCGCCGCGCTCACCGACATGCGGCGGCTGCTCGGGGTCCTGCGCGGGTCGGACTCACCCGCGCTCGAGTTCGAGCCGCAGCCCGCCGAGGCGGACGTCGGCGCGCTGGTCGACCAGATGCGGGCCAGCGGCATGCGGGTCTCGCTCGTCCGCATGGGCACGCCGCGCAACCTCCCCCCGGGCGCCGGCCTGACGGTCTACAGGATCGCCCAGGAGGCCCTGACCAACGTGCTCAAGCACGCCGGTCCCGACCCGCTGGTCTCGGTGCTCGTGCAGTGGCTGCCCGACGCGATCGTGCTCGAGGTGAGCGACGACGGCCGCGGCGCGGCGGCCGACTCCGACGGGCTCGGCCAGGGGCTGCTCGGGATGCGCGAGCGCGCGACGATGTTCGCGGGGACGGTCAGCGCCGGTCCGCGTCCAGGCGGCGGCTTCCGGGTCCGCGCGCAGCTCCCGACACCCCCAGGACAGGACCTCTCATGACCATCCGAGTCGGCCTCGTCGACGACCAGCAGCTCGTGCGGGCCGGCTTCCGCATGGTGATCGACAGCCAGCCCGACCTCGAGGTGGTCGTCGAGGCGGGCGACGGTTCGCAGGCGGTGCGCTCGCTGGACCCCGTGGCGCACCCCGGTGTGGTCGACGTCGTGCTCATGGACGTCCGGATGCCGACGATGGACGGCCTGGCGGCGACCGCGGAGATCGTCGCGCGCGGTACCGAGGCCGGACCGGCGCCCAAGGTCATCGTGCTCACGACGTTCGACCTCGACGAGTACGTCCTGTCCGCGATCCGTGCGGGCGCGAGCGGGTTCCTGCTCAAGGACGCGCCGCCCGAGGAGATGCTCGCGGCCATCCGCACCGTGCACCGTGGGGACGCCGTGATCGCCCCGTCGAGCACGCGCCGGCTCCTGGAGCACCTCGTCGTCGCGCTGCCGCCCGAGGAGCCGGGCACCCCGACGGATCCGGCGCGTCTGGCGGTGGCGGACCTCACCGACCGCGAGCGCGAGGTGCTCGTCCTGATGGCCCGCGGCCGGTCCAACACGGAGATCGGCCAGGACCTGTTCGTCGCCGAGGCCACGGTCAAGACGCACGTCGGTCGGATCCTGGCCAAGCTGCACGCTCGCGACCGGGTGCAGGCCGTCGTCGTCGCCTACGAGACCGGGCTGGTACGACCCGGATCGTGATCGCGCAGGCCCGGCGTGCGACCACGGGATGACGCGCGACGACACCGTGGCCTGATGTGGTGGACGCGGCCTGCTCCGTAGCGTCGAGCACGTCACCGACCGAAGGAGCCGCACCCCGTGGACACCACCGTCTTCCGCCCGATCGACCCGGTACCCGCCGCGAGCGCCCGTGCCCTCACCAAGGTCTACGGCCGCGGTGCGGCGGCCGTGCACGCCCTGGACGGCGTCGACGTCGACTTCGCGGCCGGTGCCTTCACCGCGATCATGGGCCCGTCCGGGTCGGGCAAGTCGACGCTCATGCACGTCCTCGCCGGCCTCGACCAGGCCACGTCGGGGATGGCTCTGCTGGGCGACACGGAGATCACCGCGCTGGGCGACGACGAGCTGACCCGCCTGCGTCGCGACCGGGTCGGCTTCGTCTTCCAGTCCTTCAACCTCCTGCCCATGTTCACGGCCGAGCAGAACATCCTGCTGCCGCTCGAGCTGGCGGGCGCCGCGGTGGACCGGGAGTGGTTCGACACCCTCGTCGAGACGCTCGGCCTCGGTCAGCGGCTGACCCACCGGCCCAGCGAGCTGTCGGGCGGGCAGCAGCAGCGCGTCGCGATCGCGCGGGCGCTGATCGCGAAGCCGGAGGTCGTGTTCGCCGACGAGCCGACGGGCAACCTCGACTCGCGCTCGGGTGCCGAGGTGCTGAGCTTCCTGCGCCGGTCCGTGCGCGAGCTGGGTCGCACGATCATCATGGTCACGCACGACCCGACGGCCGCGGCCTACGCGGACCGGGTGGTCCTGCTCGCGGACGGACGCATCGCCGGGGACATCGAGAACCCGACGCCGGAGTCCGTGCTCATGGGCCTCGAGGCCCTGCGCACGCTCGACCAGCCGGTGGCGCGCTGATGCTGCGCCTCACCCTCGCCCAGATGCGCCGCAGCCTGGGCCGACTCTCCGCCGCGGCGGTCGCCGTCGCGATCGGCTCCGCGTTCCTCGCCGCGACCCTCATCGCCGGCGGGGTCATCACGCGCACCGGCTACGACGCCCTCACGGCGACCTACGGCCACGCCGACGTCGTGGTGCGCGGCCAGCTGACGGCGACGGAACGCAACGAGGCCGCCCGCGATCCGCACGTCGCAGCCATGACGGTCCTCGACCCCGTCACCCTGGAGGTCCGCGCCAACGGCCGGGTCCGTGCCCAGAACGTCATCACCGCGCCGTCCGACCCGCGCCTGGGCTCGCTGACCATCGCCGAGGGGTCGGCTCCGACCGAGGTCGGCCAGCTCGCTCTGCCGTCGGACACTGCGTCCGCGCTTCGGGCCGAGGTCGGCGACACCGTCGAGGTCGCGTCCCTCGGGTCCGGCGGGGACCACGGACGTTCCTTCGAGCTCGTCGGCATCACGGCCGACCCCACCCGCGCCTGGTCCCAGTCCGGCGGCGCCGGCCTGGTCACCGCCGACGAGGCCGCGAGGTTCGTCGATACGTCGCAGAGCCCGATCACCCTGGTCGCGGCCGCCGACGGGGTCAGCGCCGCCGACCTGCAGGCCGCCCTGACCCCCCTCGTGGGCGACGCCCGCGCGCTCACCAAGGACCAGGCCGCCGCGGAGGCGGTCGCCGAGCTCTCCGGCGGCGGGAACCTCCTGGTCACGGTCGTGCTCGGGTTCGCGGCGGTCGCCATGCTCGTCGCGGCGCTCGTCATCGCCAACACGTTCCAGGTGCTCGTCGCCCAGCGGACCCGCACGCTCGCCATGCTGCGCTGCGTCGGCGCCAGCAAGCGCCAGCTGCGGCAGTCCGTCCTGCTCGAGGCGGGGATCCTCGGCCTGGGGTCGGCGCTCGCCGGGCTGGTCGCGGGAGCCGTCCTGGCGCAGGTCGCGCTCACCGTGCTCAACCGCGCCGACCTCGGCGTCCCCCTCCCGTCGACCATCCCGATCACGCTCGCGGTCGTCCTCGTGCCGCTGCTCGTCGGCACGCTGGTCACCCTTCTCGCCTCGCTCGTGCCGGCCCGCGAAGCCACGCGGGTCGCTCCGATCGCCGCGCTGCGCCCCGCCGACGCACCCGCCGTGTCGGCCAGGGCGGGCCGCGTCCGCCTGGCCGTCTCCCTGCAGCTCGTCGTCGGCGGCGCCGGGGTGCTCCTGCTGACCGCGGCGGCGTCCCGCAGCGGCTCGGGCAGCGCGAACCTCCTGCTCGGGGTCGGCGTGCTCGCCGGTGCCCTGTCGTTCGTCGGCGTCCTGCTCGGCGCCGTCTTCTGGGTGCCGAGGATCGTCGCCCTGCTGGGGCGCGGGCTGGCGTCCACCGGGACCAGTGCCCGGATCGCCGCGGCGAACACCGTGCGCAACCCGCGCCGCACGGCCGCGACGAGCACCGCGCTGCTCATCGGCGTCACGCTCGTCGTGATGATGAGCACGGGCGCCGCGAGCGCTCGCACGTCGATGAACCGCGAGCTCGACCAGCGCTACCCGGTCGACCTCGTCGTCGACGGGCGGCTCGGCGACGGGTCGGTGCGGATGGACGAGGCGCCCGTGCGAGCGGCGCTGGCCGGCGTCGACGGGATCGCCCGCGTCGCCTCGGTCCGGACGGCCGACGTCGCGTTCCCCAACGGCTCGACGCTCACCGTCGCGGCGGTCGAGGACGACTCGGCGTCGACGATCATGCGTGACGCCGCCCTGGTCGACGATCTGTCCGACGACACCGTGCTCCTGCCCAGCTGGGTCTCGGACGACGAGATCGCGGGCAGCACCACCGTCGTCGAGCGCACCTACGACGCCGACTGGAACCCCAACCCCGACGGCCCGCCGGTCGATCTCACCGCGGTCGCCACGGGCCTCGGCGGCACGCGCGGGATCGTCACCAACGCCACGCTCGACCGGATCGCGCCGCACGCACCGGTCTCGACGTTCTGGGTGACGCTGGAGCCCGGCGCCGACCCGGGCACGGTCCTGCAGGAGGTCCGCGAGGCGCTGCCGGACGGCGGGCTCGACATCACCAGCGCGGCCGCCCAGCGCGTCAGCAACGACCGCGTCGTCGACTCCGTGCTGGGCATCGTGATCGGGCTGCTCGCTGTCGCCGTGGTCATCGCGCTCATCGGCGTCGCCAACACCCTGTCGCTGTCGGTGCTCGAGCGGCGCCGCGAGTCGGCGACCCTGCGGGCGATCGGCCTGTCGCGACGCCAGCTGCGCTGGATGCTCGCCGTCGAGGGGATGCTCATCGCGGGCGTCGGAGCGCTGCTCGGGGTGGGCCTCGGCCTGCTCTACGGCTGGGCCGGGTCGGTGGTCGTCTTCGGCAGCCTCGGGGACGTCCTGCTCACCGTCCCGTGGCGGGACCTGGGCCTCGTCCTGGTCGTCGCCCTGGCGGCCGGGCTGCTCGCCTCGGTGCTGCCCGGCCGGACGGCGGCCCGCACGTCGCCCGTCGCGGCGCTCGCGGTCGACTGACCCGACCACGGCCCTGTGGACGGCGAACGTCGTCCACAGGGCCGCAGGTCAGACCCCGCGACCGACGCCCGCAGGGGATCGTCGCCGGGTGCGCGTCACCCTGCTCCACCCCGACCCCGAACGCGGTGCGGGGACCGTCAGCACCGATGTCGAGGTCTCGCCGGGGACGCCGCTCGCGGCCCTGCGGCCGGCGCTCGCCCGGCTGAGCGGTCACCCGGCGTGGGCCGGCTCGACGCACCGCGTCGCCGTGGCGGACCAGGTTCTCGACGAGTCGCACGTGGCCGGTCAGCCACCCCTGGTGCACGGGTGCGCGCTGAGCCTCGGACCGGTCCCGCGCCCCTCGGCGGAGGAGGCGCTCCGCGCGGACTGGCACGTCGCGGTCGTCGCCGGGCCGCGCTGCGGGGTCCTGGTCGGGCTGCCCGACCGGACGCGCGTGGTGGTCGCCCCCGGCCTGACGGTCCGACGACGCGGCGACCGCGTCCGGTCCCGTGCTCGTCGCTGGCACCCGGGTGCGCCCCGGACGATCGGTGCGTGGACCTACGAGCTGCGCCCTCGGGTGCTCCCGGAGCCGGCTCCGTCCCCGGAGGCGCGCGCAAGGCCGTCGGTCGCGACGTGGCTGACGCCGGTGATCGGGTCCGTCGCGCTCGCGGTCGCGCTGCACCAGCCGCTGCTCGCCCTCGTCGGGCTGATCGGCCCGCTCGGCGCTCTGCCGTTCCGTCGCCGACGTGCTCGCTCTCTTCCGGCTCGGCCGGCAGACCCCGCGGCCCTGGTCGCGGCCACGGTGCGTGCGCGTCCGGACGACGAGCCGGCCGAGGGCGTGGTGCCGTGGGACGACGGCGGCACGGTCGCGGTCGTCGGCCCGCGGTCCCTGTCCCTGCCCGTGGCCCGCGCCATCGTGCTCGCGGCGCTGGGCACCCACCTGCGCGGACCGCTCGCCGTGCGGAGCCGTCGCCTGCTGGACTGGTCGTGGCTGGTCTGGGCCCGGCCCCGCGACGACCTCCCAGGGTCCGACGAGGAGTCGGCGCTCGTCGTCGTCGACGATCCGCTCGACCCGGCCGCCCTCGCCCGGTGGCGCTCCGGTGCGCCACCCGGGCAGCGCGTGGTGCTCCTCGCCGCGAGCGCGGCGGACGTCCCGGCGTGGTGCCGGTCGAGGATCGAGTTGTCCCGGCGGTCGGTCCGGCTGCACGACGCCCAGGGCCGGGCGGCGCCGGTCCCGCGGCACGCCGTCGACGTCGCCACCGCCGAGGCGCAGGTGCGCCGCGCCGC
>NZ_JBFUHG010000021.1:0-138158 GCF_056402515.1 Cellulomonas sp. P4_A2
GTGCGGGGGCAGCCGGCGCCGGTGCGGGCGCGGGCGCAGGGTCGGCCGGGGCTGCCGCGGCGGGCGCCGGAGCGGCCTCGGTCGTCGCGGGAGCGGCGGGCTCGGCCGCTGCCGGGGCGTCCGTCTGCTGCAGGGCGGCGGGCGCCTCCGCCGCGACGGTGGCCGACGACTCCGGCGACCCGGAGGACGACGAGGTGTCCTCGCACCCCGCGACGACCAGGACGGTGAGGAGCGCGGCAAGGAGTGCTCGGGACGCGAATCGCATGCCCTGTCAATCGTCCAACTGGACGCTTGTCTTAATAGCTGGTCGCCGAGACATCTGGGCCATCGGCGGCCATCGGCTGTCGAGGTCCGTCAGCGCGGAGCGAGCAGTGCCGTCAGGAGGTCGTGCACCGGCCCGGACAGGTCCGCCTCGCTCGCCGACGCGAGCGGCTCGACCCCCGTCCAGGACCGCATGATCGAGATGCCGAAGCCGGCCGCGACGACCAGCTGCGCGCCGATCAGCCGACGCTCGTGGTCGAGGTCGCCGGGACGACTGCCGGAGATCGCCGCGAGGCGCTCGGCGAACGACTGCAGCGTCCGGGTGCGGATCTGCTCGGCGTGCTCGTCGCCGGACGTGCGCATGAGGAGCAGCAGCTGGTTGGGGCGGTCGGCCGGCTCGGGGCCGACGAGCTGACTCACGACACGGCCGGCGAGCTGCTCGAGCGTGACCTCCTGCTCCAGCGACCGCTCGAGCTCGTCGGCCGCACCGGTCAGGCACGCCTCGAACAGGCCCTCCTTGGAGCTGAAGTAGCGGCTGATCAGGGCGACATTGACCCCGGCGTCGTCGGCGATGTTGCGCACGGTCGTGGCCGCGTAGCCGTCGGCGGCGAACCGGCGCCGGCCCGCCGCGAGCAGCAGCTGGCGCGTGCCGTCCGCGTCCCGGCGCCGCGGCGCCTCGTCGTCAGTCATCTCGTCCCTCCCGGTGCTGCGCGCCACCGTAGCCTCGCCACCTCTGTGATGTAAACACACGTTGACTTGTCTGGTTGCCCTGGGGTACTACTTGGTCAACAAGCGTTTACATCGAGATGCGGGGACGTCATGTCGCACACCACCACGGAGGCCGGTCCCGGCCCCACCACGGAGACAGGGCGCCCCGGCACTCGGTTCCTGGTCCTGTACCTGTCGCTGGGCGGGCTCGCGTTCGCGGTCCTCCAGTCCCTGGTCGCGCCCGCGCTGCCCGTGCTCGCCGGGGACCTCGGCGTCTCGACCGCCGACGCCAGCTGGATCCTGACGGCCTACCTGCTCGCGGCATCCGTCCTGACGCCGATCCTCGGCCGGCTCGGCGACATGGCCGGCAAGCGCCGCGTCCTCATCGGCGTGCTGACATCGCTGGCGCTGGGCACGCTGCTCGCCGCCCTGGCCCCGAACCTGACCGTGCTGATCATCGCCCGCGTCCTGCAGGGTGCCGCCGGCGCGATCCTGCCGCTGTCGATCGGCATCGTCCGCGACGAGCTCCCCCGCGAGAAGGTCAGCGTCACCGTCGGCCTCCTCTCCGCGATCTTCGGGGTCGGCGCGGGCGTCGGCATCGTCGCGGCCGGCCCGATCGTCGAGAACCTCTCGTGGCACTGGCTCTTCTGGCTGCCGCTCGTCCTGGTCGTCATCGCCCTGCTCGGCGCGATCTTCGGGATGAAGGAGTCGCCGGTGCGCACGCCGGGGCGCCTCGACCTCGTCGGCACCGGGATCCTCACGGTGGGCCTGGTGTCCCTGCTCCTCGCGATCAGCAAGGGTCAGTCCTGGGGCTGGTTCGAGGGCAAGACGCTCGCCCTCTTCGCGGTCGGCGTCGTCGCCCTGGTCGCCTTCGCCCTGGTCGAGCTGCGCGTGACCCAGCCGCTCATCGACATGCGGCTCCTGGCCAACCGCGGCGTGTGGGCCACCGACCTCGTCGCGCTGGCCCTCGGTTTCGCGATGTTCGGCACGTTCCTGCTCGTCCCCACGCTGCTCGAGCTGCCCGTCGAGACCGGCTTCGGGTTCGGCAAGTCCGTCTCGGAGGCGGGCCTGTTCCTGCTGCCGACCGTCATCATGATGGTCATCTTCGGGCCGCTGTCGGGAATCCTGGACCGCAAGTTCGGCCCGAAGGTCCCGCTGACCCTCGGCACCTCGTTCGTCGTCGCCGCCTTCGCCCTGCCCGCGATCGTCCACGACGAGCTCTGGCAGGTCCTCGGTTCGGGCATCCTCACCGGTGCCGGCATCGGACTGGCGTTCGCGGCCATGGCCAACGCCATCATCGAGGCCGTCCCCGCCGCCCAGACGGGCGAGGCCAGCGGCGTGAACGCGATCGCGCGGACCATCGGCAGCAGCATCGGCACCGCCGTCGTGGCCGCCGTCATCACGTCGCAGAGCACCCCCGAGGGCATGCCGACCGACCAGGCGTTCACCTACGGCTTCTGGGTGTGCGCGGGCGTCGCCGTCCTCGCGGTGATCGCCTCGCTCGCCCTGCCGTCGGCTCGGCACCGCCGTGAGCGAGCCCTGGCCGTGGGTGTCAACGACCTGCCGCCCGAGCCCGTCGAGCTGCACCTGCCCCACCCGCACCACGGCTGATCGACCCGACGACGAGGGCTCGCAACCGCGACGGTTCCGGGCCTTCGTCATCGTTCGGAGCCCCTGGGCCTCACATCGCCGGCACCTGCCCGGTCGTACAGCTGTCGGGTCGGTAGCCCCCGGTCGCGACGCTGTCCCGAGATCAAGGAGGCACCCATGCCCGCACCCGACGACGATCTGCTCCGGTCGGTCGCAGACCGGGTCGAGATCGAGGCTCTGCGCGGCGAGTTCTCCGACGCGGCCATGCTGAACGACTACGAGCGCCTCGCCTCCCTGTTCACCCCGGACGGGGCGTTGCGCATGCCCGACATCCCGGCCGAGCTCGTCGGCCGCGAGCAGATCCGTGCCTTCGGACCCCAGCGTCCGGCGGAGTTCCTCATCCAGACGTCGCACCCGGGCGCGCTGCGGATCGACGGCGACACCGCGTCGGGCCGCACCCACATGCACGAGCTCGGACGCTCCCGGGACGGCCGCTCGGTGACCAACTTCGGCGTCTACCACGACCGATACCAGCGGACGCCGGACGGCTGGAAGTTCAGTGAGCGGGTCTACGAGATCGTGTACCTCGACACCACCGCGCTGACCGGATCCCCGTCCGTCGCTCTCGGAAAGGCTTCGTCATGACCTTCAGCACGCACGCCGTCCACCTCACCGTCGACGGAGCGGATGCCGCCTCCCGCTGGTACACCGCGGCGTTCGGCGCTCAGGAGCTCACCCGGATCGTCGTTCCCGGGGACAGGCTCATCCACGTCCAGCTACAGGTCGCAGATCTGCGGATCACCCTGGCCGACGAGTTCCCCGAGCTGGAGTCCTACGGCCCTGCCCACCTCGGCGGCTCGTACGGTGCGATCTACCTGCACACCGACGACATCGACACCGCCTGGGCCCGCGCCGTCGACGCGGGGGCCACCGTGCTGCGGCCGCTGAGCGACGCGTTCTGGGGCGAGCGCGAGGGCCAGGTCCTCGACCCGTTCGGCCACCGTTGGGGGCTCACGCAGCACCTGCAGGACGTCTCCCTCGACGAGCTGCAGCAGCGGGCGACCGCCGCCTTCTCCGCACCGGACCCGCACGCCTCGTGACGTCGAGCCCGGTCTAGTCGATCTCCTCTCCGGCCAGCGCCTTGGCGGCGAGACGCTCTTCCTCGGCGGTCACCCAGACCACCCTGGCGGCGCCGGCGTTCACGACGATGATGACCAGGCCGAGGATCAGGTCAGGCCACCCGGACGCGGTCCACAGGGTCAGGACTCCCATGGCGATGATCGCCAGGTTCACGATCACGTCGTTGCGGGCCGAGAGGAACGCGGCCTTGGCCATCGAGCTGCCCTCGTGCCGGAATCGCGCGAGCACCAGCGCGCTGGCCAGGTTCACCAGCGCGGCCCCGCCCGCGGTCAGGATCAGCGCGCGGGGGCTCGGCGGCGTCGGGTCGCCGATCTTGCTGAAGGCCTCCCACGCCGCGGCGACGGCGGGAACCAGGATGATGCCGGCCATGACCTTGCCGGCCATCGCCTGGCGGCGCAGGGACCAGCCCAGGGCGATGAAGATCAGCAGGTTGATCGCCGTGTCTTCGAGGAAGTCGACGCTGTCGGCGAAGAGGGAGACGGACCCGATGGACACGGCGACCGTGAACTCGACGAAGAAGTAGCCCAGGTTCAGGCCCGCGACGAGCAGAACGGCCCGCCGGAGCCGCACTCGCAGGTCGTCTCTGTCGTCAGGGCTCACGGGCCTCCGCGCTCGACGAAGCTCGTCGAAACGAGCGAACCGCCGTCAGCGACTCTCGGCGACGTACCAGGACTCGCGGATCGTGCGGCGCATCTCGACCCGTTGCCGGGTCTGGGAGACGATCCCGATCAGGGCCAGCGCGAACAGCAGCACCCACCAGAACCAGCTGGTCTCGACGGCGCTGCTGAAGCTGCCCTGCGTGAAGTCGTCGGAGTTCAGGGTGCCCACCAGGAGCATCAGGCCGCCGACGACCGCAACAGCGCCGGCGAGGGCACTGACCACGGCGAGCACGATCATGGGCATGTTCCCGAAGATCGACAGCAGACCGAAGACCGCGCCGATGCCCGCGCCGACCAGGACCGCGATCCAGTTCCAGTCGATCCCCAGGGCGACGACCAGGCCGGCGCCGATCGCGTAGCCGAACGCCGTCATGGCGAGGACCACCGCCACCGCGAAGAAGAAGTAGGCGAGCAGCGCGAAGACGATCGCCAGGACCAAGCCCGATATCCAGCCCAGCACCGTGCCGAGGAACCGCTCGTCCGCCAGCTCTGCGAAGATCCCCGCCCCGACGGCGAACCCGGCGAAGAAGCCCCAGATCGGGATGACGAGCCGCAGCACGAGCTGCCCCGCGAAGAGCATCACGCCCCCGGCGAAGATCGCGAGAATGCCCAACAGGATGTCTGCCATGACTGCAATGTAGGGCTCGTCGCCCTCGGTGCGGTCCGCGACACGGACGAGCCGTCGGGACGACGGGAGCGATGGCCTCCTATCCACCGCCCGCGGCGGGGAGTAGAACTGGGACGAACCGGTGCAAATGGTGCATCGGCCGTTCCCCAGGAGGTGGGATCGACATGCCCAAGTTCATGGACGTTCATCACGGGATGACCGGCATCACGCCCGAGGCGCTCAAGGCCGCGCACCAGGCGGACGTCGACATCCAGGGCGAGGAGGGGGTCGACTTCCAGAGTGCGTGGGGAGACCCGGAGTCGGGGATGGTCTGGTGCGTCTCGGAGGCACCCAACGCCGAAGCGGTCCTGCGCATCCACGAGCGGACCGGTCACCCGGCCGTCGAGATCTACCCGGTGCCGATCGAGGTCTAGCGGCCGGGATCGACGACGTGGGACGACAAAGGCCCCGCACCAGCATCTCCGCTGGTGAGGGGCCTTCGGTGTGAGCCGCCTCAGAGAATCGAGCTCTTGACCTTCTCATGACGAGGTAGGCGAAGGCGCTCGGCATCGACGGTCTCCCCTGACTGTGCGACACCTGGCTCAGCGCGGGCGGGGCTCGACGCGCGCGCGCGGCGCGGCCACGGATTCGCGCATGTTGAGCGAAGGGCTGACGAGCACGCGATGGACGGGGCGCGTCGGGTCCTCGATGCGCGCGGCGAGCAGCTGCATGGCCATCGCCCCGACGGACGTGCGCGACGGGTGGACGGCTGTCAGCGCCGGGCTGAACAAGCCGACGACGGTGTCGTCGTAGGAGATCACCGAGACGTCGTCGGGGATGACGAGGCCGCGCTGTTGCAGGTGCTGCGCGACTCCGATGGCTTCCGAGTCGGCATGCACGAGCAGCGCGGTCGTGCCGGTCGCCAGGATCTGGTCAACGACCTGCTCGAACACGGGGTCCACGTCGAGTGCACCGCCCGTGGGCAGCGACGCATCGACGACATCATCCACCGGAAGTCCCGCATCCGAGCTGGCCTGGAGCCAGCCCCGTCGCACGTGCCGGCTCGTCGGGCTCTCCGTCGACACGATGAGGCCGATACGCCGGTGCCCGGCGTCGACGAGGTGCCGCACGGCGGCCGCGGCGCCCCCGGCGTGGTCGGAGACCACCGATTCGAGCGGCATGTCGTGCGGCGGCGCACTTGCTTCGCGCTCGACGAGCACGACGGGCACGGGAGCGGTGGCGAGCCAGTCGATGGTCTCGCGCGCGTGCGGCGCAGACAGGTTCGGCGCCACGATCAGGCCGTGCAGGTCACCGCTGTCCAGCAACCGCTCGAGCTGGGTGCGGTCGTCGTCGGTGTCGTACGACGAGCCGCGCAGCACGACCCGCATGCCGAGCTCTCGGGCGATCTGGCGGGCGCTGCGCACGATGTCGGGCCAGTAGTAGTCGAGGGCGGGGACCAGCATCCCGATGCTCCGGTCGGTCCTGGGCCCAGAGCCCCCGGCGCCGTCGCCGGTGCGGGGGTCGTGCGCCACGATCAGCTCGGCCGCGTCGTCAGTGCCGGCGAGCGCCGCTGCCCCTCCGTGCACCTTGACGAGCAGCCCCTCGGCGGCGAGCTGGGTGATGTCCCGGCGGACGGTGACGGCAGTGACGTCGAGCAGAGCGGTGAGGTCCGAGATGCGCACGGTGCCGTGGCGGGCGAGCGCATCGAGGATCTGTGCGTGGCGCGAGACCGCGAGGGGGCCGCGTGCGGGGGTGTTCATGCCGGGACGCCCTCGGGCCGGAATCGGACATCCGCGGCGCCCCGGACCGGGTCGTCGAGGGTGAGGGTCAGTCGCACCAGATGATCTCCCCAGACCTGCGTCACGACAGGGTCGTCCAGCTCGCGGCGCTCGACCCGGACGGCGACGACCGCTGCAGACCAGTCGAGCAAGGCCACTCCGGCTCCGTCCAGTGCGCGAACCCGAGCACCGGCGTCGGTGACGTCGTCGAGCTCGCCCGCCAGCACGAGGTGCAGGAGGCTGCGCTCTCCCGGACGCACTGCCGCCAGGTCCCAGGTGTCGGTCACCGTGACGTCGTGACCCCGCCGGAACCGTACTGCACGATGCCAGCGTCCTGCCGCGATACCGGGGTAGGCGGCCGCGATGTCACCCTCCCAGCTGGCCCCGACGTCGTCGACGACCGCGGAGACGTCACGTGCGGCGTGGTTCGCGCCGCTCGCCTGGTCGCGGCCTGCGACGCTCGGGAGGTTGTGCCAGTCAGACCGCATCGTCCAGATCGAGTAGCGGTCGGGGCCGAACGTGTGCGCGGTGTAGGTCGGTCGACCGGGGTCGACGAGGACGGGCACGCCCCGCAGCGCTACGACGAACGCGCCCACGTCGTTGTGGTTGTGGTGCTCGCCGTTGTGGCCGCCCTTGACGGCGACCGTCGTCGGTGGGGGGCCGTCGAACGAGGCGGCGTCGCGGGAGAGAAGGAGCTGCACGGACGGCAGCCACACGTCTCGGACCAACGGGTCCGACCCCGGGCGGACGGCGAGCCACACCGGGTCTGCGGCCGCGCGCAGGAGACGCCCGAGGCCCGCGCGCTCGTCGGCGACAGGCTCGCCGGGTCGCCGATGCGCAGCGGCGTGCGCGACGGCGTCCTGGTCGCCGGCGGCCATGGCAGCGCGGTGCAGCGCGGCCCACGGCTGGTCCTCCGGCGGTCGAGCGGGGCCGTCGGCAGCGTTGAGGTACCACGGACCTCCGAGGTGCATGCGGTGCGGGAACGCGACGGTGGCGACGAGCGCCGGCACGCCGGACGCATCGACGCCGCCGTCGGTCGCGTGGCGCAGCAGGTCGATCGCCTCGAGCGCGCGGCTTGCCCCGTTCCACCAGTACGCGTAACCCTCGTCGACCGCGCCGTCATCAGGCAGGGCCGTCACGTAGCGGTCGATGCCCTCGACGACGAGGCCGACGATCGAGGCACGCTCTGCGGGCTCGGCGAACCGCAGGGCCGCGACGAGCACGTTCCCGTGGATCCACGGGTTCCAGTTGTGCACATCGCCGTCGAGGCCGAGCCAGTGCCAGTCGCGCCGCGCGACGAACGGGTCGAGCACCCGCGTGCGCACCTCGTGCCGGACCCGCGCGCGCAGCCCGGGGTAGCGCTCGTCGAGCACGTCGCCGAGCACGTGGTCGACCCAGGCGAGCTGGCCGGCGACCTCACCGGCTCCCAGATCGAGGAACGGATCGGTGACCGTGGCGACGAGTGCGCCGTGCCGCGCGCGGGTGTCGTCGTGCGCGGGCCAGCACCAGGTGCTCTGCTCGCACAGCGCGGTCACCCCGTCCGCGACCTCATCGATCCACGCCGGGTCGAGCGTCGTGGCGGCGACGACGAGCGCGCGCGAGAGGCGTCGCTGACGAGCACCCACCGCATCCTCGTACTCGGTGCGGTCGCCGTCCCGCCAGTACCGGGCGTAGGCGTGCGCGGTGGGAGTTGGCCACGGCGTCCCAGGCTCACCGGCGGCCCTGACAGCGATGGCCTCGCGGGTGGGGATGTCCAGGGTGCCGTTCGCGTCCCATGCGGCACGGTCGGCGGCCGTGGGGACCGGGAGGACGATGTCGAGCGGAGGTTCACGTCGGTGCGCATCCGACCATGTGCGCCACAGTGCCAGGAGGCCCGTGGCCGGGGCCTCGCCCCGCTCATCGTGCCGGGTGACGGCCGCGCCTGTCGTCGTCGGCATGCTTCTCCATTTCGGCCGCCCCGCTGATCGACTGTGATCGATTGTGAGTGTATCAACCCGATAACGATGTTCCCAACGCTTGACACGGGTCGTTTTTGCGCTGTTACTTTCACCCTGTCATCGAAATGCGATCAGAGTAGATCGCAAACGAAAGGCTGAGCTTTGTCTCACACCCCTGCCGTCTGGTCCCGAGCGGACCTCGCGGCATTCGCCGACCGCATGCTCCTCGCGGTGCGTCCCTACGCCTCCCCGGCTCACGGCCGGGTCACGCTGCCGGGCGCCGAGGGCGGCTACGGCCACGCGGTCGACGGGCTCGAGGGGTTTGCTCGCACGTTCCTGCTGGCGGGGTTCCGACTCGCCGGCGAGCATGGAGAGGACCCGCTCGGCCTCGCCCAGTGGTACGCCGACGGCATCGCTGCGGGAGTCGATCCGGCGGCCGCGGCAGACTCGCCCGAGCGTTGGGTGCGCCTGCCGGAGCACGGGCAGGCAAAGGTGGAGGCCGCGTCGCTCGCCCTCGTCCTCGACATGACGCGTCCCTGGATCTGGGACGGGCTCTCCCCGCTGGTGCAGGAGCAGGTCGTCGACTACCTGAGCCCCGTGGTCGGGGACGCAACCTACCCGCGGAACAACTGGGTGTGGTTCCGGCTCGTCGTCCAGACGTTCCTGCGCTCGGTCGGCGGCCCGTACGACCTGGGTGAGATGGCCGAGGACCTCGCCACGCACGACTCGTTCGTCCGCGCGGACGGCTGGTACTCCGACGGCGCCGAGCGCTCGTACGACCACTACGTCGGCTGGGCGATGCACCTGTACCCGACGCTCTGGGCGAGGATGACCGGCGCGGGCGACCTCGCCGCGCCCCGCGCAGAGCACGACCGCGCGATGCTGGACCGGTTCCTCACGGACGCCGTGCACCTCGTCGGCGGCGACGGGTCTCCGCTCCTGGAGGGCCGCAGCCTCGTCTACCGGTTCGCCGCCGCCGCCCCGTACTGGGTCGGTGCTATCGCGCAGGTCCCCTCGACGCCGCTCGGCCTCCTGCGCCGCGCGGGCACGTCGGTCGTCCAGCACTTCGCCGAGCGCGGCGACCCCGGCGACGACGGCCTGCTCACGATGGGCTGGCGTGGCGAGTGGCGCGAGATCGCGCAGGCCTACTCGGGCCCGTCGTCGCCGTACTGGGCGAGCAAGGGCCTGATCGGCCTCGCACTGCCGGCCGACCACCCCGTATGGACGGCCCCCGACGAGCCGCTGCCCGTGCAGGTCGGCGACACGCTGCTCGCCGTCCGGGCGCCCGGCTGGCTGGTCGCCGGGACTGCCGTCGACGGCGTGGTGCGGGTGGTCAACCACGGCACGGACCACGCCGACGAGGGCGCGCAGGTCGCTGACTCACCCCTGTACACCCGCCTCGGCTACTCGACTGCGACGGTCCCGCCGCTGGACGAGCGGGCATGGCGGGAGCCGGTCGACCAGTCGGTCGTGCTGGTCGACGGCGAGGGCGCCCGTAGCCACCGCGCCGGCATGCGCACGCTCGCCGTGCGCGTGGACGAGACGGCCGCCGGACCCGTCGGGTACGCCGCCTCGGTGGCCGATGCGCACTGGGTCGACGCCGGGCCGCAGCAGGTTCACCACGGCTCCGGCTACACGGGCCGCGTGCGGCCGGCCGGCCGCATCACGGTCCACTCGATCGTGCGTGGGCCGTGGGAGGTGCGCCTCGTCGCGGTCGACGACCTCGCCGCCGAGGCCCGCAGCCTCGTCGTCGGTGGCTGGCCCCTGGCCGGCGTCGACCCACAGGGTCGTGCACTCGGCCCGCACGCCGCCGGCGCTGTCGCCGACGGCCTCACCTCGTCGGTCGTAGCGCTGCTTGGCGCGCCGACCGCGGGGCTGGCGAACCTCCCGGACGCCGGCCCACTCGGCGCGGTCACCGTGGTGCCCTGGCTGGCGTTCGACGCCCGCCCCGGCACGGTGGCCGTCCTGCTCACGTTGACCGGTGCCTCCCTCGGCTCCGGCACGACCGACCCGGCCGCACGGCTGGGTGTCTCGAACGACGGCGCGCTCGTAGACGTGTCCTGGCCCGACGGGGTCACGACGCCGACGCGGCTCGCCGAGAACGTCCCCGGTCCGATCGCCTCGACCGACCGGTAGGGATTTGGGCCATGAGGGCCCCGATCATGAAGGAGCACGCAATGAAGCGTTCAACCCTGGCAGCGGTGGGTATCGCCGCCGTGGTCTCGCTCGGGCTCGCCGCCTGCAGCAGCGGCGGCGGCGACACGTCGTCCGCACCATCGGACGACACGACGACGGCCGACACCACTCCCGTCACCATCTCGTTGTCCGGCTGGAGCCTGGCGACGACCCCGGAGTTCCAGACGCTCGTCGACGGCTTCGAAGCCGCCCACCCGAACGTCACGGTGGAGCTCAAGGAGTACGACGCCGCGAACTACGACACCCAGCTGACGGCCGACCTCGCCGCGGGCTCCGCTCCGGACGTGGTCACCCTGAAGGTCCTCAAGACCTTCCTGACCTACCAGGGAGGCAAGCAGCTCCTCGACATCTCCGACGTGGCCAAGGACCTGTCCGACAACGTGTCGGGTGCCGACAACTACGTCGTCGACGACAAGACCTACGCGATTCCGTACCGCCAGGACTCGTGGCTCCTGTACTACAACAAGGACCTCTTCGACGCTGCCGGTGTCGCGTACCCGGACGGCTCGTGGACGTGGGACGACTACGCCACCACTGCCAAGGAGCTCACGACCAACCTCGCGGCTGCCGGCTCGCCGGCGCTCGGCACCTACCAGCACAGCTGGCAGTCGACCGTCCAGGGCTTCGCGGACGCGCAGTCCCCGGACGTCGACCTGACCGACGGCGACTACTCGTTCCTGAAGCCGTACTACGACCGCGTGCTCGGCCTGCAGAGCGCGGGTGCGCAGGTGGACTACGGGACCGTCACGACGAACAAGCTGACGTACCAGGCCGAGTTCGGCAAGCAGCAGACCGCCATGATGCTGATGGGCTCGTGGTACGTCGCGACCCTGCTCGCGCAGCAGAAGTCCGGTGACGCCGACACGTTCAACTGGGGCATCGCGCCCGCGCCGCAGTTCGACTCGAGCACGACCGGCATGGACAAGACGCCGGTCACGTTCGGTGACCCGACGGGCATGGCGATCAACGCCGCGACCGGCAAGGACGAGAAGAAGCTCGCGGCGGCCAAGCAGTTCATGGCGTACGTCGCCACCCCGGAGGCCGCCAAGGCGCTCGCCGGGATCGGCATCGCCTCGTCCTACCTGGACGACTCGGTCGTCGACGCGTACTTCGCGGTCGACGGAACCCCGACGGACGACCTGTCCAGGTTCGCCTTCGGCACGCACGAGACCAAGCCGGAGAACCCCGTGTCGCCCTACATCTCGGGCATCCAGGACGCGCTCAACGACGCCCACTCGTCGATCATGTCCGGCTCCTCGAGCGTGGACGACGCGATCGCGGCGG
Source organism: Cellulomonas sp. P4_A2 (assembly GCF_056402515.1). Lineage (NCBI taxonomy): Bacteria > Bacillati > Actinomycetota > Actinomycetes > Micrococcales > Cellulomonadaceae > Cellulomonas > Cellulomonas sp. P4_A2. Next base: position 12,161 of record NZ_JBFUHG010000021.1, read on the forward strand.
CCACGAAGCAGATCAAGGACCAGGTCCTGACCAACTAGTCCGGGCCAGGGGGGCTTCGCCGTGCTGACCCTCATCCCGGTCGTCACGCTCTTCTACTACGCGTTCACCGACTGGAACGTGTTCGGCGGGGCGACGTTCACCGGCCTCGACAACTTCCGCCGGATGATCCACGACGCCGCGTTCTGGACCTCGTTCTGGAACACGGTCTACTACGCCGCCCTGCACATCCCGCTCACGCTGGTGATCGCGCTCGGCCTGGCGCTCCTGCTCAACCGCAAGATGCGCGGCGTCGCGTTCTTCCGGACGGCCGCCTTCTTCCCCTACATCACCTCGATCGTCGCGATCGCCGTGGTGTGGAACACGCTGTTCTCGCCCGAGTTCGGTCCGATCAACCAGTTCCTGCGCCTGATCGGGATCGACAACCCGCCCGGCTGGACGGCCTCGGCGACGTGGTCGATGCCGGCGGTGATCATCGTCGGGACCTGGCGCGAGGTGGGCTACTACATGCTCCTGTTCCTCGCCGGTCTGCAGACGATCCCGCGGGAGCTCTACGAGGCCGCGCGGATGGACGGCGCCAACGCCTGGCACCAGTTCCGGAACGTCACGCTCCCGTCGCTGCGGCCGACCACCTTCTTCGTGACGATCATCCTGACGATCGGCAGCTTCAAGGTGTTCGACCTGATCCTCGTGATGACGCAGGGCGGCCCGGGCACCTCGACGCTCGTGCTCTCGCAGTTCATCTACAAGAAGGGCTTCCAGGAGAACCAGTTCGGCTACGCCTCGGCCGTCGCTCTCGTGCTCTTCGCGATCTGCATCGCCGTGACGATCGTGCAGTTCGTCGTCAACAAGCGGAGGGACCGCTGATGGCCACCATGTCGATCCCGCCACTGACCGAGCTCGGCGCGGTAGGTGGCGACCCTGAGCGGCCCCGCCGCCGCAAGCCCCGCACCGTGCTCGGTCAGGTACTGCTCTACCTCGCGCTGATCGTCGCTGCCGTCGGCGTGCTGCTGCCGTTCTACTGGATGGTCATCAGCTCGTTGAAGGAGAACAACGACGTCTTCACGGTGCCGATCCAGTGGATCCCGGACCCCGCCGTCTGGTCGAACTACGTCGACATCTTCGCGAAGTCCGACATGACGACGTGGCTGAAGAACACGGTCATCCTCTCGGTCGCGGTGACGATCCTGCAGGTGCTCACCGGGTCCTTCGCCGCGTACGGGTTCGCGAAGGTGCGCTTTCCCGGACGAGACGTGCTGTTCCTCGTCTACATCGGCACGATCGCCGTTCCGTGGCAGTCGTACATGATCCCGCAGTTCATCCTGTTCTCGAAGCTGCACCTGTCGAACACCCTCTGGTCGATCGTCGCGCTGCAGGCGTTCGGTGCGTTCGGTGTCTTCTTGATGAAGCAGTTCTTCGAGACGATCCCCGAGGACCTGTCCGAGGCGGCGCGGATCGACGGCCTCTCGGAGTACGGCATCTGGCGGCGGATCATGCTGCCGCTGTCTGTTCCTGCTCTCGCCAGCCTCGCGCTGCTGACCTTCACGAACACCTGGAACGACTACCTCGGGCCACTGATCTATCTGCGCAGCCCGAACCTGTGGACCATCCAGCTCGGCCTGCGCACCTTCATCGACCAGTTCAACGCGGAGTACGCGCTGATCTTCACGGGGTCGGTGATCTCGGTGCTGCCCATCGCGCTGCTGTTCATGTTCGGGCAGCGGTACTTCATCGAGGGCATCGCGACGTCGGGGATGAAGGGATGAGCGCGGCCGTTGGGTCCCCGACCCGTCCCGCACGTCGACACCTCGTCGGGTTCGACACGTACACGCTCGTGTTCGGCCTGGTGTACGCGGCGCTCGCGACGAACATCTCGCTGGTCGTCGCGGGGGCGCCGCTGGTCGTCGGCCTCGTCACGATGGACCCTGCTCGGTCCTGGCCGGCGCTCGCACTCGTCGCGCCGCTGGCCGCGCCGGGGCTGGTCGCCGCGTTCACGGTGTTCGGCGCCTTCTCCGCCGACTCGACCGCACCGATCCTGCGCACGTTCTGGCGCGCGTGGCGGCGGTCGTTCCGCAAGGCGTCGGTCATCGCCGCGATGGTCGTCGCCGGCGTGGTCGTGCCCCTCGTCGACGTCCGGGCCGTGTGGGAGATGCGGATCGGCGCGCTCGCCGTGCCCGTGTTCGTCACGCTGGCCGTGCTCTGCGCGGTGACGGGGCTCTACGCGCTCGTGCTCCTCGCTGCCCGGCCGGATGCCCGGCTGCGCGACCTGCTGCGGGTCGGGCTCTTCCTGTCCGTGCGGCGGTGGTACCTGACCGCGCTCAGCGCCGTGGTCGTGGGGCTCGGGCTCACCTTCCTCGCCGCGAAGCCGGCACTCGCGCTCGGGCTCGCCGCTGCACCCCTGCTCTACGTCGTGTGGGCGAACACGCGGTTCGCGGCCCGACCCGCGCTGGGCGAGCCGCGCGAGACAGGCGACGGGGCTGCCATCGCGCCGTGACCTGCCGTGCTGCCCAGGCACCACGCCCTGCCCCGCCCGCGCCCCTGCGCGACCCCAGATCACAGGCGCCGACGCGCCGCAGAAGGAGCCACCCATGACTACCACCGACCGAGCGGTCGCGGGCCTCGACGAGGCCGTCGCGACCGTCCGGGCCAACCTCGCGCCCTTCGCGACGTGGTGGCCGGGAGACACGACGACGGACGGCACGTACCTGCCCCGTCGTCCCGCCGACGGCGGAGGCGAGGGCGAGAACACGGGGTGGACGACGAGCTTCTGGACGGGCCAGGTGTGGCTCGCGTGGCAGCTGACCGGCGACGACGTCTTCCGGGCGGTAGGCGCGGCGCACGCCGAGGACTTCGCACGACGGATGCGCGAGCACGTCGGCGTCGACACCCACGACCTCGGCTTCCTCTACACGTTGTCGAGCGTCGTCCCGTGGCGCCTGCTCGGCGACGAGGAAGCTCGCGGGGCGGCGCTCGCGGCTGCCGACCACCTGATGACCCGGTTCCTCGAGCCTGCTGGGATCGTGCAGGCGTGGGGTGACGTCGGTGAGGCGGGCCAGCACGGCCGCACGATCATCGACAGCCTGATGAACATGCCGTTGCTGTACTGGGCCAGCGAGCAGACGGGCGACCCTCGGTACGAGCGGGCCGCTCGACGGCACACCGCCCAGCTGCGCGACCACATCGTCCGCGCGGACGGCACGACGTTCCACACGTTCCACTGGGACCCGGTCAGCGGCGAGGCACTGCGCGGCACGACGGCCCAGGGCTTCCACGACGGGTCCTGCTGGGCGCGCGGCCAGGCGTGGGGCGTCTACGGGTTTGCGATGGCTCATCGGTTCACCGGCGACCCGTCGTTCCGTGAGACGGCTGTGACGCTCGCCGACTACTTCCTCGACCACCTGCCGGCCGACCGAGTGTGCTCCTGGGACCTGGTCTTCACCGACGACCCGACGCAGCCGCGGGACAGCTCGGCTGCGGCGATCGTCGTCAACGGGCTCGTCGAGCTTGCTGACGCGTTGGACACCGACCCCGCGACGGCACCGTCCGCCGCCCGCTACCGCAAGGCCGCCGACGAGATCCTCGACGCTCTCGTCGCCGGGTACGCCACCCGGGCCGGCGAGCCCGGCACCGCCCTGCTCGAGCACGCCGTGTACGACATGCCGAAGGGGATCGGCGTCGACGAGGGCTGCCTGTGGGGCGACTACTACTACCTCGAGGCGCTCATGCGCCGCGCCCGGCCGGACTGGGCGACGTTCTGGTGAGCCCGACGAGCGGGAGCGCACCGTGCGGCTGGTGACGTTCGAGCGCGCAGGCGAGACCGGCACCGGGGTCCTCCTGCCCGGCGACCGGCTGCTGGACGTCTCCAGCCTTGCACCGAGTCCGGTCGCTCTGGCGGCGTCGCCGGCCGCCGCAGCCGCGGCGCGTGCCGCGGTCGCGACGCCCGACCCGGCGAGGGTGCACGCGGTGACCGACGTCCGCCTGCTCGCGCCCGTGCCGCGGCCGGGCGCGATCTGGTGCATCGGCTACAACTACCGCGGGCACACCGCGGTCGAGGATCCGCCGTTTCCGGACGTCTTCGTCAAGACCTCGAACACGGTGGTCGGGCCTGACGAGCCCGTCATCCTGCCGCGGGCGAGCGTCGAGGTCGACTACGAGGCCGAGCTCGCGGTCGTCATCGGGACGACAGCGCACGACGTGACGCCGGAGCGGGCGCTGGAGCACGTCGCCGGCTACACCGTGTTCGACGACGTCTCCGCGCGGGACTGGCAGCGGCGCACCTCGCAGTGGGTGCTCGGCAAGTCGTTCGACACGTTCGGGCCGATGGGCCCCGCGCTGGTGACGGTCGACGAGGTGCCCGACCCCCAGGACCTCACGGTCCAGCTGCGGTGCAACGGCGAGCTGACGGTGTCGAGCCATACGTCGAGGATGGTGTTCCCGGTCGCGTTCCTCGTGTCCTACCTCAGCCAGGTCGCGACCCTCCAGCCCGGTGACGTGATCGCGACCGGTACACCGCAGAAGCTCCCGGACGCGCTGGAGCACCAGCGAGCGCTGCGCGACGGCGACGAGTGCGCGATCACGATCGGCCACCTCGGCACGCTGACCCACACGTTCCGCACCGCGCCCGGCGCGACGACGACCTACGAGAACGACGAAGGAGAGCACTGATGACCCTCACACGCTTGTGGAGCACGCACCCCGACGACCTGTCCCATGTGGATGGCGCCACCCTGCGCGAGAGGTTCGTGCTGTCCGGGCTGTTCACGCCCGGCGAGGCGTCCTGGGGTTACGCGCACGACGACCGTCTGCTCGTCGGAGGTGCCGTGCTCGACGGGCGACCGGTTACGCTGACGGCCCCGGACGAGATCGCCGCCGAGCACCTTCTCGATCGACGCGAGCTGGCGATCGTCGGCCTGGCCGGCGCGGTGCAGGTGGCGGCGGACGACGAGTCCTTCGCGGTCGGTCATCATGACGTGCTCTACCTGCCCATGGGGACGCGCAGCATCACGCTCTCGGGCGAGGGTGTGGTCTACCTGGTCTCTGCCCCGGCGCACCGTCGGACGGCGGCCGCGGTCGCCTCGCGCGACGAGGTGGTGGCGGTACGGCTGGGCGCGCCCGAGCGGTCCAACGACCGCACGATCCGCAAGTACGTGCATGCCGAAGGGATCGAGTCGAACCAGCTCGTGCTCGGCATCACCACCCTCGAGCCCGGCAGCGTGTGGAACACGATGCCGCCGCACGTGCACGCACGACGTACGGAGGTCTACCTGTACGACGGGCTCGGCGACGACGTCCTCGTCCACCTCATGGGCCGGCCGGACGAGACCCGGCACCTCCTGCTGCACGACCGAGACGTCGTCGTCTCGCCGCCGTGGTCCATCCACACGGCGTCCGCGACCGGCGCGTACTCCTTCGTCTGGGCGATGGCTGGAGAGAACGTCGACTACGGCGACGTCGTCGCCGTCGACCCGACCGACCTGCGCTGAGCGCGTCGACGACTCGAGGTGGACCCATGATCCTGGACAGCTTCTCGTTGCGCGGCAAGGTCGCGCTCGTCACCGGCGCGGGCCGCGGGCTCGGGCAGGGAATCGCGATCGCGCTGGCCGAGGCCGGCGCCGACGTGGCGCTGCTCGATCGCAGCGGGGCCGCCGAGACCGTCACGGCGGTCGAGGCGCTCGGCCGTCGGGCCCTGCCGATCGCGCAGGACCTCCTCACGGCAGGTACCGACGACCTCGCGGCCACGGTCGCGCACGTCGTCGACGGCCTCGGCAGGCTCGACGTGCTCGTCAACAACGCCGGGATCATCCGGCGCCGTCCGGCGATCGAGTTCTCCGAGGAGGACTGGGACGACGTCCTGCAGGTCAACCTCAAGGTCGTCTTCTTCCTCTCCCAGGCGGCGGCCCGGGTGATGACGCCGGCCGGTGGCGGCAAGATCGTCAACGTCGCGTCGATGCTCTCGTTCCAGGGCGGGCGGAACATCGCGTCCTACACAGCCGCGAAGTCCGGGGTCGCGGGCATCACACGCGCGCTCGCCAACGAGTGGGCGCCGCACGACGTCAATGTCAACGCGATCGCGCCGGGCTACTTCGCGACAGACAACACCGCGCCGCTCCGCGCCGACGAGGGCCGGTCGGCGGGGATCCTCGCGCGCATCCCGGTCGGCCGCTGGGGCACCCCGGCCGACCTGCAGGGTGCGGTCGTGTTCCTCGCCTCGGCCGCGTCGGACTACGTGCACGGCACGGTGCTGCCCGTCGACGGCGGCTGGCTGGCCAGCTGACGTGGCCGACGACGTGCCGACGAGCGTGACGACGGGCCCCCTCGACGGCGACGGGCTGATCCCCGCGTGGGAGTTCGAGCCATGGCGGATCGACGAGATCACGACGCCCGCGCAACGCGCGGAGCTGGCCGCTCGCGTGGCTGCGCTGCGGGCGGCCGGGCACGCGATCGGCGACGGCGCGACGGTCTCCCGGCTCGCCGTGGTCGACGGCGCACGCCTACGCCTGGGTGACCGGTCCTACGTCGCGGCGTTCGCGCACGTCACGGGAGACGTCGAGGTCGGTGACGACTGCTCGGTCAACGTCGGCGTGGTGCTTCGCGGTCCGGTGCGGCTCGGTCGCGCCGTGCGGATCGGGACGCATGCTGCCCTCGTCGGCTTCGACCACGGCTTCGCCGACCCGGGTACGGAGATCTTCCGGCAGCCGCTGACGAGCCGGGGCATCGAGGTCGGCGACGACGTCTGGATCGGCGCGCACGCCCTCGTTCGCGACGGCGTCCGCATCGGCGCGCACAGCGTCGTCGGAGCCGGCGCGGTCGTGACGCGCGATGTGCCGGAGGGCTCCGTCGTCGTCGGAAACCCTGCGCGCATCGTGCGCTCGCGGCTGGGTGCGTCGTCCGCGGGGCTCGGTCCGAGGCTGCGAGAGCTGGGTGAGCGGGCTCGGGCCGACGTCGCGACGATCCTCGACGACGCCTATGTCGATGGCGCCTACCGTGACCGTAAGGGTGCAACGCCGACGGTCCGGGCGCACTCCGACGCGATCGAGCTGGCCGAGCTGTGGGCGGGGACCGTCCCCGCGGCGATGTCTCGCGACGAGCACATCGCCGCGCTCCGGGGCCTGCAGGACTCGACGGACGGGCTCGTACCCGAGCTCGGCAAGGCGCACCACCCTGCTCCCGCGCGTGCTCTGCCCGACGGCGACCACGCCTACCACGTGCTCTGCGTCGGGTACGCGCTCGAGCTGTTGGGCAGCGAGTTCGCTCATCCCGTGCACGCCGTGCTGGATCTGCCCGCCGACCGTCTCGTCCGTCTGCTCGACGCGCTCGACTGGCGTGGCGGGGCGTGGGGCGCCGGCGCAACCCTCGACGCGGTCGGCACCGCGCTCACGTGGGCGCGGCTCGCCGACCCTGGAGCCGGCACAGGGCTCTTCGAGGCCGTGACCGGCTGGGTGCTGTCGCGGCGCGACGCCGGCACCGGCCTCTGGGGCTCGACGGCGGGCGGGCTGCGCGAGCCGGTCAACGGCACGTACCGGCTCCTTCGCGGGACGCTCGCGCAGTGGGACGTCCCTGGAGGGTCGCCGCGCGCACTCGTCGACACGCTCCTGCGCCGCGCCGCCGAGCTGCCGCACGATGCCGGCGCATGCGACCTCCTGGACGTAGCGCAGCCCCTGTGGTGGGCGGCTCGCACCGAGCCCGGGTACCGCCGCGACGGCGTGGTCGCGGCGGCGACGGCCGTGCTCGAGCGGTCGCTGGTCGGCTGGCGTACCGGTGAGGGCTGGGCGTTCGCCCCCTCCGAGCCGCCGTCGCTCATGGGCACGGAGCTGTGGGCCGCGACCACCTGGTTCGCCGCCGACCTGCTCGGCCTCGCCGACGAGCTCGGCTACCGCCCGCGCGGTGTCCACCGCCCTGAGCCACGCCTCCACCTGGGCGCTCCGCCCGCTCCGGCAGCGAACCCCACGACCGGGCGATCCCCCGCCCGTCTGACGACGAGCGAGGACAGATGAGCACCGGCACGACCCCGGAGCCCGCGGTCGGATCTGCGACGACCTCCGACATCCTCGAGCTGCTGGCCCAGCACACCCTCGTGCCGGTCGTCGTCATCGACGACGCCACCGACGCGGACGCGCTCGGCGCCGCGCTCGTCGACGGCGGCCTGCCGGTCGCCGAGGTGACCTTCCGCACCCCGGCGGCCGCTGATGCCATCCGGGTGCTCCGCGACCGCGGAGACGTGCTCGTCGGCGCCGGCACGGTGCTGACCCCCGCACAGGTCGACGAGGCCGTCGCCGCGGGTGCCTCGTACGTCGTCTCTCCCGGCACGAGCCGCGCGGTCGTCGAGCGCTGCCTCGAGCGCGGCGTCCTGCCGCTCCCCGGTGCGGTGACCGCCACCGAGGTACAAGCCGCCCTCGAGCTCGGGCTGAGCACGGTGAAGTTCTTCCCCGCGGCCACCAGCGGCGGACCTGCTGCGATCGCCGCTCTGGCGGCGCCATTCGGTGACCTGCGGTTCGTCCCCACCGGCGGGATCGGGCCGGGGAACCTCGACCAGTACCTCGCCCTCTCCTGCGTGGCAGCAGTCGGTGGCTCGTGGATGGTTCCGCGTGCTGCCGTCCGCGCCCGCGCCGGCCAGGAGATCCGGACCCTGGTCGCCGATGCCGTCGCCCTAGCCGCAGGCCTGCGTACCCACTGAGCGCACGAAGGAAGAACCGAGCGATCAGGCCGGGGCCAGCGTTCATCACGAAGCCGACGACGGGCTCAGGAGCCGGCCGTGCGCCGCTCGTGGCCACCAGTTGGCACACCAAGCTGGGCTACGAGGTCGGCCACTCCCCACAACGAAAGGCCCCGCACCAGCGTTGCCGCTGGTCACGGGGCCTTTTCCGGAGCCGCCTAAGAGAATCGAACTCTTGACCTTCTCATTACGAGTGAGACGCTCTGCCGACTGAGCTAAGGCGGCGTCGTCGCGATCCAGGGGACCTCGGCGAGCGCGCCAACTGTACCCGCAGGACCCCGCCCCCTCCAAAGCGAGCGGTCAGGCGGGCCGACGCCCCGGCAGACAGGCGAGCGCGGCCGCGCCGAGCGCGACGGCGTCCTCGAGCAGCGCGGCCTGCCAGTCGGGCATCCGACCCCCGGCCCAGGCCCGCCAGGACGCACCCGCGTGCGTCCCGACGAACCCGCCGACCGCGCCCGCGATCGCGGGGACGAGGGGCCGGGCCGCGGCTCGACGAGCCAGCATCGACGCGCCGATCGCGCCGGCGACCGCGCGGAGCTCGTCGCCGCGGTGGTCGAGCCGGCTGGGCGCGGACGGCAGCTTGTCGCCGATGAGCTCGCCGACGATGCTCGTGGCCGCACCGAGGCGGGCGATCCGGCTCCCTCCGCCGGTGAGCGTCGCGGCACCGGGCCCGAGAGACGAACGGGCACCGGCCGCCAGACCGAGCAGGAGCGACCGCACGACGAGCCCGCCACTCGCCGGTCCGCCGCCGCGCAGGGGGCAGAGCGTGATCAGTCCGCTGAGGGATGCCATGCGGCCACCGTCACCCGGGGCAACGGCTTCGGCAACTCGGGGAGGTCAGCAGCGGGTACCGGCCGCCGGTGCGTCGCCGCCCAGCAGATAGGTGTCGACGGCACCGGCGATGCAGTCGTTGGACGAGCCGTAGGCGGTGTGCCCCTCGCCCTCGTAGGTCAGCAGGACGCCGGTGGACAGCAGGTCGGCGAGCTGCTCGGACCACCGGTACGGCGTGGCCGGGTCGTTCGTCGTGCCGACGACGACGATCGGGGGCGCACCCTGCGCCGTGTAGTCGTCGAGCTCGGGGGCGGCCGGGACCGGCCACTTCGCGCACACGACGTCGCCGTACCCGAAGAACGAGCCGACGGTCGGGGCGACCTCGTCGATCTGGGCGGCCTCGGCCCGCATCGCGTCGAAGTCCGGCGCGGTGTCGTGCGGCGAGTCCGCGCAGTTGATCGCGTTGAACGCGACCATCTGGTTCGTCGAGTAGGAGCCGTCCTGCTCGCGGTCGGAGTAGATGTCCGCGAGCTGCAGCAGCACCGAGCCGTCGCCCTTGCTGATGGCCGCCTGGAGGGCCTGCGTGAGGTAGCCCCAGGAGTCCTGCGAGTAGAGCGGCAGCGCGATCCCGTAGAACGCGAGCGAGCCGGTGAGGTCGCGGTCGGTGTTGGTGGGCAGCGGGTTCGCGCGGGCACGGTCGAGCAGGCGTCGCACCTGGGCCATGCCCTCGTCGACCGATCCCGTGAGCGGGCAGTCGCTTCCGCCCTGGCAGTCCGTGACGTACGCGCGCAGGGCGCCCTCGAAGCCCGCGGCCTGGCCCTCCGCGGCCTCGTCGGGCGTCAGCGTCGGAGGCAGGGCGCCGTCGAGCACCATCCGCCCGACCGTCGTCGGGAAGAGGGCCGCGTAGGTGGCGCCGAGCTCCGTGCCGTACGAGAAGCCGAGGTAGTGCAGCTGGTCGTCGCCGAGGGCCGACCGGATGACGTCGAGGTCGCGGGCCGCGCTGACCGTGTCGACGTGCGCGAGGACCGGACCGGTCCGGTCCAGGCAGGCCGCGCCGAGGTCGCCGTACACGTCGATCACGTGCTGGATGCCCGCATCGGTCGAGTAGTCAGGGTCGAAGGCGATCAGCTCGTCCAGCTGGGAGTCGTCGACGCAGTCGACCGGGCTGGAGCGCTGCACGCCCCGCGGGTCGAACGCGACGAGGTCGTACTTCGCCTGGACGTCCTTGCTGACCAGGCCCTTGGCCTGCTGCAGGAAGTCGATCCCGGACGCCCCGGGGCCGCCCGGGTTGAGCAGCAGGGAGCCGATCGGGTCGCCGTCCGTGGCCGCCGACCGCGCCAGCGCGATCCCGATCGACTCACCGGACGGGTCGGCGTAGTCCAGGGGCACCTGCGCGGTCGCGCACTCGCCGGCGTCGCACGACGTCCAGTCGAGTTCCTGGTTGTAGAAGGAGGCGAGCGGCCCGGTGGCCTGCGTCGCGTCGGCGCGAGGGGTCTCGACGGTCGTCTGGTTCTTCGGCGCGACGCATCCCGCGAGCAGGAGGGCGAGGCCGACGAGCGCCGCGACGACGGCGACGGGGCGTCGTGACCGACGGTCGCTCGCGTCGCGTCCGGGCGCGGCGGGGTGATCGGTCGACGGCAGCATGCCCCACACCGTAGCCGTCGAGACTGGGCGGTCCGTGGGAGTCTCGGGGAGATTGCTGGGGGAACCCTGTGGTGCTCGCCCGATCTGCGCCGTTTGCCCGATCGAGGATGTTCGCCCGATCGCGGGCGGTCGCCCGATCGCCGGTTGTCCGCCCGTCACCCCTGCGGTCGGAGCGCGACGGCCATCGCCTCGACCGCGAGCAGCGGGGCCACGTTCCCGGCCAGCCGGGTGCGGGCCTGACCGACGGCGTCCATGCGCCGCAGGGTCTGCTCCGCGGTGCTCGACTCCGCGAGCGCGCGGACCGACGGCTCGTGCTCGACGTTGACCAGCTCCACGCCGGCACCGAGCTGGACGACGAGGACGTCCCGGTAGAGCGAGAGCAGGTCCACCATCGCGCGGTCGAGCACGTCCCGCTGCGCCCGGGTCGCGCGGCGCTTCTGGTCCTCCTCGAGCTGCTTCACCTGGGTCCGCAGCGACGGCGGGAGGGTCGCCGCACCCTCGGCGCCCATGGCCCGAAGCAGCTCGGTGCGCTCCTGCGCGTCGCGCTCCTCGGTCGCCGCCCTGGCGTCGGCCTGCGCGGTCTCGACGAGCTCCCCAGCCGCGAGGACGGCGTCGCCCACGCCGCGGATCTTGGCGGCGATGCCGAGCACGGCCGACCTGCGGGCGCGGGCCTGCGGGTCGCGCGCGAGCCGGCGCGCGATGCCGACGTGGCTCTGCGCGGCCCGGGCGGCGATCTCGGCGACGTCCGGGTCGATGCCGTCGCGCGACACCAGCAGGGCCGCGACGGCGTCGACCGGCGGGACGCGCAGCGCCACGGAGCGGCAGCGCGAGCGGATGGTGACCAGCACGTCCTCCTGGCTGGGCGCGCAGAGCAGCCAGACCGTGCGGCCCGCGGGCTCCTCGATCGCCTTGAGCAGAGCGTTGCCGGAGGTGTCGTTCAGGCGGTCGGCGTCCTCGATGATGATGACGCGGTAGCGCCCCTGCGCCGGGCTGCGCTGCGCGAGCTCGACCAGCGGCCGCGCGGTCTCGGCGCGGATGAAGACGCCCTCCGTCGCGACGACCGTGACGTCCGGGTGCAGACCGCGCAGCGTCGTCGTGCAGTCGTGGCAGACGCCGCAGCCGCCGGTCGCGCACTGCAGCGCGGCCGCGAACGCGCGTGCCGCGTTCGAGCGCCCCGATCCCGGTGGGCCCGTCAGCAGCCAGGCGTGCGTCATCGCCGACGGGTCCGAGATCGCCGTCCGCAGGACCTCGACCGCGGGCTCCTGGCCGACGACGTCGTCCCAGACGCTCGTCACGCGACGCCCCCGGACGTCGCGACGCTCGGTGTGCCCGACGCGGCGACCCCGACCAGTGCCGCCACCCGCACCCGGATCGCCGCAGCCAGCTCGTCGACCGGCAGGGTCGCGTCGAGCACGAGCCAGCGGCCGGGGTCGGCGGCAGCACGTCCGAGGAACGCCTGCCGGGTGCGTCGGTGGAACTCGTCGCCGGCTCGCTCGAGCCGGTCGGGCTCCCCCGTCAGCCGCGCGCGACCGGCGACCGGGTCGAGGTCGAGCAGGACGGTGAGCGCCGGGAGCAGCCCGTCGACGGCCCACAGGGAGAGGCGCTCGACCTCGTCGGCACCCAGGTCGCGTCCGCTGCCCTGGTAGGCGACGGACGAGTCGAGGTAGCGGTCGGTGACGACCACGGCCCCGCGCGCGMGCGCGGGCCGGACGACCGAGGCGACGTGGTGCGCGCGGTCGGTCGCGTACAGGAGCGCCTCCGTGCGGGCGTCGACGTGGTCGCCGTGCAGGACGGCGTTGCGCAGCTCGACGCCGAGCTCCGTGCCGCCCGGCTCACGCGTCAGGACGACCTCGCGGCCCAGACCCCGGAGCCAGTCGCCGAGCAGGCGGGCCTGCGTGGACTTGCCCGCGCCGTCACCACCCTCGAACGACACGAACAGCCCCGGAGGGGCAGGGGTCGACGCAGGCTCGGTCACGTGCGTCAGGGTAGTCGCCACGGGAGACATCGCCGTGCCGGACCGCCCTCTCACTCGCCGGGGTAGACGACCCCGACCTGCGCGCGGATGGTGTCCATGGTGCGCATGACGTCGAGCGTGTTCTGCCACGTCATGCGCGGGCTCTCCACGTCGCCCAGCGCGACCCGCCGGGCCACCTCGGCCGCCTCGAACTGCAGACCCTTCTGGCCGGGCTTGTCGAACGTCCAGACGCGGCCGTCGCGGCGCTCCACGCGGAACGACGACGTGCCGTAGAAGCTGCCGGCCACGCTGATCAGGCCCTCGGTCCCGGAGATCTCCGCGGTCGTCGGGGACTTGGCCCACAGGGTCGTCATGAGCGTGGCCTGCGTGCGCTCGCCGTAGGTCATCGCGATCGAGATCTGTCCGTCGACGCCCGTGGACGTCAGCTGGCCGACCGCCTGGATCGAGTCCGGCACCCCGAGGAAGTCGTGCGCGAACGACACCGGGTAGACCCCCAGGTCGAGCAGCGCGCCACCCGCGAGGTTCGGGTCGAACAGGCGGCTCTTCGGGTCGAACGCGAAGTACTGGCCGTGGTCGGCCGAGATGTTGACGATGTCGCCGATCTCGCCGGCGTCGATCACCTGGTGGAGCGCGTCGACGTGCGGCAGGAACCGCGTCCACATCGCCTCCATGACGAACACGCCCGCGGCACGGGCCGCGTCGAAGATCTCCTCGGCCTCGGCGACGTTCCGCGTGAACGCCTTCTCGACGAGCACGTGCTTGCCCGCCGCGATCGCCAGCAGCGCGTGCTCGCGGTGCTCCGAGTGCGGGGTCGCGACGTAGACCGCGTCGACCCGCTCGTCCTCGACCAGCCCGCGGTAGCTCGTGTGCACCGACGGGACGCCGTGCGCGGTGGCGAACCGGGACCCGCGATCGCGGTTCCGTGAGCCCACGGCGACGAGCTGTGCGCGGGTGTGCGTGTTCACCGCGGAGGCGAACACGGCGGCGATCCCCCCGGCGCCGAGGATGCCCCAGCGGATCGGAGGTGCGGTACGGGGATCCTCGGTGCGAGCCATGGCGCCAACCTATCTCGCGCGCCCTACTTCTTCGTCGCGGCCTTCTTGGCAGGTGCCTTGGCCGGCGCCCGACGGGCCGGTGCCTTCTTCTTGGCCGGGGCCGACGCGCGCTTCTCGACGAGCAGCTCGATCGCCTGCTCGCGCGTGATCGTCTCGGGCGTGAGGTCGCGCGGCAGGGTGCGGTTGGTGACCCCGTCGGTGACGTAGGCGCCGAAGCGGCCCTCCTTCACGACGATCGGCTTCTCGGACGTCGGGTCGTCGCCCAGCTCCCGCAGCGGCGGCGCGGACGTGGCGCCGCGACCGCGCTTGGGCTGCGCGTAGATCGCCAGCGCCTCGTCGAGCGTCGTCGTGAAGAGCGCCTCCTCGGAGGCGAGCGTCCGCGAGTCCGTGCCCTTCTTCAGGTACGGCCCGTAGCGCCCGTTCTGCGCGGTGATCTGGGCGCCCGACTCGGGGTCCACGCCGACGACCCGGGGCAGGGACAGCAGCATCAGGGCGTCGTCGAGAGTGACCGACGAGAGCGACATCGACTTGAACAGCGACGCCGTGCGCGGCTTCGGGGCCGCCGCGAGCGCGCGCTTCTGGGCGGCCTGCGACAGGGACGTGTCGATCTCGGGATCCGGCAGGATCTCCGTCACGTACGGCCCGTACCGGCCGTTGCGCGCCACGATCGGCGTGCCGACGACGGGGTCGGTGCCCAGCACCTGGTCGCCCTCGGGCTGCGTCTCGAGCAGCTCGCGGGCCTTCTCGACGGTCAGCTCGTCCGGTGCGAGCTCCTCGGGCACGGACGCACGGCGCGGGTTGCCGTCCTCGCCGGGCTCGGCCAGCGAGTCCTCGAGGTAGGGCCCGTACCGGCCGACGCGCAGCACGATGCCGTCGCCGATCGGGATCGAGTTGACCTCCCGGGCGTCGATCTCCCCGAGGTTCGCGACGAGGTCGCGCAGACCCTCGCCCTCCTCGTTGCCCGAGCCGTCGCCGAAGTAGAACCGCGACAGCCAGGCCACGCGGTCCTTGTCCCCCGCCGCGATCGCGTCGAGGTCCTCCTCCATCTCGGCCGTGAAGTCGTAGTCGACCAGCCAGTCGAAGTTCTCCTCGAGCAGGCGGGTCACCGCGAACGCGAGCCACGACGGCACGAGCGCCTGCCCGCGACCCGTCACGTAGCCGCGGTCCTGGATCACGGAGATCGTCGCGGCGTAGGTCGACGGCCGCCCGATCCCGCGCTCCTCGAGCGCCTTGACCAGCGACGCCTCGGTGTAGCGCGGCGGCGGCGAGGTGCGGTGCCCGTCGGCGGTGAGGTCGGCGGCGGAGATCGGGTCGCCCTCGGCCATCGCGGGCAGCCGGGCGTCGCCCTTCTCCGCGTCGGCCGTCGACGAGTCCGTGTCGTACCGGGAGACGTCGCGACCCTCCTCGTACGCCGCCAGGAACCCGCGGAACGTGATGACCGTGCCGGAGGCCGAGAACAGGACGTCGGTGCCGTCGGAGGCGGTCGCGCCGAGGCGGACGGAGGCGGTCTGCCCGCGGGCGTCGGCCATCTGCGAGGCGACCGTGCGCTTCCAGATCAGCTCGTACAGCCGGAACTGGTCGCCGGAGAGCTCCTTGGCCACCTGGGCCGGCGTGCGGAAGTGGTCCCCGGCGGGCCGGATGGCCTCGTGCGCCTCCTGGGCGCCCTTGGCCTTGCTCGTGTACACGCGGGGCGAGTCGGGGATGTACTCGGGGCCGTACAGCTCGGAGGCCTGCCGCCGCGCGGCGTCGATCGCCTGCGAGCTCAGCGACGAGGAGTCCGTACGCATGTAGGTGATGTAGCCGTTCTCGTACAGGCCCTGCGCGGTGCGCATGGTCTGCCGGGAGGCCATCCGCAGCTTGCGCGAGGCCTCCTGCTGCAGCGTCGAGGTGGTGAACGGCGCGGCCGGCTTGCGCGTGTACGGCTTGGTCTCCAGCGAGGCCACGGCGAACGACGAGGACGCCAGGTTGGCGACGAGGCTCGTCGCGACCGCCTCGTCGACGTGCACGACGTCGGCGGTCTTCAGGGTGCCGTTGTCCGCGAAGTCGCGGCCCGAGGCGACCCGCCGTCCGTTGACCGACGACAGCCTGGCGGAGAACGCCGGCTCGGCGGCGTCCTCGACCGTGCCTTCTACGGCGAATGTGCCCGTCACGTCCCAGTAGTCGGCGGCGACGAACGCCATCCGCTCGCGCTCACGTTCGACCACCAGCCGGGTGGCGACGGACTGCACACGGCCGGCCGAGAGGCCCTGACGGACCTTGCGCCACAGCACCGGGCTGACCTCGTACCCGTACAGCCGGTCCAGGATGCGGCGGGTCTCCTGCGCGTCGACCAGCCGGTCGTCGAGCTCGCGCGTGTTGGCCAGCGCCCGCTCGATGGCCTCGCGGGTGATCTCGTGGAACACCATGCGCTTGACCGGGACCTTGGGCTTGAGCTCCTGCAGCAGGTGCCAGGCGATGGCCTCGCCCTCACGGTCCTCATCGGTGGCCAGGAAGAGCTCGTCGGAGTCCTTCAGCAGCTTCTTGAGCTCGCTGACCTTCTTCTTCTTGTCCGCGTCGACCACGTAGTACGGAGCGAAGCCGTTGTCGACGTCGACCGCGAACTTCCCGAACGGGCCCTTCTTCATGTCGGCGGGCAGCTCCGAGGGCTGCGGGAGGTCGCGGATGTGCCCGACGCTCGCCTCGACGTCGTACCCGTCGCCCAGGTACCCGGCGATCGTGCGCGCCTTGGCGGGCGACTCCACGATGACGAGCTTGCGCCCTGCAGACATCCGTCAGGCCTTCCTCAGACTGCGCGAGGTCGGATGGCCCCGCACGTAGTGCACCGCTGGGGACTCTACGGCGTTCCGTCAAGCCTCCGGCAATCGGTTCGGCTGGCGGGAGTCCTTACTCACACGTAACGGCGCAGGTGGGCGGTTCGATTGCACGTCGGTCCCGACGAGGGGCGGACGAGCCGCGGCGGCCTGCCGCAGCACCAGCATGATCGCGAATGCCAGGCACGACGCCATGAGCGCCCCGGCCGCTCCTCCGAGGTAGGCCGTGACCTGCTCCGCGCGGGCCGACAGATCGTCGCGGTTGTTCCACGTGTGCGTCAGCGCGACCGCCGCACAGCCGGCCGCGGCCACCCCCAGGATGACGAGCCCGGAGACGACCAGACGCATCGTCGCGGGCGTCGGGTCGCGGTCCACGTCGCGGGCGACCTTGAGCGCCCCGGTCGTCGTCGGGACCCGAGCAGGCGTCAGCGCGACCAGCGCGCATGCGATCGAGGTCCAGGCCAGCACCACCAGCACGGCGGCGACGACGTCCGAGGGCCGGTGCCACTGGCCGATGAGCGTCGAGATGCCCGTGGCCGTCGTGTACCCGGCACCGAGCACCGCCGCCCATGGCCGCAACCTCGGCGGCACGACGAGGACGAGCGCCGCCGAGATCGACGCCGCGGCCGTCGTGTGACCGCTCGGCAGGGTGTTGCCGTAGCTCGCCTCGACGCCCAGGTCGGGCCGGTCGAACACCGAATGCTTGAGCACCTGCGTGGTCAGGTTGGCGCCGATCATCAGCACGGCCACCTGGACGGCGAGCGACCAGCGCCGACGCAGCGCGGCGATGAGCATCGCGGCGAGCAGCACGGCCACGATGAACCCGACCGACACCACGTCGAGCACCCGCTCCGCGACCCGCCACAGCTGCGTCTGCCCGTAGCGCGCACCCTGGAACGCGGCGTTCTCCACCTGCTGCCCGGCCAGGGTGTCGACGAACACCCGCCAGAGCAGCCAGACGCCCACGAACGAGAGTGCCGCGATCGCCAGCGCCAGCACCACGACGCCCATCCGGCGGTCGCGGACGACCGGAGCGGGTCGCGCGGGGGCGCGCAGGACGGGGGCATTGCTCACCGCACAACGGTAGGTCACCGTCGGGTCCCGATCGTCCCCCCGGAGTCTGACGGCGCGCGCGACGGGCACGAGGGTCAGCGCGGCGACGGCTCCCCCGGCGCGACGACGACCGCGTGCGTGCACGTGCCCAGCTGCGCCCGGACGTCGTCGTCGGCGTTGATGCACAGCAGGCAGCCGCCACGCCGCTCGAGCTCGACCGCGGCCTCGTCGATCACGTCCGCCGCGTGGTGGCTGCGCAGGCTCACGGCGCCCAGGTCCAGCACCACCATCGAGGCCGTCGCCGACAGGGCGTCGAGCAGGTCCCGCAGCCGCCCGACGTCCGCGCGCCCGAACGACCCCGCCGGGCGCACGCTCGCGGTCAGCCACG
Source organism: Cellulomonas sp. P4_A2 (assembly GCF_056402515.1). Taxonomy (NCBI): domain Bacteria; kingdom Bacillati; phylum Actinomycetota; class Actinomycetes; order Micrococcales; family Cellulomonadaceae; genus Cellulomonas; species Cellulomonas sp. P4_A2. The sequence continues at coordinate 30,567 of NZ_JBFUHG010000021.1, forward strand.
GCTGCTGCGGTCCCGACGCGAGCACGGTCGTCCGGTCGAGCCCTGTTGCGGTCATGGTGCTCATCGCGTGCCTCCCGGCGGCGTCGGCGAGCGGGTGGTCGTCCACGGGCTCGGGAACCACTTCACCGACCCGGCCTGTGGAACACCTGGACGTGGACAGCCCTTGACCTGTGAGAGAGGTTGGCTACCGGACGGGCCCCCGCACGAGCGGTCACGCGACGGGCACCGCTCGTCGGACGTCCTCGTCGACGAGGTCGGCGTTGATCATCGCGCCGGCCCGCGTGCCTGCCGCCATGGAAGCCCCGACCTGCGCCATCAGGTCGGTGACGTTGCCGGCGACCCACACCCCCGGCACGTTCGTCACGCCCGCGCCGTCCCCGACCGCGTAGGTGCCCGCGGCGCCGTCGAGCACCCCGAGCTCCAGCCCGAGCCCCTCGAGCCCCTCTGTGCGTGCCGTGAACAGGGGCGCGACGACGAGCGCGTCGAGCGGGACGACCGCGTCCTCCACGCGCACCCCGGCGAGCCTGTCGCCCTCGACGACCACCTCCTCCACCGGGCCGTCCACGACCCGCACGCCCCGCGCCCGCAGCATCGCCGCCTGCTCGTCGGAGAACGGCGGGGCCGTGTGCCGGAGGACCACGACGTCGTCGGACAGCTGGGAGAACAGCAGCGCCTGGTGGACGGCCCGCGCCGAGGTCGCCAGGATGCCGATCGCCTGGTCCCGCACCTCCCACCCGTGGCAGTAGGGACAGTGCAGGACGTCGCGCCCCCACCGCTCGCGCAGCCCCGGCACGTCGGGCAGCTCGTCCACCAGTCCGGTCGCGACGAGGACCCGCCGCGCCCGCACCACGCGGCCGTCCGCGGTCGCCACGACGAAGCCCGGTGCCGGCGGCCGCCCGCCGGTCAGGAAGCCCTGCGCTCCGGCGCCCGCCGCCGTGCCCTCGTCGCGGCGAGCCTCGACCACCCGACCGGCGACGACCTGCCCGCCGTACGCGCGCAGCTCGTCGCGACCGCGCGCCAGGAGCTCCGCCGGCGCGACACCTTCCTGCCCGAGCAGCCCGTGCACCCCCTCGGCGGGCGCGTTGCGCGGCTCGCCCGCGTCGATCACCAGCACCGCCCGACGGGAGCGCGCGAGCATCACCGCCCCGCTGAGTCCCGCGGCGCCGCCGCCGATCACCACCACGTCCACGTCCGTCGTCTCGCTCATGCGCCCACCGTGCAGCGCATGTGCGAGCTTCGGCAACGCTCGTTGCCGGAGTGGCAAACTGCCGCCCATGACCCACGACGCGAAGGCCGAGGACGTCGAGCTCGTCATGCGAGCCGTGGGCCCGCGGCTGCGCGCGGTGCGCCAGCAGCGCGGACTGACGCTCGCGCAGGCGTCGGCGACGACCGGGATCTCGGTGAGCACGCTGTCGCGACTGGAGTCGGGAACGCGACGCCCGCAGCTCGAGCTCCTGGTGCCGCTGGCGGGCCTCTACCGGGTCCCGCTCGACGAGCTGGTCGGCGCGCCCGCCACCGGCGACCCGCGCGTCCACCCGCGGCCCGTGACCCGGCACGGTCGCACGGTGATCCCGCTGTCGCGGAGCACGGGCGACATCCAGGTGTTCAAGCTCGTCATCCCGCCCACGCCCCACGTGCCCGAGCCGGTGCTGGGGACGCACCAGGGATACGAGTGGCTGTACGTCATCGAGGGTCGGCTGCGCCTCGTGCTCGGTGAGCACGACCTGGAGCTGCCGCCCGGCGAGGCCGCCGAGTTCGACACGCGCGTGCCGCACTGGTTCGCCAACGAGGGCACGCAGCCGGCGGAGGTGCTGAGCATCTTCGGGAAGCAAGGAGCCCGTATGCACGTCCGGGCGCGGCCCTCGTAGACCCACGACAGACCAGGTCGCAAAGCGCACAGCGAGGATGCACGTCCGGGCGCGGCCCTCGTCGTGAGTCCTTCTTCCTGAGCGCATCCGCTGACCGGCCCGCCCCCGGTGGCGACACGGTCGTCGACGAGTCGACGACCGAGGCGGATGCCACCGAGGACGGACCGGGGATCAGCGGAGGTTCTCAGAAGGTCAGCGGACCGACAGCTCCACGGGGACGGGGACGGGCTGGAACCCGGCCGCGGCCACGGCGGCCGGGTCGTGCCGCAGGCACGCGACCTGGCGACGGGGGTCGTCGCCGGGCACGGCCGGCGTGACGAGCTCCGGCGCGACCGTCGCGCACGCGTCGAACGCGTGGGCGCAGCGGTCCCGGAACGGGCAGCCCGTCGGGCGCCTGGCCAGGTCCGGGGGCGAGCCGGGGATGCCGCCCAGCTCGCGACGCGGCCCGCGCAGCGGCGGGAACGAGTGCAGCAGGGCGTCGGAGTAGGGGTGCCGCGGACGCCGGTAGACGTCCTGGGCCGCGGCCTCCTCGACGATCTCGCCGGCGTACATGATCGCGATGCGGTCCGCGATCTCGATCAGCAGCGAGACGTCGTGCGTGATGAAGATGACCGAGAACCCGAGCCGGTCGCGCAGCTCGGCGATCTGCTCCACGATCTGGCGCTGCATGACGACGTCGAGCGCGGTGGTCGGCTCGTCCATGATCAGCACCTGCGGGTCGAGCGCCAGCGCCATCGCGATCATGACGCGCTGGCGCATGCCGCCGGAGAGCTGGTGCGGGAAGGACCGCAGGCGGTCGGGCGAGATGCCGACCATGTCGAGCAGGTCGGCCGCGCGCTCCATCGACTCGTTCTTCTTCATCGACGGCAGGTGCGCGAGCAGCGCGTCGGAGATCTGCCGGCCGATGCGGTGCACGGGGTTGAGCGAGTTCATGGCGCCCTGGAACACGATCGCCATGTCCTGCCAGCGGGACGCCCGCAGGTCCTGGTCGCTCATGGCCAGGACGTCGACCTGGGAGCCGGAGCGGTCGGTGAAGACGACCTCGCCGCCCGTGATCATGCCGGGAGGCGGCAGCAGGCGCGTCGCCGCGTAGGCGAGCGTCGACTTGCCGCAGCCGGACTCGCCGGCCAGCCCGAGCACCTCGCCGCGGTTGAGCGTCAGCGAGACGTCGCGCAGCACGTGCGTCGGGTTGTCGTCGAACCCGTAGTCGACCGAGAGGTTCTTGATCTCCAGGACGGGCTCGGCGACGCGGCCGACCTCGCCGGGCGTCCAGATCGAACGCGTGGGGACGGCGCTCATGCCCGGTCCTCCTTGCTGTGATGGCCGTTCGACGGCACGATCCCGGCGACCTCGATCTGCTCGGACTGCGTGACGAGCGTCGACTTCGGCGCCGACGCACCGGGCGCCTCGTAGACCACGGGGGTGAAGCCGATGCGGGGACGGATGCCGCGCTTGCGCAGGGTGCGGGCGTTCATGCCGACGCTGCGCAGCCGCGGGTTGACGAACTCGTCGATCCCGAAGTTGATGAGCGTCAGGGCCATGCCGACCAGGGCGATGCACAGACCGGCCGGGACGAACCACCACCACGCGCCACGCTGCAGCGCGAGGTTGTTCTGCGCCCCGTACAGGATGGTGCCCCAGTTCCAGTCGCCCGGGTCGCCGATGCCGATGAAGGCCAGCGTGGTCTGCGTGAGCACCGCGAACACGACCGTTCCGACGAAGCCCGAGGCGATGATGGCCGTGAGGTTCGGCATGATCTCGGCGGTGATGATGCGCCACGTGCTCTCACCGCTGGCCCGGGCGGCCTCGACGAAGTCTCGCCGTCGCAACGACAGGGTCTGGGCACGCAGCACGCGCGCACCCCACGCCCAGCCGGTCACCGCGATCACTGCCGCGACGGTGACACCACCGACCGAGGGCAGCTGGCCGGCGATGATGATGATGAGCGGCAGCTGCGGGATGACCAGGAAGACGTTGGCGAGCATGGACAGGCCCTCGTCGCCGATCCCGCCGATGTAGCCGGACGTCACACCGACCAGGACACCGATCGCGGTGGCCCCGATCCCGGCGATCAGGCCGACGATCACGACGCTCCGGGTGCCGATGATGATCTGGGACAGGATGTCCTGCCCGAGCTGGTTGGTGCCCAGCCAGTGCGAGGACGACGGAGCCTGCAGCAGGTCCGCGCTCAGCGCGCCCGGCTCGTACGGGGCGAGCCAGGTGCCGAAGATGGCGAGGAACGTGAAGAACGCCACGATCACGAAGCCGGTGAGCGACTTCGAGTTCCGCAGGAAGACGAAGCGCCGCTTGCCCGAGGTGGTGGTCTCCGCCGTCGTGACGTCGGGAGTGTCCTCCAGGAGCGTCAGGTCGATGGCCATGTCAGCCCTCCTGCCGGGTCCGCGGGTCGAGCGCGGCGTAGACGAAGTCGGCAACGATGTTGGCGACGAGGACGGCCATCGTGATGACCAGGAAGCAGCCCTGCATGAGCGGGTAGTCGTGCGTCGACACCGCGGTGAACAGGACGTAGCCGATGCCCTGGTAGGAGAAGACCATCTCCATGATCAGCGTGCCGCCGACCACGAACCCGAGCGACAGCGCGAAGCTGGACACCTGGGGCAGGATCGCGTTGCGGGATGCGTAGCCGCCCATCACGCGCCGCTCCTTGAGGCCCTTGGCCTGGGCGACCGTCACGTAGTCCTCGGAGGACACGGTGACCATCATGTTGCGCATGCCGAGGATCCAGCCGGAGATCGACGCGATGACGATGGTCATGGCCGGCAGGAAGCCGTAGTAGATGACCGAACCTATGAACTCGAACGACCAGTTGGGCACCATCGACCGGTCGTAGCTGCCGCTCGAGGGGAACCAGCCCAGCCGGACCGAGAACACCGAGATCGCGATGAGGGCGAGCCAGAAGTACGGGACCGCCGAGAAGAAGGCCGAGATCGGCAGCGCCGAGTCCGCCCACGTGCCGCGCCGCCAGCCGATGGACCGGCCGACGAGGGTGCCCAGCGTGAACGCGATGATCGTCGCGACGCCGACCAGACCGATCGTCCAGGGCAGCGCCTGCTCGACGATGTCGGCGACCGGCTGCGGGAAGAACGTGAACGAGCGGCCGAGGTCGCCGTGCAGGATCAGCTGCCAGTAGTCGACGTACTGCTGCCACAGCGACTGGGTGTCGTCGAGGCCGAGCAGCACCCGCAGCGCGTGCTCCGCGTGCGAGTCGATGCGGCCCTGCAGGCGGCCCATCAGGGCGCTGACCGGGTCGCCGGGCATCATGCGCGGGATGAAGAAGTTCAGCGTCACGGCCGCCCAGAAGGTGACGATGTAGAAGATGATGCGGCGGACCATGAATCTCATCGGAGGCCCTCCTGTCCGGGCGTGTGGGACGCTGCGGGCGCCGTCGGCGCGGCGATCGCGGCACCGCCCGGGTCGGCGCCCGCAGCGGGCTCGGGGGCCGCGGCTGCGGCCAGGTCGGCGTCTGCGCGGACGACGACGTCGACGTCGATCGTCGGGCGGGCACCGTAGGCATCGAGGACGGAGCCGAGCTGCGGGCGGTCCGGACGGTCGGCGTAGCCCCAGCAGGCGGCCAAGCGATCGACGCCGACGTCCATCAGCGGCGGGACCTCGGTGCGGCAGACGTCGTTCGCGAACGGGCAGCGCGGGTTGAACCGGCAGCCCTCGGGGGGCGTGACGAGGCTCGGGGCCTCGCCGCGGGCACCGCGGGCGCGGGCGTCCAGGTCGTCGGGGTCGGGGGCGGACCGGACGAGCAGCTGGGTGTACGGGTGCTTGGGGTCCTGCGTGACGGACTCGCTGTCACCGCTCTCCACGACACGGCCGGCGTACATCACCATCGTGCGGTCGGCGAAGTAGCGGGCGGACGCGATGTCGTGCGTGATGTACAGGATCGCGATCTGCAGGCGGTCGCGCAGGTCGCGCAGCAGGTTGAGGATGCCGAGGCGGATCGACACGTCGAGCATCGAGATCGGCTCGTCGGCGAGCAGGACCTGCGGGTTCGCGGCCAGGGCGCGGGCGATCGCGACGCGCTGACGCTGGCCGCCGGAGAGCTCGTGCGGGAACTTGTCGATGTACCGGTCGGCCGGGCGCAGGTTCACGCGGTCGAGCAGCTCGAGCAGCGACTTCTCCAGCTCGTCGCCGCGCAGTCGTCCGCGGTGGATCCGCAGGCTGCGTGTCAGCGTGTACCGGACGGTGTGGACGGGGTTCAGTGACGCGAAGGGGTCCTGGAAGATCATCTGGACCTTGGACACGTACGTGCGGAACCCGGCACGCCCGTTGACGTGCGCGTCCTCGCCGTTGAGCTTGATCGTGCCGGCGGTCAACGGCATCAGCTGGGCGAGCAGCCGCGCGATCGTCGACTTGCCGGAGCCGGACTCGCCGACGAGGGCGACGACCCGGCCGCGGTAGAGCTCGAGGTCGACGTCGTCGACCGCGTGCACGACCTTCTTCGAGCGGAACCCGCGGACGGGGAAGTACTTGCGGATCGAGACCGCCTGGAGGACCGGGGTCTCGGCGGTCTGCACGGCGCCGTCGCCGTGCTCCTGGATCGGACCTTGCGTGGGGGCAGTCATCAGCTCACCTGGGGGAATGTTCGTCAGGGCGGGCGGTGCCCGCGGGTGCGGTGGGAGCAAGCCCACCAGGCTCAGCTGGCGGGCTTGAGCTTCATGACGATCTCAGCAGCACCCGGACGGGTCGGCTGCGGCCCGGCGTACGGGTCGTCAGCGTCCGGCCAGCCCACGTAGCTCTTCGTGGAGTACTGCGCGGTCTGCGGACGCGACCACAGGGCGATGCCGGGAACCTCGTCCACGTAGATCTTCTGGATCGTGTTCAGGGCTGCCGTGCGGTCGTCCTCGCTGGAGCTGCTGGCGTACGTCTTGAACGCGGCCGTGGCCTCGTCGTTCTGGTAGCGCCCGAAGTTCCAGTTGGCCTTCTCGCCGAGCGGCACGTACTGGGCACCGTCGAAGATGTCCGAGTACATGTCGTACGGCGTGGCGCCGCCGTCGGTCCAGTGGAACGCCGCCTGGAAGTTGCCCAGCGGGACGTCCTCGAACCAGTTGTCGGCCGGGGGCTTCTCCGCCGTGGCGTCGACGCCGAGCTCCTGCGCGGTCGCGACGACGAGGTCCTGGGCCGTGTTGTAGTCGTTCCAACCGGTCGGGTCCGTGATCGCGAACGAGACGGCCTCACCGTCGGGGTCGATCAGCTTGCCGCCGTCGTCCCAGGTGTAGCCGGCGTCCTCGAGGATCGCCTTGGCGTCGTCGACGCTGGACGGGTAGTCCTTGCCGTCGAGGTCCGGGTTCAGGAACGGCTGACCTGCCGGCAGGGGCAGGCCCGAGACGTTCGTGAGGACCGGGTTGACGCCGGACGTCGCGATCTTCGTGATGTTCTCGCGGTCGAGGGCCGTGTTCAGCGCCTGGCGGAACGCCTTGTTGCTGAACGGCTTGGTCTCGACGTTGAGGAACATGTTGTCGATGCCGAGGCCCGCGGCAGCCCACTGGTGGTAGTTGTCGGGGTCCTTCGCGATGTAGACGGTCTCGTAGTCCGCGATGAACGTCCAGCCCCACTGGACCTCACCGGTGGTGAGGGCCGTCGTGAGCGCGTTGTTGTCCGTGTAGGACGAGTAGCGCAGCTGCTTGACCTGCGACTTGCCACCCCAGTAGTCGGGGTTGGGGTCGAGGGTCGCCGCCTGCGGCGTCCAGGACGTCAGGGTGAACGGACCGGTGCCGACCGGGTCGGTGTTCTCGTCCGTCGTCGGGTCGGCGACGTCCTTCCAGATGTGCTCCGGAACCATCATCAGGCTGTAGAGCTTGGACTGGTTGACGAACTGGCCGGACGTGAAGGCGACCTTGACCGTGCCGTCGTCCTGCACGGCGACGTCGCCGTAGGGCAGGGCGGCGGAGTTGATCGCGTCGTTGTTCTTGCGCAGGTTGACGTTGAACGCGATGTCCTCGGCCGTGAAGTCCTCACCGTCGGACCACTTGACGCCCGAGCGCGGCGTGATCGTCGCCTCGGTGAAGTCCTCGTTCCAGGTGACCGACTCGGCGAGCCACGGCTCGGCGTCGGCAGCCGGGTCGGCCTCGTTGACCATCATGAGGGGTTCGTAGATGACCATCGCGTAGCCGAGGGACATCGCCGACGAGTTCGTCGCGAACGGGTTCTGGTTGTTCGCCTGGACACCGTTCGGCATACCGATGGTCAGGACACCATCGGACGAGCCGCTGCCTGCGGAGCTGGACGCGTCGTCGTTGCCGCTGCCACCTGAACAGGCGGTGGCGAGCAGCGCGACCGTGGCCATACCGGCCATCATCGTTGCGAGCTTGCGCGTTCTCACGGAGTGCCTCCTTGCACTGCTGGGGTACTTACGGGTGTCGTTCGCTGAAAAGAGACTGACAGGGGAGCCTTGCCGGACGACTGCGGATCGTCCGTCCTGCAGGTCGTGCTCGGGACTGCTGGGTACTACACGTGCGGGTCTGGCCCGGCAGACGCGGACCCTGGGAGGTCCACGTCGACCGCGAGACGTAGGTCGCCTGACGAACGGCCCACGCGGATCGGGTAGGTACCGGCCGGGGTGACCCAACCGGGCTTTGCCGTGTCCCAGGTACGGAACGCACGCGCGTCCACCCGGACCTGGACCCGTTCGTGCGCACCGGGTTCGGCGAGCACGACACTGAAACCGCCGAGCCAGCGGACCGGACGCTCGACCCCGGGCGTACCCAGGGACGAGTTCTCGGGGGGCTCGACGTAGACCTGGACGACCTCACGACCAGCGCGGGTCCCCGTGTTCCGGACCTCGATGTCCAGCACGACCCCCCCGTCGCCGTCGAGGGTGGACGTCATGGACTCGTACTCCCACGTGGTCCAGCCGAGGCCGTGACCGAACGGGGCGGCGGGCGTGCGGCCGAGGGCGAGCCACGAGCGGTACCCGACGTGCACGCCCTCGTAGTAGTCGACGACGCCGTCGACGGGGATCGCGTCGGGGACCGGGACGTCCGACTCGTGGGCCGGCAGCGTCCACGGCAGGCGGCCGGCCGGCTCGGTGACACCGGTCAGCACGTCCGCGAGCGCCTCGGGCCACTCCTGGCCACCGAGCCACGCCCAGACGACGCAGGGCACCTCGTCGAGCCAGGGCAGGAGCACCGGGGCGCCGGCGTTCACGACGACGATCGTGTTCGGGTTCGCGGCGAGCGCGGCCTTGACCAGCTGGTCCTGCGTGCCCGGCAGCCCGAGGCTCGTGCGGTCGTACCCCTCGGACTCGATCTCCTCGTTGGTCCCGACCACGACGATCGCGAGGTCGGCCGCGGCGGCGGCCTCCACGGCGACGGCCAGCAGCTCGTCGGGCGAGGTGCCCGGCGTGCGGTGAACCAGCTCGGCGCGCACGAAGCTCGCGTACCCGACGGGGTGTACGGCCTGCACCAGCGCGTCGATCTCGACCGTGGTCGGCTCGGTCACGTCGATCACGAGCGTGGCCGGGGGCGGCTGGTTCACGCTCGAGTCGAGGATGACCTCGGCGCCCACCACGGTGTCGCTGGTCGAGAGCACCTTTCCGCCGACCGAGATGACGTGCTTGCCCACCGTGCCGACGCCGACCTCGTGGCGGCCGGGCTCGTCGAGCCGGACCGTGGTGCGGATGCGGAGCGCGGTCGCGGGACCGGGCACCTCCCGCAGCCAGCCGTCCCACGTGGTCACGTCGGCCGTGGCGAGCACGGCACCGTCCGCGTCGAGCAGCTCGCCCTGGGCGCCGACGTGGCCCTCCGGGGTGGTGCAGCGATCGGCAAGATCCAGCGCAGGGGGCAGCAGGCGGGAGACCGCACCGGCGTGCATGTCGACCGTCGCATCGCCGAAGGCGTCTCGCAACGCCTCCGAGGGGGTGGACGAGCGGTCGGGCCGAACGAAGCCGGAGCCGCCCCCTTGCTGGAAGGGATGGACCGCGTTCGGGCCGAGGAGCGCGATACGCGTGACGTCGTCAGGGGCGACGGGCAGCGCGTGCTCGTCGTCGCGGAGCACGACCATCGAGCGGGAGACGAGGCGGCGCAGCACCTCGCGGGCGTCGACGTCGCCGACGTGGTCGCGCAGGTCGCCGGACGGCGCGAGGCCGTCCAGGGCGCCCACGCGCTGAGCCAGGCGCAGCAGCCGCAGGACCTTGTCGTCCAGGAGCGACTCGCTGACGTCGCCCGAGCGCACCGCGTCGAGCAGGCCGTCGCCCCAGGGGCCGTCCGGTCCGGGCATCTGCAGGTCGAGGCCGCCCTCGGCGGCACCGATCACGGACTTGGTGGCCACCCAGTCGCTGACCACGACGCCGTCGAAGCCCCACTCGTCCTTGAGGACGCCGGTGAGCAGCGGGCGGTGCTCCAGCACGGGGGCGGCTGTGTGGCCGTCGTCGACACCCGAGTAGGCGCCCATGACGGACCACGCCTGCGCCTCGCGGACGAGCTGCTCGAACGGCGCGAGGTAGACCTCGCGCAGCGTCCGCTCGTCGACGCGGGCCAGGTAGCTGGTGCGCTCGGTCTCGGAGTCGTTGGCGACGAAGTGCTTGATGCACATGCCGACGCCGCGGTCCTGCGCGGACTTGACCACGTGGACGGCGATCGCGCCGGTGAGCAGCGGGTCCTCGGAGTAGCACTCGAAGTGACGGCCGCCGACGGGGGTGCGCTGCAGGTTGACCTGCGGGGCGAGCACCACATCGACGCCGTGCCGGCGGGCCTCGGCGGCGAACACCGCACCGACCTCGTCGGCCAGGTCCACGTCCCACGTCGCGGCGAGCGCGCTCGGGGCAGGGAAGGACGCCGACGTCTCGTCGGCACTCTCGGAGATGCCTCGGACACCGGCCGGACCGTCCGACACGTGCATGGCGCGAAGGCCGATGTGCGGCACGGCGGTGGTCGACCACAGACCGGCACCGACGACGAGGCGGACCTTCTCCTCGAGCGAGAGGCGCGTGAGCAGAGCGCTCAGGGCGGCATCTCCGTGGGTGGGCCGTTCAGCCGTGGGCGGCTGGGTGGCCGTGTCGAGTGACACAGCAGCAGTCTCCGTTCAGGACGTCTTTGTCTTCTGCCGAGCATCAAAGCACAACTTACTGACTTGTCAGTAAGTGCAAAGATCACAGTATGGTTTCGGTCATGGACGACGACGTTCCCCCGAAGGCGGCAGCGCGCAAGCCGCGTCAGCCCCGCCAGGCCACTGCCGAACGCAGGGCCGAGATCCTGCGCGCAGCCGCCAACACGTTCGGCTCCAAGGGGTACATGAGCGGTTCGCTGACGGAGGTCGCCGAGCAGGTCGGCATCACCCACGCGGGCGTCCTGCACCACTTCGGGTCCAAGGAGCAGCTGCTCGTCGAGGTGCTCGAGTACCGCGACAAGGAGGACGTCCGCGACCTCGAGGGACAGCACATCCCGGGCGGTCTGGAGCTGTTCCACCACCTGCTGCGCACGGCCCGGATGAACGTCGAGCGTCGCGGCATCGTGCAGGGCTATACCGTCCTGACCGGCGAGTCCGTCACCGAGAACCACCCCGCCCGCACCTGGGTGACCGAGCGCTTCACCGTCCTGCGCGGCGAGATCCAGTCGGCGATCCTGGCGGTCGGGGAGGGAGCCGTCTCCGAGGAGCTGGCCACCTGCGCGGCCAGCGCGATCATCGGCGTCATGGACGGTCTGCAGGTGCAGTGGCTCCTCGACGAGGACGTCGACCTGCCCGTCGCCACCCAGTTCGCGATCGAGGCCATCCTCACCGCCGCGCTCGCCGGCGCCGATCGGCCCCACCCGCTCGACTGAGAGCCCATCTCTCAGACTTTTCACAGGGTTGCCCCAGGCGTGCCTCAGGTCGCGGTCGGAAGGTCGGACCATGACGATCACGACCAGCCGCCGCCCGGACGTGTTGACGCGCCCCGACGGATCACCCGTTCGCGCACTGGTAGTCGATGACGAGCCGACCCTTGCCGAGCTGCTGTCCACCGCCCTGCGCTACGAGGGCTGGCAGGTGGACCACGCCCTCACGGGCCACGCCGCGGTGAAGACCGCGAAGTCGCTCGACCCCGACGTCATCGTCCTGGACGTCATGCTCCCCGACCTGTCCGGCATCGACGTGCTGCGCCGCGTGCGCGCCACGCACCCCAACGTCCCCGTGCTGTTCCTGACCGCCAAGGACGCCGTCGAGGACCGGATCGCCGGCCTCACGGCGGGTGGCGACGACTACGTCACGAAGCCGTTCAGCCTCGAGGAGGTCGTCGCCCGCCTGCGCGCCCTGCTCCGCCGGACCGGGTCGGTGTCGTCGCGCGAGGAGGCCGTGCTCGTCGTCGGCGACCTGCGGATGGACGAGGACAGCCACGAGGTGTCCCGCGACGGTGAGGACATCCGCCTGACCGCGACCGAGTTCGAGCTGCTGCGCTACTTCATGCGCAACCCCAAGCGCGTGCTGTCCAAGGCGCAGATCCTCGACCGCGTCTGGCAGTACGACTTCGGCGGCCAGGCCAACATCGTCGAGCTCTACGTGTCCTACCTGCGCCGCAAGATCGACAAGGGTCGTACCCCGATGCTGCACACGCTGCGCGGTGTGGGGTACGTGCTGAAGCCGTCGGTCTGATGGCTCTGATGGCCGCGCGGCCGCGGTGGACGCTGCGTCGGCGACTGGTGGTCACCGTCGTCGCGCTCGTCGCCGTGGTCGCAGCCGTCATGGGCGCCGTCACCACCCTGTCCCTGCGCAGCTCGCTCGTGAAGCAGGTGGACGACAAGCTGACGATGGCGCACGGCCGCGCGGCGGACGTCCACATCGTCCCCGACGGGGGGTCGGTCGGCGTCACGCAGGGCGGTGCCGCACCGGGCTTCGCCCCCGAGGTGCTCGGCACGGCTCCGTCGTTCGTGCCGAACGGCACCGGCCGTCCGTTCCAGGACGTCGGCACGGTGAACGTGCAGCTGGCCGGCGGGACGGACCCGACGAGCCTGCCGGCACGTGACGCGGGGTACGTGGACGACGACGGCACCCTGACCCGCCTGACCGATGCGCAGATCGAGCAGATGCTCGCGATCCCGACGGACGGGGTCGTCAGGACGGTCACGCTCGACGGCCTCGGCCAGTACCGGGCGATCTCCAGCGTCACGGGTCCCGACCGCTCCGTCGCGGCCACCGCGGTCCCGCTCGCGTCCGTGAACGACACCATCACGACGTACGTCGTGATCGAGGCGATCGTCGCGGCGTTCGCGCTGCTCGTCGCCGCTGCCCTGGGCCTGGTGCTCGTGCGCCGCGAGCTGCGTCCCCTCGACCGGGTCGTGCGGACCGCCAACCGCGTCGCGCGGTTGCCGCTCGACCGTGGCGAGGTCGTCCTGGCCGACCGCGTGCCCGTCCGCGACACCGACCCCGCGACCGAGGTCGGGCAGGTGGGCGCGGCCCTGAACCAGCTGCTCGGGCACGTCGAGCAGGCCTTGGCGGCGCGCCACGAGTCCGAGTCGCAGGTGCGCCAGTTCGTCGCCGACGCCTCGCACGAGCTGCGCACTCCCCTGGCCTCGATCCGCGGCTACGCCGAGCTGGTCCGCCGCTCCCCCGAGGAGCTGCCCGACGGTGCGCTGCAGGCCATGTCGCGCGTCGAGTCCGAGTCGCTGCGGATGACCGGGCTTCTCGAGGACATGCTCCTGCTCGCGCGCCTCGACGCGGGCCGGCCGCTGGCCACCGACCCCGTCGACCTCGCCCTGCTCTCGATCGACGCGCTCACCGACGCCCACGTGGCCGGCGCCGACCACGCCTGGTCGCTGGACCTCGACGAGGACACCTCGCCCGAGGACGTCCAGGTGGTCGGCGACGACGCCCGACTGCGCCAGGTCCTGGCCAACCTGCTGTCCAACGCCCGGCTGCACACGCCGGCGGGCACCTCGGTCACCGTCCGGCTCCGTCGCGACGGGTCGCGGGTGGTCCTCCAGGTGGCCGACGACGGACCGGGCATCCCGCCCGCGCTGCGCGACAGCCTGTTCCAGCGGTTCACCCGCGGCGACGTGTCCCGCAACCGCACGACCGGGTCCACGGGGCTGGGCCTGGCCATCGTGCACGCGGTCGTCACCGCCCACGGCGGCACGATCACGGTCGGGCCGAGCACCGCGACGTCGGCCGGCACCACGTTCACCGTCACGCTCCCCGCGGCGCCGGCACCCCCGCCGCCGCTCACCGAGCGCCCGACGACCACCCGAGCCCCGGCCCGCGTCTGACAGCGGCCCGTCCCCGGCCCGTGTCTGACCACGCGGCCCGGCGACGTCCGCGCTCCCGGCACCTGACCGCCGGAGCGCGGAGGAGAGTGGGTCTCGACGAGGAGGCACACATGGCGGATCTCAGTGACGCGTTCAGCGGGTTCTCGACCGACGACATCCCGGCCGCGAAGGAGTTCTACGGCGACAAGCTGGGGCTCGACGTGTCGGAGGAGAACGGGATGCTCCTGCTGCACGTGACCGGCAGGAACGTGCTGGTCTACCCGAAGGGACCGGCCCACACGCCCGCGACGTACACGGTGCTGAACTTCCCGGTCGAGGACGTGGCGGCGACCGTCGCCGAGCTGCGCGGCCGCGGCGTCGAGTTCGAGAAGTACGCCGGGACGCCCGTGGAGACCGACGACGACTACGTCTTCCGCGGCGGCGGCCCGCTGATCGCCTGGTTCACCGACCCCGGTGGCAACATCCTGTCGATCATCGACCGCAGCTGAGGCTCGTCGCAGAGCCGACCCGTCAGAGCGGGTAGGCCGCGTAGAAGTCGACGATGTCCTCGACCGGCCCGGTCACCTGGAAGACCGTGGTGCCGTTGGTCCAGACCGCGACACCCGTGCCGTCGCCGGCGTCGGCGATCGAGTAGCTGCCGACGGGCGCGCCCCCGGCCGTGACCTCGCCCGACTGCGGGAGGGCGGGCTCGCCCGCGCCCGCGGTCGCGGACGGGTCCGGCGCCGGGGCGGGCGGGAGGGCAGCGGTGAGCGTCGCCGCGAACGCGGTCGCCTCCGCGGGGGTCTCCCACTGGCCGGCGTTCACCGTGACGGTGCCCGCGGCCCCGTCGGTGTAGGTCTCGGTGTAGGCCTCGATGGCGCCCGCGGCGATCCAGGCGGGGTTGTCCGCCGACGTCGCGAGCGCGTACTGCAGGACCGATGTCGGCAGCGCCGTCGCGAACGCCGTCGTGGCGGTCCGCGGCACGGGGGCGACGGTCGGCGTGGGCGAGGGCAGCAGGACCGTCGACGCGACGGCGGGCGGCGTGGCCTCGTCGTCGGAACCGCCGGACGTGACGATCCCGATGATGATCGCCGCGACGACGAGGACGACGACGCCGATGATCGCCGGGACGAGCCAGGCCGGGCGCTTGGTGGGCTCGTCGGCGGGTGGCTCGCCGCTCCCGGCAGGCGGGACGGACGGCGGGGTGCCGCCGGTCGTCGGGCCGGTCTGTCCCCAGGACGGAACGCCCCCGGGCTGGTTCGGATCGGCGCCGGGCCGGCCGGTCTCGCTCATCGGGGTCCCCCTTGGTTCGTGGCGCCCGAACCCTTGCCGGACGCCCCGCAGCCTACCGACGCATCACGCGCGGACCGTGTCACGGCCCCGGAGTGCCGCGAACGTCAACCGACCACGTCACGTCGGCGGAACGCCGCCAGGCCACCCGCCACCAGGGCCGCCGCGACGAGGGTGAGGGCGAGCACGGGCGGCCAGTCCATCGCCTCCGCGGGGAGCTGCGGGGTGTAGGTGAACGGTGAGAGCGCGTCGGAGCCGTCGGGCAGGAGCGCGCCGAACAGGCCGACGACGAACACGTAGGCCACGTACGCCCAGACCAGGCCGTACGCGCGCGGCACCAGACCGACGAGCAGCACGGCCACGCCGAGCATGCAGCCGACCGCCGGCAGCGTCACCGCGGAGGCGCCGACGAGGTCCCAGACGTCGAGGTCCGCGGGCAGCGACGCCGAGCTGGTCAGGCCCACCACCAGACCGTTGACCAGCATGATCACCACGGCGGCGACGGCGGCGACGAGCACCTGCGACCCCAGCCAGCGCCACCGCGACACCGGCCCGGCGAGCACGGCCGCACCACGGGTGGCGAACTCCTCGGATCGGGCGGCGCCCATCGCGGTCGCCGTATAGGTGCCGGTCGTGATGGCGAGGAACACCGTGTAGAGCGCGAGCGCGCCGGCCACGGCCCCGCCCGGTCCCGTCGGGAGGACCTCCTCGAGGGTCGGGTCAGAGCCGAGGAAGTCGACGAGCGCGCCCGCGAGGAGCCCGACGACCGCGCCCATCGCGACGACGGCGAAGCCCCACGAGAGGATCGCGCCGAGCTGGCTGCGGGTCGTGAGCGCCACCATGCCGGTCAGGCTCGCGGGGGCCTCGGGCCGGCCCAGCCGCTCGGCCATCAGGCCGGTGCCGACGTCGCGGCGCCCGACGAGCCAGAACGCCACGAGGACGAGTCCGGCCGCGACGACGACCCCGATGGCCAGCGGCCAGAACCGCGTCGACACGTACGCCGCGGTCGCCTGCGCCCACCCGAACGGGGACAGCCAGGTGAGCACGCTCGTGCTCTCAGGACCGCGCACGTCACCGATCGCGCGCAGCAGGAACGCGATTCCGAGCACCGCCATGCCGAGCGAGCTGGCCGTGCGGCCGTGGGCCGTGACCTGGGACGCGACCGCGGAGACGCCCGCGAACACGAGTCCCACCATCACGACCCCGCCCGCGAGCGCGGCCGAGCCCTCGACCTCGAGGCCGCCCCCGACGAGCCCGAGGAACGTGGCCAGCCCGACGGCCAGGGTCGCGACGACGGCCGCGACGATCCCCGCGACCACCTGCGCGTCCCGTCCGACCGGGGCGGACCGCACGAGCTCGAGCCGGCCGTCCTCCTCGGCCGCGCGCAGGTGCCGGGTCACGGTCAGCAGCGCCATGATCGCGACCGGGATCATGACCCACAGGCCGATCTCGTTGGCCGTCATGGCGCCGATCGTGTAGTCGTCGAGCCCGTACCCCGGCCCGGCCAGGGCAGTCGCGGCCGGCGACGCGATCAGCTCCGCGCGTGCCTGCCGGGTCTCGGGCGACGCGTAGGCGGAGTTCAGAGCGCCGATCGACGCGAGCACGATGAGCCCGATCGACAGGGCCCAGACGATCGTGCGGAACCGGTCGAGCCGCAGCGCGACGCGGACCAGCGCGCGCGTGCCCGACACCGGCCCGGACCGCACCGTCGCGTGGACGTGCTGCGCGGTGACCGCGGTCATCGCGACCCCTCCACCACGCCGAGGGTCGCCAGCTCGTCGCTGTACTGGCGCAGGAACAGGTCCTCCAGCGTCGGCGGGTGCGCCGTGAGCGAGTCGACGCCGAACGTGGTCAGCCGCGCGAGCACGTCGCCCAGCGACGGGGTGTCGATGTCGAGCGTGAGGTGCCCGTCGTGCCGCTGCAGGTTGTGCACGCCGCCCACCGGCGCCAGTGCGACGGCCGCGCTGTCCATGTCCCGCAACGCCGCCGTCACCGTGGTCCGACGAAGGCTGCGCAGCTCGTCCAGCGACCCGCTCTGCACCTCCTTGCCCGCCCGGATGATCGTCACGCGACGGCAGAGCACCTCCACCTGCGCCAGGATGTGGCTCGACAGCAGCACCGTGCGGCCCTCGTCGGCAACCTCCCGCACGACCTGCTGGAACACCGCCTCCATCAGCGGGTCCAGGCCGCTGGTCGGCTCGTCCATGAGGAGCAGCTCGGTGTCGGCGGCGAGCGCGGCGACGAGCGCGACCTTCTGCCGGTTGCCCTTGGAGTACGCGCGGCCCTTGATGCGCGGGTCGAGCTCGAACCTCTCGATCAGCTCGCCCCGCCGCTTCGGGTCCAGGCCGCCGCGCAGCCGTCCGAGGACGTCGATCGCCTCGCCGCCCGACAGGTTCGGCCAGAGGTTCACGTCGCCCGGCACGTACGCGAGCCGCCGGTGCAGCGCGACCGCGTCCCTCCAGGGGTCGCCGCCGAGCAGCTGCACCGAACCCTCGTCGGCCCGGAGCAGCCCGAGCAGCACGCGGATCGTCGTCGACTTGCCCGCGCCGTTCGGGCCGAGGAACCCGTGCACCTCGCCCGTGCCGACGGTGAGGTCGAAGCCGTCGAGCGCGCGCTTGGCCCCGAACGACTTGACCAGTCCGCGGATGTGGATGGCGTCGGTCATGACTTCTCCTGTGTCTTCTGGACGAACTCTCGATAGGCGTCGAGGTAGCCGCTGTCCGTGAACAGCCCGTGCGTGTAGAGCTCCAGGCCGGCGAGCATCGTGGCGCTGTAGAGCTCCTTCATCGCCGTGGTCGGGTCGTCGGTCGGGGCGGTGCCACGGCCCAGCGCACCGTCCAGCTGGGCCATGACGATCAGGCCGACCTGGGTGGCGACGAGGTTCCGGGACCGGCCGTGCGGGTCCTGCGACGGTCGGACGGTCCCCGCCTTCTCGCCGGTCTTCAGGTACGCGTCGGCGTCCGCGACGAGGCCGTCGACGAACTTGCCCGCGAGCGCGCCGCCCTCCATCAGGCTGCGCACGATGTACGCGAACAGGGGTGCGTACTCCTCGATCTGGGCCAGCCGACCGATGACCTCGCCCGGCGTGTGGTCCGCCATGGCGTCGGACTTCTCGTTCTTGACCGTCTCCAGGACGAACGCGTCGCACTCAGCCCGCAGGCCGTCCTTGGACCCGAAGTGATGGATGACCAGCGCGGCGCTGACCCCGGCGTCGGCCGCGATGGCGCGCACGCCGACGCCGAAGCCGTCGCGGCCGAACCGCGCGACCGCCGCGTCCCGGATGCGGGCGCGGGCTGTGAGGTCGTCGTCTGAACGCACGTTCACTACGCTAAACCGGTGTTCAGTCGAGCGCAAGGCCCGACGTCCGACGCGGCGATCGTCGTTGCGTCGACGGCGCCCCGTGCATGCGACGGCGCTACCTGCTGGGGGCGCCGTGGCGGTCTTGTGGCGCCCTCGCCGTCCGGTCCGACGGGTGGCTGCGGGTCTGCGGGCGCGCCCTCGACGTCCGTGTCGGACCCTGCGTCTAGCGTCCTGCTCGTGACCTCGACGAGCGTGAAGCGCCCCTCCTCACCGCGGCCTGCGTTCCGGTGCTCGGAGTGCGGCTGGTCCGCCACCAAGTGGGTCGGCCGCTGCGGCGAGTGCCAGACCTGGGGCTCGGTGCTCGAGGACACCGGTCCGGGTGGCGGCGCCCCGAAGACGACGGCCACGACGCCGACGCGATCTACGGCCCTGCCCATCGACCAGATCGACGTCGAGACGGCACGGGCGCAGTCCACAGGGGTCGACGAGCTCGACCGGGTGCTCGGCGGCGGCCTCGTGCCGGGCGCCGTGGTGCTCCTGGCGGGCGAGCCCGGCGTCGGCAAGTCGACCCTGCTGCTCGACGTCGCCGCCCGGGCGGCGCGCACCGGCCGGCGCGTGCTCTACGTGACCGGCGAGGAGTCGGCCGCGCAGGTGCGCCTGCGGGCGGGCCGCATCCACGCGCTCGCGCCCACGCTCCTGCTCGTCTCGGAGACCGACCTGGCGACGGTGCTCGGGCACATCGAGAAGGAGGCCCCGGACCTGCTGGTGGTCGACAGCGTGCAGACGATCGCGTCCGCCCAGGTGGACGGCACCGCCGGTGGCGTCTCGCAGGTGCGCGAGGTCAGCGCCGCGGTGATCCAGGCCGCCAAGGCCCGCGACATGCCCGTCGTGCTCATCGGCCACGTGACCAAGGACGGGGCGGTCGCCGGGCCGCGCACCCTCGAGCACCTCGTCGACGTCGTCTGCCAGTTCGAGGGCGACCGGCACTCTCGGCTGCGCATGCTGCGGGCCACCAAGAACCGGTACGGCCCCACCGACGAGGTCGGCTGCTTCGACCTCTCCGAGACGGGCATCGTCGGGCTGACCGACCCGTCCGGGCTGTTCATCTCCCAGGCGCTGCACCCGGTGCCGGGCACGTGCCTGACGGTGACGCTGGAGGGGCGCAGACCCCTGGTCGCCGAGGTGCAGTCGCTCGTGGCGCTCAGCTCCGTGCCGAACCCGCGCCGGACCACGAGCGGCGTCGACAGCAGCCGGCTGGCCATGGTGCTCGCGGTGCTCCAGCGCCGGCTCGGGGCGCGGCTGGCCGACCAGGACGTCTACGTCTCGACCATCGGCGGCGCCCGCGTGATCGAGCCGGCCGCCGACCTGGCGCTTGCGCTCGCCGCCGTCAGCTCGCGGGAGAACGTGCCGCTTCCGCGAGGGCTCGTCGCTATCGGCGAGGTCGGGCTGGCCGGCGAGATCCGGACGGTGTCGGGGGTCGGCCGCCGCCTGGCCGAGGCGGCGCGGCTCGGGTTCACGCGGGCGATCGTGCCGGCGGGGGCCCTGGACGGCGCGAACCCGCCCGCCGGGCTGACCGTGACCACCGCGGCGGACCTGGGCGAGGCCGTGCTGAACGCGGGCCTGGCGACGGACGACCCGCGCCGGTAGGCGTCCGCCCGACGCAGGTCTACGCGGCCACCGGGAGGCGCGCGGGTCGCTCGGCCACGACCGGGACCCGCACGCCGCGGATCAGGAGCCAGAACAGGAACAGGACCTCGGCGACTCCGCCGACCATGCTGAAGACGACCGTCGAGTCGGCGTCGGCCCCCTGGAACTGCAGCACGATGTCGACCAGGTAGCCCAACCCGCCGGCCATCAGCAGGTAACCGAAGGCCCTCGGCACGTAGCCGGAGCGGACCACGACGTACCCGAGCGGCAGGAGCCACAGGCCGAAGAAGATCTGCGCGACGTTGTTCGACAGGGTGTGCATGTCGAGCAGGAGGGTCGCGGTCTCGTCGGACCCCGGCCACGCGCCCGTGGCGACGAGCAGGGCGCCGCCGTGCAGCACCATGCCCAGGCTCTGGATCACGACGGCGGCCGAGGCGATCACCAGGAAGCCGACGGAGATGTCGAGGTTCGCGCGACGGAAGAGGCTGAACAGGAGCAGCACCGTCAGCAGGAAGCACGTGAACGCGACCAGGTCGGCGGCGAACGCCAGTCGCATGGTGCCGGCGGCGTCGCGGATGCTCTGCGCGGTCTGCGACGGATCACCGTCGGTGTCCAGACCGCTGCGGACGACCAGCTGCGACCAGCCCGCGGCGATCGCGACGACGAGGTAGAAGGCGCCCGCGAGCCGCGCGACGCGCTGGGGGTGGGCGAGTGCGAGCGGCGTGGTCGACGGCTGAGACATCTCAGGCTCCGGTCGGGTCGGGGTACTGGAACACGTCGTCCAGCGGGACGCCGAAGACGTGCGCGATCTGGAAGGCCATCTCGAGCGACGGCGAGTAGCGGCCCTGCTCGATGGCGATGACGGTCTGACGGGTGACGCCGATGCGGTCCGCGAGCTCGGCCTGTGTCATCTCGCCGTGCTGGAAGCGCAGGCTGCGGATCGCGTTGGTGACGCGGGTCGGCTTCACCACGAAGGAAGGCCTCTCCGGTAGAGGCCGATCTTGGTGGCCGAGCTGAGCATCGCCGACAGGACGAAGCCGAGGTAGAGCGTGTTGGCGATCCAGAACCAGTCCGCCTCGACCATGGCGAGGATCAGCCCGGCGAGACCCCCGATCACGAGGAACGACTGGCCGGTGTACTCGCCGATCCGGTCGATCTCCTTGTCGCGCTGGTCCTTCTTGTCGCCGTCGCCGCGCCAGACGATCGAGATGACGATCGTGCCGATGATCGACGCGACGATCGCCAGCCCGATGCTCCAGAGCATCGGCGCGATGTAGTCGACGTCCTCGATGGGCACGTCCTGCGCCCGGGACAGGATCACGGCGACGTAGACGAGGAACGCCGCGAGGGAGACGACCGCGAAGACCCAGACGTTGCGCTCGGTGAACGTCATGCTGCTGCCCCGCTCCTGCTCGCTCACGGGAGGACCACGACCTTGCCGCGCGCGTGGTCGACGCCGAGGTGCCGCACGGCGTCACGGCCGGCGCTCAGCGGGTAGGTGCGGTCGATCGCCGGGGTCAGCGCCCCCTCGTCCGCGAGGCCGGACAGGACGTCGAGGTCCGCCGCGCTGTACATCGCGACGAGGGGTCGCAGGCGCTGGCGGCTGAACAGCGAGAGGACGCCGGCGCGGGCGATCCGGCCGAGCGGGCCGGTGACACGGTTGCCCTCGCCCGCCGACAAGACCAGGGTCCCGCGCTCGGTCAGGACCGAGCGCAGACGGGACAGCGAGTGGTTGCCGACGAGGTCGAGGATGACGTCGTACCGGCCGGCCAGCTCGTCGCGGGTGTAGTCGAGGACGTGGTCGGCGCCGACCGAGCGGACCAGATCGACGTTGCGCGTGCTGCACACGCCGGTCACCTCGGCCCCCCACGCCTTGCCGATCTGCACCGCGAAGGTGCCGACCCCGCCCGACGCTCCGTTGACGAGCAGCGAAAGGCCCGCCTGCAGGCGACCCACGTCGCGCAGACCCTGCAGCGCGGTCGTGCCGGCGAGCGGGACGGTCGCGGCCTGCTCGAACGTCAGCGCGGCAGGCTTGAGGGCCACCCGCTTGGCCGGGACGCTCGCGTACTCGGCGAACGCTCCCCCGTTCGGCTCGGCCCAGACCTCGTTCCCGGCGACGAACCCGGTGACCTTCGCCCCGACGGCGACGACCTCACCGGCGAGGGCCTTCCCGGCGACCGGGACGCGGGGCGACCGCAGCCCGGAGATCGCCCGGATCAGGTACGGCCTGCCGATCATCGTGTACCAGTCGGCGGCGTTGACCGAGGCGGCGCGCACCCGGACCAGCACGTCGTGGTCGCCCACGGCAGGGACGTCGACGTCATGGAACGAGAGGACGTCGTCGCTCCCGTACCCGAGCTGGACGATCGCTTTCATGGTGCGCCTCCGCGCTCGATGTCAAGAATTGCTGACATCGAGCAACGTAAAGCAGGCCTTACACCGTGTCAAGAGTTCTTTACATAGGGACGCCGCCCAGGGGTCAGATGAGCGCGGCCGTGACTGCGGACGTCTGCCGGGTGCGTCCGATCGCCGACGGAGGCGAACCGTGCGCCTCGAGCACCAGGAACGCGGCACCCAGCACCGGCCGCTCGGAGACGAAGGTCAGGCGTGCGCGGGGGGCGCCGAGCGCGAGACGCGAACGGATCCCCTCGGTCAGGCCCGGGTCCCGCGCCGCCAGCACCCCGCCGCCGAGGACGACCGGAACGGCCGACTCCGTCAGACCGAGCCGCCGCAGGGCTGCCAGGGCGAGCGCCGCGACCTCGTCGGCCTGCCGCTCGACCACGGCCGACGCGACCGCGTCACCGCTCGCCGCCGTCGCCAGGAGGAGCGGCGACAGGCCCGCGATGTCGTCGTGCCCGAGAACCTCGAAGTGCAGGTCCTCGATCACGGCGGCCATCGTCGTGGCACCGAGGGCCGCCGGCACGAGGTGCGAGAGATCGGTGGCCGGGCCGCGGCCGTCGACAGCGCGTGCCGCGTGCCAGATCGCCTGCTCGCCCAGCTCGTACCCGCCGCCCCAGTCGCCCGAGATGCGGCCGAGGGCCGGGAAGCGGGCGGTCGCGCCGTCCGACCGTCGGCCGACGCAGTTGATCCCCGTGCCGCACACCACGACGACCGCCTCGCGCGCGTCGGTACCCGCGCGCAGCAACGCGAACGTGTCGTTGTCGACGACGGCCGAGGCCGGCGTGAACCAGGGGAGGGTCCTCAGCGCCGCGGTGAACGTCTCGATCTCGACCGGCAGGTCCAGCCCGGACAGGTAGACGCCGACGCGCTCCACGGTGCGGCCGTCGAGCGCCGCCCGCACCAGCCCGTCGATGATGGCGAGTGCGGGCTGCACCCCGATGACCTGCGGGCACGACCCCGGCCCGCGGGTGTGCGCGAGCACCGTCCCGTCCGGGTCGAGCACGAGCACGTCGGTCTTGCTGCCGCCACCGTCGACGGCGACGAGGACGCTCATCGGGCCCACGCGAGGTGCGCGCGGTTCTCCGCGAGCAGCAGGTCGGTCAGCCGGGACGCCCGGTCGTACTGACCGACCAGGGGGTGTGCGAGCAGGGCACGCTCCACCCGGGAGCGACCCCCGTGCACGGCAGCCTCGAGCGCCAGCCTCTCGTAGCCCGCGACATGGGACACGAGGCCCGCGATGTCGGGGGGCAGCGGCCCCGCCGCAAGCGGCGCGATGCCGGCCGCCCCGATCGTCGCCGGGACCTCGATGACGTGGTCGTCGGGGAGGAAGGGCAGCGTGCCGTCGTTGCGGACGTTGACCACCTGCACGTCGCCGCGGTCGGCCGTCAGCGAGGCGAGCAGGTCCACCGCCGCCTCGGAGTAGAACGCTCCCCCGCGCCGCTCCAGGGCCGCCGGCTTGGTGTCCACCGACGGGTCGGCGTAGAGCTCGAGGAGCTCGTCCTCGACGGCGGTCACCGCGTGCGCGCGCGTCACGGCACCGGGGGCCGTCTGCTCGGACAGGACGAGATCGTGCGCGTAGTAGTAGCGCAGGTAGTAGGACGGCACGACGCCGAGCAGCGACAGCAGCGACGCCGGCAGCTCGACCTCGTCGGCGAGCTCGGGCAGGCGCTCGGAGAGCAGGCCCGGCAACCGGTCGACGCCGTCCACGGACGCCCCGCGCACCCACGTCAGGTGGTTCAGGCCCACGTGGTCCAGGGCGACGGACGACGGCGGCACGTCGAGCATCGTCGCGAATCGGCGTTGGAAGCCGATCGCCACGTTGCAGAGCCCGACCGCCCGGTGGCCCTCCTCGAGGAGCGCGCGCGTCACGATGCCGACCGGGTTGGTGAAGTCGACGATCCACGCGTCGGGCCGGGCGTACCGGCGCACGAGGTCGGCCAGCGACAGGACCACCGGAACCGTCCGCAGGGCCTTGGCCAGCCCACCCGGACCGGTGGTCTCCTGGCCGATGCACCCGCAGGCGTGCGGGAACGTCTCGTCGGTGTGCCGTGCCGCCTGCCCGCCGACCCGCAGCTGGAACAGCACAGCGGAGGCGTCGGACACCCCGGCGACGACGTCGGAGGTGGCCGTGACCGTGACGTCGTACCCGAACTTCGCGAACATGCGCCGCGAGACCCCGGCCACCAGGGCCAGGCGGTCGGCGGCAGGATCCACCAGGCACAGCTCGGTGAGCGGCAGCAGCTCGCGCAGCCGCGCGAACCCGTCGACGAGCTCGGGCGTGTAGGTGGACCCGCCACCGAGGACGGTGAGCTTCATCCCTTGACTCCGGTCAGTGTGACGCCCTGCACGAAGATGCGTTGGGCGAGGAAGAAGATGATCAGCACCGGGATCATGGCGATCACCGTGGCGGCCATCGTGAGGTTCCAGTCGACCGAGTGCGCCCCGCGGAACTGCGCGAGCGCGTACGAGACCGGCCAGGCCGACTCGTTCTCGGAGGTGTAGAGCAGCGGGCCGTAGTAGTCGTTCCACGACGCGAAGAACATGAAGATCGCCGTCGCCGCGATGCCCGGCTTGGCCATCGGGACGATGACCTTCCACAGCGTGCGCAGCTCTCCGCAGCCGTCGAGCCGCGCGGCCTCGGTGTACTCCTTGGGGATCGTCAGGAAGAACTGCCGCAGCAGGAAGATCGAGAAGGCGTCGCCCAGCAGGTTGGGCAGGATCAGCGGCCACAGCGACCCGGTGAGGCCGAGCTTGGACCACATCACGTAGAGCGGGACGCTCGTGACCTGCGGCGGGAGCAGCATCATGCCGATCACGAGGACGAGCAGCACGCCGGAGCCGCGGAACTGGATCCGGGCCATCGCGTAGGCCGCGGGGACCGACGAGACGAGCATGAAGACCGTCGCCAGGATCGCGTAGAGGAACGAGTTCCCCGTGTACTTGAGCATCGGGAGCCGCTCGAACACCTCGGCGTAGTTGTCCCAGTGGAAGGACGTCGGCCAGGCGAACGACGTCCCGGCCTGCTCGGGCGACATGACCGACGTGAGCAGGATGAACGCGAACGGCGCGAGGAAGATGAGCGCGAGCGCGAGGAAGACGGCGTGGTCCGCCACCCAGACCAGGGTGGTCGAGCGACGGCGGTTCAACTGGCCACGTCCGGAGTGAAGGACTTGAACCGGCGCAGCAGGACGGCCATCACCAGCGCCGCGACGACGAAGAGCACGACCGCCATCGCCGACGCGTAGCCCATGAGGTTCGCGCCGAACGCCTTGGAGTAGAGCAGCTGCCCGTAGGTGAGCGTCGACTGGTCAGGCCAGCCGAGCGCACCCGCTGCCCCCTGCCCGACCATCGACTTGCCCATCGCCGTCGAGGACGCCACGGCCGGCTCGGTGAAGTACTGCAGCGCCCCGATGATGCCGGTGATCAGCGCGAACAGCAGGACCGGCGCCATGTTGGGCACAGTGATGTGCCAGAACTGCTGGCGCGTGCTCGCCCCGTCGAGCTCGGACGCCTCGTACTGCTCGGTGGGCACGTCCAGCAGGCTGGCCAGGAAGATCACCATGATGTCGCCGAGCACCCACAGCCCCAGGAGCACGAGCGACGGCTTGGCCCAGGCGGGGTCGGTGAACCAGCCCGGACCGTCGATGCCGAACCAGCCGAGGATCTCGTTGACCGGGCCGGTGGCGGGGTTGAACACGAAGACGAACGCGATCGTCGCCGCCACCGGCGGGATGAGGGCCGGCAGGTAGTAGACGGTGCGCAGCACGCCCGACGAGCGCCGGGCCCGCGTGAGCACCCAGCCGACGAACAGGGCCCCGACGATCCGCACCGGCACCAGGATCGCGACGAACCACAGCGTGTTGAGCGTCGCCGTGCCGATCAGCGGGTCACCGCTGACCAGGAACTTCCAGTTGGCGAAGTTGTTCCACCGCGGCGGGTTCGACAGGTCGAACGCCGTGAACGAGTAGAAGACCGTCATCACCAGCGGGAAGACGAAGAACACGATCATGCCGAGCAGTGCCGGCGTCAGGAGCAGCAGGGCCGCCCTGTTCCGTCGGCGTTGGATCGTCGAGGCCATGTGCGTCAGCCCGCCTGGAGCTGCACGGCAGCGTTGATCTCGTCGTCGACCGTCGTCAGCATCCCCGGCAGGTCGGTGACGTCGCCCTGCTGCCACTTGGCCGTGTGGGTGCCGAAGATCGTCTGGTACTCCGCGCCGATGCCGCTGGGCGGGGTGGTGGACGACTTCGGGTTCTCGAAGATGTCGAGGAACGTCTGGAACTGCTCGGAGACCTCGAGGTCCGGCGACGCGATGGCGTCGTGCATCGTCGGCGCGTTCTTCAGGCCGTTGGAGAGCTTGACCTGGGCGTCGGTGTTCGTCGTCAGGTACTTGATGAGCGCCCAGCCGGCCTCGGGGTTCTTGGCGCCCTTGCCGATGCCGACGATGTTGCCGGTGATGTACCCGGCGCCGTAGCTGTCCTCGTAGCCCTCGGCCGACGGGATCGGCGCCGTGCCGTACTGCAGGTCGGGCGCCTGGTCGGCGATGAACGCCGTGCGGTACTCGCCGTCGATGTTCATGGCGACCTTGCCGGTCTGGAAGTCGTTCTCCGCGGAGAACTCCTGCCCGAGCGCGGCCTGGAAGTCGGCCAGCTTCTGGTACCCGCCGAGCTTGTCGATCAGGTCCTTCTGCCACTCGAGGATCGCGTTCCAGCCCGGCGACGAGCCGATCGCCGACGTGCCGTCCTCGTTGAGCCACTGCGCGTCCGCGGCCGGCGCCCAGTGCGCCTCGGCGTTCTCGTAGTAGCCGAGCAGCGGCATGAAGCCGAGCGTCTTGATCGAGCCGTCGTCGTTGAACGTGGTGAGCTTGACGGCCATCTCGGTCAGCTCGGCGAGCGTCTTGGGGGGCTCGGTGTAGCCGGCCGCCGCGAGCAGGTCCTTGTTGTAGTAGAGGCCGTAGACGTCGGCCAGCGCCGGCATCGTGCAGCGGACGCCGTCGTACGACGTGTAGCCGAGCACGGTGTCGGGGATCTGCGTCAGGTCGACGTTGTCGCGCTCGATGAAGCTCGACAGGTCGGCGAAGTCGCCCGACGAGCACAGGGGCCCGACCTGGTCGGTCGAGTAGGACAGGCCGACGTCGATGGCCTCGCCGGCGGAGATCGCCTGGCGCATCTTCTGGTCGTCCTGCCCGGACTTCACGTTCACCGTGACGCCGGGGTTGGCCTTCTCGAAGTCGTCGACGACCGACTGGATGACGTCGGCCTCGCGGTCCGTGAAGAAGTGCCAGAACTCGACGGTGCCGGAGATCTCGGAGGGGGCCGACGCCGCGGCCGTCGGGCCGTCGCCGCCGGAACCGCCGCTGCAGGCTGTGAGCGCGGCGACCGCCACCAGGGCGGGGACGACGAGCCAGGTCTTGCGTGTTCTCACCAGAGGCTCCTTGCTCGGGCACGACCGACCGCCCCCCGGACTGCGTGCGTCCGAGCAGGTCGTCGTGCGGGTGGGTTCTTCTAGGGGACGAGGTCCAGCAGCCGCGAGCGCAGGTCCGCGCCGACGACGGATCGAGCACCGCGCAGCACCGGGTGATCAGCCACGGCGCTCACGGAGATGTGCGGGGACCACCGGGTGGTCCTGCGGATGTGCCCTCGCACCAGGTCGGCGAGGGGTTGACCACCGGCGACGCCGGTCGGTCCGCCGAGCACGACCACGGGCGGGTCGAGCACGGCGAGAACGGGGATGACGCCGACGGCCACGCGCGCGGCGAGCTCGGCCAGGACTGCCGGCCTCTCCGGGTGGTTGACCAGCTCGGCCAGGACGGCGTCGAGGGTGCGGCCGCGCACGCCGTGCGCCCGCGCCAGCTTGCCCATCGCGATGCCGCCGATGAGGTCCTGCAGGTCCTTGGCCCCCTCGTGCGGCACGGGCAGGTACCCGATCTCGCCGGCACCGCCGGCCGCACCGCGGTGCAGCGTGCCACCGAGGTCGACCGCCAGGCCGAGACCGTCGCCGATCCAGAGCAGCGCGAATCCGTCGACGTCGGTACCTGCACCCTGGGCGCGCTCCGCGACGGCGGCGAGGTTCACGTCGTTGTCGATGCGGACGTTGATGCCGAGGCCGTCCTCGAGCTGGGTGCGCACGGCCTTGCGGGGCCAGCCGGGCATCAGGCCGACGAACGCGAGGTCGTCGGTGCGCGGGTCGACGGCGCCCTGCACCCCGATCGCCGCCGCGACGACCGTGTCCGGGGTGGTGCCCGCGGCCTCGCACGCGGCCTGGATCGCCGTGCTGATGTCGCCGACGGCGGACCGCTCGGACGCGGTCCGCGAGAGCGACATCTCGGCGACGGGGTGCTCGCCGCCGACCGCGTCGACGAGGGTCGACACCACGCTGTGCGGTCGTAGGTCGACGGCGACGGCGTGCGCACGGTTGGTGCGTACGCCGTAGGTCACGGCGCTCGGACCGCGCACCGCGGCGACCGACCCGACGACGTCGATCAGGTCCAGCTGCTCGAGCCGGGCGACCACCTGCGACGCGGTGGGCTTCGAGAGCCCGGTGAGCTCCCCGATCTGCGCCCGCGTCAGCGGTCCGTGCCCGAGCAGGAGGGCCAGCGCCGCCCGGTCGTTCATGGCGCGCAGCAGCCCGGGCGTTCCCGGCTGGCTGGGCGTGCCGTCCATGTCGTGCGCTCCGATCGTCGTTGACCGCGCCGTGTCCGGCGCCCTCGTGGGGCGCTCTCTCAGGCGCAATCAAACTAACAGGTAGGTTTCCTAATAGACAACAGCCTTCGAGCGTCGGACGCGTCTCGGTCCGGTAACGGCGCTGTTACTTCTGGCGTGTGGATGAACACTCGTCCGCCAGGTGTTTCGCCGGAGCCGGGAACATCGCTCGTCGTTACGATGCACCCGTGCCCCACTCGCACGTGCCCGACGACCTGCTCAGGTCCACGCTCGCCGCCGTCGCCCCCGGCGGTGAGCTTCGCGACGGCCTGGAGCGGATCCTGCGCGGCCGGACGGGCGCGCTGATCGTCCTCGGGTTCGACGACACCGTGGAGAGCATCTGCTCGGGCGGCTTCGTCCTGGACGTCGAGTTCTCGGCCACCCGCCTGCGCGAGCTGGCCAAGATGGACGGCGCGGTCGTGGTGGACGCGAGCATCTCGCGCATCGTGCGCGCCGCCGTGCAGCTCCTCCCCGACGTGACGATCGAGACCTCCGAGTCCGGCACTCGGCACCGCACCGCCGAGCGCGTCGCCAAGCAGACCGGCCTGCCGGTCGTCTCCGTGTCGGCGTCGATGCGGATCATCGCCCTCTACGTCGGCGGCAACCGCCACGTCATCGAGGACTCGACCACGATCCTGTCGCGCGCCAACCAGGCGCTCGCCACGCTCGAGCGCTACAAGTCGCGTCTCGACGAGGTCAGCGGCACCCTCTCGGCCCTCGAGATCGAGGACCTGGTCACCGTCCGGGACGTGTCGGCGGTGGTGCAGCGGCTCGAGATGGTGCGCCGCATCTCCGAGGAGATCGAGGGCTACGTCGTCGAGCTCGGCACCGACGGGCGTCTGCTCACCCTGCAGCTCGACGAGCTCATCGGCGGGATCAGCTCCGACCGCGCGCTGGTGATCCGCGACTACGTCGACACCGTGCGCCGCGACGTCGACTCGGTCCTCGACGAGCTGTCCTACCTCGACTCGACCGAGCTGCTCGACATCGGGCGCATCGCCACCGTGCTCGGCTTCCCGGGCGGCGGCGACGCGCTCGACGCGGCCGCGGGTCCGCGCGGCTACCGGCTGCTGTCCAAGGTCCCGCGTCTTCCCGGCGCCATCGTCGACCGGCTGGTCTCGCACTTCGGCGGCCTGCAGAAGCTGCTCGCGGCCGGCATCGACGACCTCATGGCCGTCGAGGGCGTCGGCGAGCAGCGCGCCCGTGCCGTCCGCGAGGGACTCTCCCGGCTCGCCGAGTCCAGCATCCTGGAACGGTACGTCTGACCGGTTCCGTCGTGTACAAGACGACGAACCTGCAGGTCAGCCCAGCCCGAACACCGCCGGAGGCGCGGCCGCACCGGCGAGCGTGAACTGTGCCGAGTACGTCCCGGCCCCCGGAGCGGGCAGGTCGGGCGGGCAGCCCGGCGTCGATCGGACCCGGTTCCACGCCAGCTGCGTGGCGTCGGCACCGCCCGCCGGCAGGAGCAGGTCCCGGCTCTCCGTGCCCGCCACGATGCAGTCGCGGTTGGACCACACCCGGTCGGGGCCGGAGGTGATGACGATCTCTCGGCTCGCCTCGCCCGCGTCCACCAGGCACGGGACGGCGCCGATGTTCGTGATCGAGACGTTGAACGACGGGCTCACCCCGGGGCCGAACGACTCGGCCGTGGCCGTCATGGCCAGCGCGAGCGTGGAGGGGTCGCAGTCCGGGACGCCGCCGGGCTCGACCGACGGTGTCGGGTCCGGCACGACCGGCGCGACGGCCGGCGGCGCGGTCGTGGTGGTCTGCGCCGTCGGTGTCGCGCCCTCGTCGTCGCCGCGTCCGGTGAGCCAGACGACCACCAGCACCACGACGAGCACCGGGATCCCCAGCACGATCAGGCGTCGCACCCAGTACACGCGGGCCGGCAGCCGCGGCGGCGGTTGCTGAGCGCCCATCGGTCCACCGCCTCTCACGTCGCGTCGCCGGATGTCCGACCACGGCGCGACCACGGTAGAGGCCCGGACGGACGACCGCGGACCCGACGCACCGGCGAGGACCGCGTTTTCAGAGCGTGAGCCGGACCACCGCGCGGCCCGTGCGCGGACGGGCGACCACCGCGAACCCCGCCGACTCGAAGGTCGACAGCCGACCGCGGTACGTCCCGGACCCGGCGTTCGGCCGCTCGGCGGCGTCCACCGGGTAGCCCTCGACGGTGTGCGCACCGTTCGCGCGGGCGTGCTCGACGGCCGTGTCCAGCAGGAGCGCGGACAGGCCGCTTCGGCGGTGCCGCGTCCGCACGACGAAGCAGGTCACCGCCCAGATCCCGTCGTCGTCGAGGTCCTCGCGTGTCTGCGGGGTCGACATGGACGGGCTGGTCCGGATGCGCGGGAAGGCCGACCGAGGCGCCACCGAGGCCCAGCCGACGGGCTCGCCATCGAGGCGTGCGACGACCCCCGGGCTCACGCCCGACGCCTCCACCTGCGCGACGAGATGCGCGCGCTTCTGTGCGAGCGGCATCTCGCGGTAGGTAGCCGGCTTCCACCGGTCGAACTGGCACCAGCAGCTCCGCTGGTCACCCGGCGACCCGAGCACGGCCTCGGCGTCCGCGACACTCACGCACGGTCCGGCGACGACCCCATGCTCCATCCGGTCACGCTAGCCGGGCACCGGCCGTGAGGCACGATGCTCGCGTGCCAGCGCGATCCCTGACGGCGGCGAGCGACGGCGCGGGGCACGATGCTCGCGTGCCAACGCGCTCTCTGACGGCGGCGAGTGCGGCCGTGGGGCACGATGCTCGCGTGCCGCCGCGCTCTCTGACGGCGGCGAGCGAGGCCGTGGGGCACGATGCTCGCGTGCCGCCGACCCCCACCGAGCTGCGCGAGCCCGTGCTCGCCTGGTTCGACGAGTCCGCGCGCGACCTGCCCTGGCGCGCGCCGGACCGGACGCCGTGGGGCGTGCTGGTCAGCGAGGTCATGCTCCAGCAGACGCCGGTCGTGCGGGTCGAGCCGGCGTGGCGGGCCTGGATGTCCCGGTGGCCGACGCCCGCCGACCTGGCGGGTGCGAGCACGGGCGACGTCCTGCGCGCGTGGGACCGGTTGGGCTACCCGCGCCGGGCGCTGCGCCTGCAGGAGTGTGCGCGGGCGGTCGTCGAGCGGCACGGCGGGGTCGTGCCCTCGTCGGACGCCGAGCTCCTGGCCCTGCCCGGCGTCGGGTCCTACACGGCGGCGGCGATACGGGCGTTCGCGTTCGGGCTCCGGTCGGTGGTGCTGGACACGAACGTGCGACGGGTGCTGGCCAGGACCGTCGCCGGTCAGGCGCTCCCCGCACCGAGCCAGACGGCCGCCGAGGTGCGGCTCGCCGACGCGTACGCGCCCGCCGACGACGCCACCGCCGCCCGCTGGGCCGCCGCGTCGATGGAGCTGGGCGCGCTCGTCTGCACCGCCCGCGCACCACGGTGCCCCGCGTGCCCGGTGGTCGAGGCCTGCGCCTGGTTCGCGGCCGGTCGCCCGGCCGACGTGCACGCGGCCCGGCGCAGGACCCAGGGGTTCGTCGGCACCGACCGCCAGGTCCGCGGCCGCGTGATGGCCCTGCTCCGCGAGGCCATCGGCCCGGTCCCCGCCGATGCGGTCGCGGCGGTGTGGCCCGACGCCCGCCAGCTGTCCCGCTGTGTCGAGTCCCTGCTCGCCGACGGCCTGATCGCCCGCACCGACGACGACGTCCCGACCTACCGCCTCCCGCACTGACGGCAAGCCCCGACGTCCGAGCGAAGCGCCCCGGGCGTCGGCCCGCGAGCCTCAGAGCTCGATGAGCATCCGCGTGTTGCCGAGCGTGTTCGGCTTCACGCGCGCGAGGTCGAGGAACTCGGCGACGCCGTCGTCGTGCGAGCGCAGCAGCTCGAGGTAGACCTCCGGGGTCACGGGCGTCCCCTCGATGACGTGGAAGCCGTGCGCCTCGAAGAACTCGACCTCGAACGTCAGGCAGAACACCCGGCGCAGACCCAGGTCGCGGGCGCGCTGCAGGAGCGCGTCGAGCAGCGCGTGCCCGACGCCCGCCCCGCGCCAGTCCCTGGAGGCGGCCAGGGTGCGGATCTCGGCCAGGTCCTGCCACATGACGTGCAGGGCCCCGCAGCCGACGACGGTCCCGGCGCCGGGCTCGGAGACCGCCTCGGCGACGAGGAACTCCTGCACCCCCTCGTAGTACCCGACCCACTCCTTGGCCAGCAGGATCCGCTGCTGCGCGTAGGGCTCGACCAGGTCGCGGATGTAGCGCACGTCGGCCGGCAGCGCCGGGCGGACGCGGATGTCGGAAGGCACGTGGGAGAGGGTAGACGCCTCAGGAGAGGGTCGACGGAGGCGCCGACCGCCACGCGGCGAACCGGCGGTCGAGGGCCAGACCGTCGCGGGTGCCGCGCAGGAAGTCGCGCAGCACCCCGGCGAGCAGCGCACGCTGCGACGGGTCGAGCCGGTCCGCGGTCAGGGCGTCCATCTCGCGCTCGATCTCGTGCAGCGTCGGCACCAGCGCGCGCGCCGCGGGCGTCAGGTCGAGCAGGACCGCACGCCGGTCGCGCGGGTCCGACTGCCGCTCGACCATCTCCCGCTGGACCAGGGCGTCGACCACACGGCTCGGGCTGCCGGCCTCGCAGACGATCATCCCGCCGAGGTCACGCAGGCTCAGCGGCCCGAACTCCGACAGGACGACGAGGATCTCGGCCTGCGACGGGGTGAGTCCCGCATCCCCGAGCAGCCGGGCGAACACGCGGTTGCCCTCCCGCTGCGTCGCGAGGATCAAGTACCGCAGCTCGGTGGGCGCAAGGCCCGAAGTGGTGCCGGTCAGACTGTCCTCGGTCACGCGTCCCCATCGGTCGTCGGGGGTCGATCCGCGGCGGGGGACCCTCTTCTGACGGGTGCCCACGACGTCCGTCGGCACCCACGCCCCCTGCGTAGGCATTGATACTCCCTGATGTCGGCCTGACCAGGTAGTGCAAAGACTGACCTTTT
Organism: Cellulomonas sp. P4_A2; assembly: GCF_056402515.1. Lineage (NCBI taxonomy): Bacteria > Bacillati > Actinomycetota > Actinomycetes > Micrococcales > Cellulomonadaceae > Cellulomonas > Cellulomonas sp. P4_A2. The sequence goes on from NZ_JBFUHG010000021.1 coordinate 64,910, forward strand.
TTCTCACAACAGGGGGTAGGACCCTGTGCGATCTTCGGCGCGGGTCAGCGCCGGACGCGGCGGCGGTGCGGAGGCTCGGCGGCCTCCAGCAGCCCGGTGGCCGTGATCTCGTCGACGACGAGGTCGGTGACCACCCCGGCGCGCAGGGCCGCGAGCAGCGGCGCGACCTTGTTGTCGCCCGCGACGACGCACACGCGGCGCGGGATGCGCTGGAGCTCGACGGGCGTCGGCCCGGTGGCGCGCTCGTTGAGGTGCACGTCCTGCCAGGAGCCGTCGGCCCGCAGGAACACCGTGCACACGTCGCCGACGACGCCCTCGTCGTGCAGGTTCTTCACGTCGGAGTCGTCGAGGTAGCCGGCCGAGTACACGTGCGACGGGACCGCCCCCGCGACGGCGCCCACCGAGAACACCGCGATGTCCGCGCGACGCTGCATGTCGAGCACGCGCCGCACCGACCGCTCGCGCCACATCGCGGCCTTGGTGTCGGGGTAGTCGAAGAACGCGGGCACCGAGAAGTGGTGGACGGCGGCGGCGAACGCGGTGCCGAACGTCGAGATCAGGTCGCTGGCGTACTCGATGCCGCTGGTCCGCATGTTCGCGGCGCCGTTCAGCTGGACCACCGCGGAGCCGCGCGTGGGCTTCGGCGCCAGGTACCGGGAGACCGACGCCAGCGTGGTCCCCCACGCGACGCCGAGCACCATGTCGGAGTCGAACCACGACGACAGCAGACGTGCGGCGGTGATCGAGACCTGGTCCAGCCGCTCGATGTGGCTGGCGGAGTCGGGCACGGGGACCACATAGGTATCGATGCCGAACGTCGCGGCGATCGTGCGACCGAGACCCGGTGCACGGGTGCTCGCCGGTCGGAGCGTGATCTCGACCAGACCGGACTCCCGGGCACGCTTGATCAGTCGGGACACCGTGGACCGCGAGGTGCCGAGGTGCCGCGCGATGACCTCCATCTTGATGTCCTGCAGGTAGTACATGGACGCGGCCCGGAGCACGTCCTGCTCCCGTTCGACGTACATCTGACCCCCGTCCCGCCCGATGACGCGGCGTGCACATATGTGCACCCAGGTTGCGCGTTCGTTCGCTCCGTGACGACGATAGCCAAGGGCCCGGTAACGGGCGAACGGGACGAAGTGGTCCACAGCAAGGAATCTGGCGACACGAGGGGCAAGGCATATGCGAACGGCGCCGTTGACGGCCCAGGCACGACAGGACGCGCTCGACGCTCTGCGATCGAGCGCCGAGCGCGGGAACGAGCTCGACGTCCTCGTGATCGGCGGCGGTGTCACCGGCGCAGGCATCGCGCTCGACGCGGTCAGCAGGGGCCTGTCGACGGCGATCGTCGAGGCGCAGGACTGGGCCAGCGGCACGTCGAGCCGGTCCAGCAAGCTCGTGCACGGCGGTCTGCGCTACCTGCAGATGCTCGACTTCCACCTGGTCCGCGAGGCGCTCACCGAGCGCGACCTGCTGATCAACAGCCTCGCCCCGCACCTGGTGAAGCCCGTCAGCTTCCTGTACCCGCTCGAGAACCGCGTGTGGGAGCGGGCCTACGTCGGCGCCGGCGTGGCGCTCTACGACACGCTCGCGTCGGTCAACGGTGGGAAGCGGGCGCTGCCCATCCACCGGCACCTGACGCGCAAGGGCATGGAGCGGCTCTTCCCCGACCTGCGCCACGACGCGGCGATCGGCGCGGTCCGGTACTGGGACGCGGCAGTCGACGACGCACGCCTGGTCGAGACCCTGGTCCGCACGGCCGTCTCCTACGGGGCGCGCGCCGCCAGCCGCACCCAGGTGCAGGACCTGCAGACGACCTCCGGCGGAGCCGTCACCGGTGCCGAGCTGGTGGACCTGGAGACGGGCGAGCACATCGACGTCCGCGCCCGGCACATCATCAACGCCACCGGAGTCTGGACCGAGCAGACCGAGTCGCTCGCCGGCTCCGAGGGTGGCCTGCGGGTGCTGGCCAGCAAGGGCATCCACATCGTCGTCCCACGCAGCCGCATCGCCGGCGAGGTCGGGCTGATCCTGCAGACCGAGAAGTCGGTGCTGTTCATCATCCCGTGGTCGCGTTACTGGGTGATCGGCACCACCGACACCCCGTGGGTGCAGGAGCTGACGCACCCCGTCGCGACGAGCGCCGACATCGACTACGTGATCGAGCACGCCAACGCGGTCCTGTCCCGCCCGCTCACCCGCGAGGACATCATCGGCACGTGGGCCGGGCTGCGACCGCTGCTGCAGCCGCAGGTCAAGGCCGGCACCAGCTCGGCCAAGGTCTCCCGCGAGCACACGGTCGCCTCCCCGGCGCCGGGGTTCACCGTCATCGCGGGCGGCAAGCTGACCACCTATCGCGTGATGGCCAAGGACGCCGTCGACTTCGCGATCGGGTCACGCGCCACGACGCTGCCGTCGATCACGCACAACCTCCCGCTCGTCGGCGCCGAGGGCCTGCAGGTGTTCCAGCGGCAGTCGCGGGCGATCGCGCAGAAGTACGGCTGGAGCCGGCCGCGGATGGACCACCTGCTGCACCGGTATGGGTCGCTGCTCGGCGAGCTGATCGACCTGGTCGAGGCGGACCCGGCCCTGGCCGAGCCGCTGAAGAACGCCGACGCGTACATCGGCGCCGAGATCGTCTACGCCGCCAGCCACGAGGGCGCGCTGCACCTGGACGACGTGCTGATGCACCGGACGCGGCTCAACTACGAGCAGGCCGACAAGGGGGTCGGTGCGCTCGACGAGATCGCCGACCTCGTCGGACCCGTCCTGGGCTGGGACGACGCCACCCGCAGCAAGGAGATCGCGGCGTACGTCGCCCGCGCCGAGGCGGAGGACGCCGCGGCGCAGGAGACCGACGACTCGTCGGCCGAGAAGGTGCGCCTGCGTGCGGCAGACCTCGCGCCCATGCTCGGGGTCGACGACGCCAAGGAGAAGGTCGACGCCGGCACCAAGCCGCGCTCGCCCGCCGGGAGGGGCTCCTCCGGTCCTGTCGGGACCTAAGAACTCCTCGCGGTCCTCCGCGAGGTGAACGTGACAACGACGTCCGTCAGAAAGGGTCGACTGTGGACTACACAATGACAGATGCCTTCTGGTCCGAGGTGATGGGGACCGGGCTGCTCGTGCTGCTCGGTACAGGTGTCGTCGCGAACGTCATCCTGCCGAAGAACAAGGGCTTCAACGGTGGCTGGCTCCTCATCAACTTCGGATGGGGCTTCGCGGTCATGGCTGGTGTGTACGCCGCCTTCAAGTCCGGCGCACACCTCAACCCCGCGGTGACGATCGGCATCTGGGCCAGCGGTGCGGAGGAGTTCGCACCGGGCATTCCCGTCACGGCGGCCAACGGGTTCTACTACGTGACCGCACAGATGCTCGGCGCTGCGATAGGCGCCCTGATCTGCTTCCTCGCCTACAAGAAGCACTTCGACGAGGACGCCGACGGCGCCACCAAGCTCGCGGTCTTCTCGACCGGTCCGGCCATCCGGACCTACGGATGGAACTTCATCACTGAGGTCGTCGGCACCTTCGTCCTGGTGTTCGTCATCCTCTGCTTCGCCAAGAACCCCGCAGCCCTCGGGCCGCTACCCGTGGCGTTCCTCGTGGTCGGCATCGGTGCCAGCCTCGGTGGCCCGACGGGCTACGCCATCAACCCGGCCCGTGACCTCGGCCCGCGCATCGCGCACGCCCTCCTGCCCATCAAGGGCAAGGGCTCGAGCGACTGGTCCTACTCCTGGGTCCCCGTCCTCGGACCGCTCGTCGGCGGCGTCATCGGCGGTCTCGTCGCCGGTGCCTACGTCGTATGACGGCTCGCTGACTCAGCCCCCCAGCGTCCGGACGGCGCCACTGGCCCCCTGGTCGGCGTCGTCCGGACCTCGTATCGCACCGCACGACCTTCGGAGGAATTCGCACCATGCCCGACACCCAGTACATCCTTGCCATCGACCAGGGCACCACGAGCTCGCGCGCCATCGTCTTCGACCACTCCGGGCACATCGTCGAGTCCGGCCAGCTCGAGCACGAGCAGATCTTCCCGCGCGCAGGGTGGGTGGAGCACGACGCCGCGGAGATCTGGAAGAACACCCGCGAGGTCGTCGGCCTCGCCCTGACGCGCGCCAACCTCACCTACAAGGACATCGCCGCCGTCGGCATCACCAACCAGCGCGAGACGGCCGTCGTCTGGGACCGGACCACGGGCGAGCCGGTCTACAACGCGATCGTCTGGCAGGACACCCGCACGCAGAAGATCGCCGAGGAGCTGGGGGCGCTCGGCGGTGGGGCGGACCGCTACAAGGACAAGGTCGGCCTGCCGCTGGCCACATACTTCTCCGGCCCGAAGATCAAGTGGATCCTCGACAACGTCGAGGGCGCCCGCGCCAAGGCCGAGGCCGGCCAGCTCGCGTTCGGCAACACCGACTCGTGGGTCGTGTGGAACATGACCGGCGGCGTGGACGGCGGCGTGCACGTCACCGACCCGACCAACGCCTCGCGCACCATGCTGATGAACCTCGACACGCTCACGTGGAACGAGGACATCGCGAACGACATGGGCATCCCGCTGTCGATGCTGCCCGAGATCCGCTCCTCGTCCGAGGTCTACGGCACCGGCCGCGAGGGCGGCATGGTCCCCGGAGTGCCGATCGCCGGCATCCTCGGAGACCAGCAGGCCGCCACCTTCGGGCAGGCGTGCTTCGAGGTCGGCATGGCCAAGAACACCTACGGCACCGGCAACTTCATGCTCATCAACACGGGCACGTCGCCGGTCCCGTCGAAGAACGGCCTGCTCACCACCGTCTGCTACAAGATCGGCGACCAGCCGACCGTGTACGCGCTCGAGGGGTCGATCGCCGTCAGCGGCTCGCTGATCCAGTGGCTGCGCGACAACCTGGGGATCATCTCGACGGCACCGGAGATCGAGGAGCTCGCCAAGACGGTCGACGACAACGGTGGCGCGTACTTCGTGCCGGCGTTCTCCGGCCTGTTCGCCCCGTACTGGCGTTCCGACGCCCGCGGCGCGCTCGTCGGTCTGACGCGGTACGTCAACAAGGGCCACATCGCCCGCGCCGCCCTGGAGGCCACCGCCTTCCAGACGCGCGAGGTGCTGGACGCCATGAACGCGGACTCGGGCGTGAACCTGACCGAGCTCAAGGTGGACGGCGGCATGGTCCAGGACGAGCTGCTCATGCAGTTCCAGGCGGACATCCTCGGCGTCCCCGTGGTGCGTCCGCAGGTTGCCGAGACCACCGCGCTGGGCGCCGCGTACGCGGCCGGCATCGCGGTCGGCTACTGGAACGGCGAGCAGGACGTCATCGACAACTGGGCCGAGGACAAGCGCTGGGAGCCGAGCATGGCCGACGACGAGCGCGACCGTCAGTACCGCCTCTGGAAGAAGGCCGTCACCAAGACCTTCGACTGGGTGGACGACGACGTGGTCTGAGCAAGCGGCTGAGCTGCGGCCGTGTGCGGGAGCACGGCTACAGCAGGGGGACGGAGCTGGGCGGCGGTTTGCGCCGCGAGCCCGCCCGTCACACACGAGACCCGGGCCGTCGGAGGGGGCGACCCGGGTCTCGTCATGCCTGCGTCCGAGGTCGTCGGGCATCGTCGCCCATCTTCGACGTTTCGGCATGTGGACTGAACCCGACAGGCGTTGCGTAGCTACAGTGGGGCGCATGACGGGCAATGACGGCCGTGTGCGGGTGGACCCGCGGGTGCTGCGCACGCGCCGGCTCCTGCAGGACGCCCTGCTGTCGCTGGCCCACGAGAAGACGCTCACGGACATCACCGTCGCCGACGTCACGGACCGCGCGACGGTCAACCGGAGCACGTTCTACCAGCACTACCCGGACACGGACACGCTGCTGGCCGACGCCCTGGACACCCAGGCGTCGCAGTTCGGCATGGAGACCGTCTCGGTCGATGCCGCCCGGCCCTCGGACGAGCCACCGGTCACCCTGGTGCGGTACGCGCGCCTGATCGCGGAGAACGTGGACCTCTACCGCGACGCGCTCGGCTCGCACGGGTCCCTGGTCGCGATGAACCGGCTGCACGAACGGTTCAAGCGGCTCGCCGTCGACACGATGCGAGCGAACGGTTCCGAGCCGATCACCGAGATGCCGCTCGACGTCTTCGCCGCCGGGATCTCCGGCTCGGTGATCGCCGTCTACAGCGCCTGGCTGCGGATGGACCCGCTCCCGCCGCCGGAGGACGTGGCGCGTTGGGCGTGGTCGCTGGTCGTGGGACGCACGACGCCCGCCCCCGTGGACCACGCGCACGACGCGTACGGCTAGGCGAACCGTCGGCGCCCGGTAACGTCTCGCCCCATGCGTCTGGCCACCTGGAACATCAACTCGATCCGCGCGCGCACCGATCGTGCACTCGCCTTCCTGGAGCGCACCGGGGTCGAGGTGCTCGCCCTGCAGGAGACCAAGTGCAAGGACGACCAGTTCCCGCGCGAGGCGTTCGAGGCCCTCGGCTACGAGGTCGTGACCAGCGGCTTCAGCCAGTGGAACGGGGTCGCGATCGTCTCCAAGGTGGGGATCGAGGACGTGGAGGTCGGGTTCCCCGGCATGCCGACGTGGGGGGACCCCGCGGTCGCGGAGGCGCGTGCGCTCGGGGCGACGTGCGGCGGCGTCCGGCTGTGGAGCCTGTACGTGCCGAACGGCCGCGAGGTGGACGACCCGCACTTCGCCTACAAGCTCGACTGGCTCGCCCGGCTGCGGGACGCCGCCCGGGGGTGGCTCGAGGCCGACCCGCAGGCGCAGGTCGCGCTCGTCGGCGACTGGAACATCGCGCCGCTCGACACCGACGTCTGGGACATGGCCTGGTTCGCCGGCCGCACGCACGTCACCCCGGCGGAGCGTGACGCCTTCCGGGCGATCGCGGAGGTCGGCTACACGGAGGTCTCGCGTGCGCACCAGCCCGCCGAGCACACCTACACGTACTGGGACTACCAGCAGCTGCGGTTCCCCCGGAACGAGGGCATGCGCATCGACCTCACGTACGCCACGCCCGCGCTGGCCGCCCGCGTGACCGGTGTGCAGATCGATCGGAACGAGCGCAAGGGCAAGGCACCGTCGGACCACGTCCCCGTGATCCTGCAGATCGCCGACTGAACCGCATGCGGGTGATCTGACGGAGCGGTCGATGACGCCCGGCGCCCGCTGCACTAGGTTGCGCGCATGAGCAACGAGCCTGGGGGGCCGGCTCCGCTGCCCGACCCGTACACCGTGCCCGGTGGCTACGAGAGCGACCGCGGACCTGTACCTCCACCGCCGAGCGGCTACGAGGCCGTCCTGCCGCCGCCCGCGCCGTACGCGGCACCGGCCCGCCCCGACGCCGCGCCGACGGCGCCGCTCAGCCCGGCCGTCGAGGCGAACAACCCGTTCTCCCCGCCCGACGCGGGTGGCGCGCCCTTGTACGGGACCCCGCCCCAGGCGTCCTACGGCCCTGCCCCGACCGGTACGCCCTACGGCCAGCCGACTCCCTACGGCCAGCCGTCGCCGTACGGCCAGCCGTCGCCGTACGGGCAGGCCCCGGCGTACGGGCAGGCACCGGGCTACGGGCAGGCACCGGGCTACGGGCAGGCACCGCCGCCGTTCGGCGCACCCAACGGCACGGCCTACGGATCGTCGCCCTACGGACCCGGGTACTACGCGCCGCAACCGGCCTCGAACGAGCCGCTGGCGATCGCGTCGATGGTGACCGGACTGGCGGGCCTCGTCGTGCTCAGCGGCCTGCCCGGGCCTGTCGCGCTCGGGCTCGGGATCGCGGCGCTGCGGCGGATCCGCAGGAACGGCAAGAACGGCCGCGGCATGGCGATCGCCGGGGTCGTCCTCGGCTCGGTGGGCATCGTCTACATGCTCGCCGTGGTCGGGTTCGTCGTCGCGCTGGTGACGAGCGACACCGGAGAGCCCTACGCCGCCGACCCGTACGACTACGGGAGCGGGGACGGCTCGACGGACAGCGGCGGCGACGAGTACGCCGCCGACCCCTTGCCGGACTACACGCTGCGCACCGACCTCCAGCTGGGCGACTGCCTCGACGTCTACGCCTACTCCTACGACATGAGCGACACGTCCGTGGTCGACTGCGGCACCACGCACGAGGGCGAGGTCGTGGCGATGTCGTACCTGGTCGAGCCGACGAGCAGCGACCTGAGCGCCGACGACCCGGTGTGGACCAACGCCTGGGACCAGTGCGTCGCCGATGCCGAGACGATCCTCCCGGACGGGTACCAGGACCACGGCGAGCTCGTGCTGTTCACCCCGCACCCCGACGACTTCGACTCGCTCGACGGCGGCACCGGGTACTGCACGTTCTTCACCTACGACGACGAGCCCATCACCGGATCGGCGGTCCAGCACACGCTCACGTTCACCGCCGGGAGCCTCACCTGAGCACCGACGCCTACCGCAACCCGGAGCCGTACTACGCGGCGGGCTGGCCGACGCCTCGCGCACGCGTGGAGCCTCTGGCCGTCTGGTCGCTGGTCACGGGCATCCTGCTGCTCGGACCGGTGGCGCTCGTGCTCGCGGTCCTGGCGCTGCGCCGCATCGCTCGCGGCGGGACGCGCGGCAAGGGGATGGCGATCGCCGGTGCCGTGCTCGGGCTCGTCGGCACCCTGGCCCTCGTCGCTGCGGTCACCGCCGGGGTGCTCACGGCGGTCGCGACGCGGCCCCTGCCTGCGGACGTCTCGTCGGCCCGGACCGCGCACGCCCAGCAGCTCGTCACCGGCAACTGCCTGGAGACCCTCCCGGCGGACGGGCGCGTCGAGAGCGTCCGGGTGGTGCCGTGCGCCGACCCGCACGAGGCCCAGGTCGTCACGGTGTACGAGTTCTCCGACGACGCCGTCTGGCCGGGACAACGGGTCGCCGACTCGCGCGTCGCCCGCTCGTGCGTGCTCGACCAGGCCGAGCTGGACGCCGGCGTCACCCCCGCCACCTGGGCGCCGACCGAGCGGTCGTGGGCCCGCGGCGACCGGGTGGGGCTGTGCCTGGCCGTCGTCGCGGGCGGCGGGGTCACGGGCTCGTTCCTGGACGACTCGGCACAGCTTCCCTAGGACCCTTACCACTTGGTAGGGAATGGGCTACTGTCGGTGCGTACGGTTCTGTACCGATAAACCCGCACAAGGAGATTGCCCGCGATGACGCAGGTCTTCGATGTCGAGCGCGTCCTGGCTCAGCTCACCCTCGAGGAGAAGGCGTCGCTGACGTCCGGCTCCGACTTCTGGCACACGCAGCCGGTCGAGCGCGCGGGAGTCCCCGCGATCATGGTCACCGACGGTCCGCACGGCCTGCGCAAGCAGGCCGAGGAGGCGGACCACCTGGGCATCGGCAACTCGGTCCCCGCCACCTGCTTCCCGCCTGCGGCCGCGCTGGGCTCGTCGTGGGACGTCGACCTCCTGCACCGCGTCGGGGAGGCGCTCGGCCGCGAGACCCGCGCCAACGACGTCGCCGTGCTGCTGGGCCCGGGCGTGAACATCAAGCGCACCCCGCTGTGCGGCCGCAACTTCGAGTACGTCTCCGAGGACCCGGTGGTCGCGGGGACGCTCGCCGCCGCGCTGGTCGAGGGGATCCAGAGCCAGGGCGTCGGCACCTCGCTCAAGCACTTCGCGGCGAACAACCAGGAGACCGACCGCATGCGCGTCTCCGCGGACGTCGACGAGCGCACGCTGCGCGAGATCTACCTGCCGGCCTTCGAGCGCGTGGTCACCCAGGCCCAGCCGTGGACCGTGATGTGCGCCTACAACAAGCTCAATGGCACCTACGCCTCCGAGCACCACTGGCTGCTGACGGAGCTGCTGCGCGACGAGTGGGCGTTCGAGGGGCTCGTCGTGTCCGACTGGGGCGCCGTGCACGACCGCGTGCCGTCCCTCGCAGCCGGGCTGGACCTGCAGATGCCCGCCTCCGGTGCGGGTTCCGACGAGGCCGTCGTGGCCGCGGTCCGCGACGGCTCGCTCGACGAGTCCGTGCTCGACGTGGCCGTCCGCCGCGTGCTGCGCCTGGTCGAGCGCTCCCTGCCGGGGCTGTCCGGGGAGGTGACCTTCGACGTCGACACCCACCACGCGCTCGCTCGGGAGGCCGCCGCCGACGGGTCGGTCCTGCTGAAGAACGAGCCGGTCGACGGCGCGCCCCTTCTGCCGCTGGCCGGGTCTTTCGCCGTGATCGGCGAGTTCGCGCGGACGCCGCGCTACCAGGGGGCGGGCTCCTCGCAGGTCAACCCGACGCGGCTCGACGACGCGCTCACGTCGCTCGGCTCCGACGTCACGTTCGCCCCCGGCTTCACCATCGCCGGCGGCCCCGAGGGTGACGACGAGGCGCTGCGCGCCGGCGCCGTCGAGGTGGCCCGCACCGCCGAGACCGTCGTCGTGTTCCTCGGGCTGCCCGGGCCGGACGAGTCCGAGGGCTACGACCGCCCCCGCCTCGGCCTGCCCGACAACCAGGTGGCGGCGCTGCGCGCGATCGCCGCGGTCAACCCGCGGGTGGTCGTCGTGCTGGCCAACGGCTCCGCCGTGGCGGTCAGCGACTGGCAGGACCTCGCGCCGGCGATCCTCGAGACGTGGCTGGGCGGCCAGGCGGGCGGCTCGGCCGTCGCCGAGCTGCTGCGCGGCGAGCGCACCCCGTCGGGCAAGCTCACCGAGACCATCCCGCACCGCATCGAGGACACCCCCGCGTTCGGCAACTTCCCCGGCGAGCTCGGGCACGTGCGCTACGGCGAGGGCGTGCTGGTGGGCTACCGCTGGTATGACACCCGCGCGGCGGACGTGGCGTTCCCCTTCGGGCACGGCCTGTCGTACACGACGTTCTCCTACGGCGACGTCACGGCGACGGAGTCCTCGGCGTCCGTGACGGTCACCAACACGGGATCGGTGGCCGGTGCCGAGGTGGTCCAGGTCTACGTCCGCGACCCCGAGGCCTCCGTGCTGCGGCCCACCCGCGAGCTCAAGGCCTTCGGCAAGGTCTCGCTGGCGCCCGGCGAGTCCCGCACCCTGACGTTCGAGCTCACTCGTCGCGACCTGTCCTACTGGCACCCCGGGCTGCACCGGTGGGTCGTCGAGGGCGGCGAGTTCGTCATCGAGGTCGGCGCCTCGTCGCGCGACATCCGCGGGTCCGTCTCGATCGAGGTGGAGGGCGACCCCCTGTGGGGCGAGCTCACCGCGATGTCGACGATCGGCGAGTGGTTCGCGCACCCCGTCGGCGGACCGCTCATGCAGGGCGCGCTGACCATGCCGGCGGACATGCCGCCGATGGACGAGTCGATGCAGGCGATGCTCGCGCAGATGCCCGCCAAGGTGCTGGTGACGTTCGGCATGACCAGCTTCACGCTGGCCGACCTGGACAACCTCGTCGCCAAGGTGGCCGCCGGCTGACCCACCGGTGCGGGGACACTGGGCGCATGGGTGTGGTGACCGAGACGCTGCTCGACGACCTGTACGACGCCGGCGTCGTCTTCGAGGACGGGCTGACCGACGACGAGCTGCGCGACGTCGAGCGACGGCTCGGCATCGCCTTCGGGACCGACCATCGCGACCTGCTCAGCCGGGTGCTGCCCGTGGGCCGCGGCTGGCCGGACTGGCTCGCCGACGACGACGAGCTGCGTGCCCTCCTCGCGACGCCGGTGGAACGGGTCGTGTCCGACGCGCTCGACGACGGGTTCTGGCCCGCGTCGTGGGGCACGGTGCGCGGGGACGAGGCCGTCGCGCGCGCCCACCTCGCACGCGTGCCGGTGCTGGTGCCGGTCTTCGGGCACCGGTACCAGGCGGCGGGCGCGGCCACGGGTGCTCCGGTCCTGTCGGCCTACGGCAGGGACGTCATCTATTACGGCGCGGACCTGGCCGACTACCTGGGCCGCGAGTTCCTCGGCACGGTGTCACCGGTCCGGCCCGTCGACGGCGACCGGCGGGTCCCGTTCTGGTCGGACCTCGCCGACGGGACCGACGCCACCCGCATGTGACGGACGGTCACGGCCGGGGCGGTGCGTCCGGGCTGACCATCGCGGTGATCTGCTGGCGGAGGGCGGCCGCCATGTCGACGCGCGTCTGCGGGGTCTCGCTCTCGAGCAGGAACTGGACCTGCAGGCCGTCCATCACCGCCACCATCAGCCGCGCGGCGGTCCCGGGGTCGACGCCCTCGTGCAGCCGGCCCTCGTCGCGCCACCGCTCGAAGCCCTCGACCGCGTCGGCGACGATCTGCCGGTAGCGCTTCTGGAAGTACGCGTGCGCGGGGTGGTCGGGCGACGTGGCCTCGGCCGAGAGGGTGGCGAAGAGCTCGACGATCCCCGGGCGGGCGGCGTTGCGCTCCACGATCCGGACCAGCGCGTCGAAGAAGTCGACGCCGGCGTCCAGGTCGGCCTGGAACGCGGCGCCGTCGATCTCGTCGCGACGGACGAGCACGGCCTCCAGCAGCGCCGCCTTGCTGGGGAAGTGGTGCAGCAGCCCGGGGTGCGAGATGCCGACGCGCGCGGAGACCTCCCGCAGCGAGGCGGTGTTGTACCCGACCTCGCCGAACAGCTGCATCGCCGAGTCCAGGATCTCCTCGCGCGTCGCACGGCCCTTGGCGTAGCCGCCGCGGGGCCGGGTCGAAGCAGCAGAGCCGCTGGTGGCGGCCGTCGTCGTCATGTCCACAGGATCGCACCATTCCCGAATCCCGACCAGATGGTAACTTCTGCCTACCACGTGGTCAGGATTCAATGCAGAGCCGACCCGCCGTTCCGGTTCGGGCACGGCCTGACGACCTGAAGGCGCTGGCGAGGCCCGGTCGGTCCTCCGGACGAGAGAAGGGGCCCGCACGTCACCCGTGCGGGCCCCAACTCCCTGCTCAGTGGTGCGACGAGACGACGAGCCCCTGCTCGCCGCGCTCCACGACGACGGTGTCGCCGTCGGCGACCTCGCCGGCGAGCAGCCGCTTGGCCAGCCGGTCGCCGATCTCGCGCTGCACCAGCCGGCGCAACGGACGCGCGCCGTAGGCCGGGTCGTACCCCTCGAGCGCCAGCCACTCGGCCGCGGCCGGGGAGACCTCGAGCGTGAGCCGACGGTCCGCGAGCCGCTTGGCCAGCGACTCCACCTGCAGGCCGACGATGTGCCCGATCTCGTCCAGCGACAGCGGGTCGAACAGCACCACGTCGTCGAGCCGGTTGAGCAGCTCGGGCTTGAACGCCGACCGCACGGCACCCATCACCGCGTCGCGCTTGTCGCGGTCCGACAGCAACGGGTCGACGAGGAACTGCGAGCCGAGGTTCGACGTCATCACGAGGATGACGTTGCGGAAGTCGACCGTGCGGCCCTGGCCGTCGGTCAGGCGGCCGTCGTCGAGCACCTGCAGCAGGAGGTCGAAGACCTCGGGGTGGGCCTTCTCGACCTCGTCGAGAAGCACGACGGAGTACGGCCGACGGCGGACGGCCTCGGTGAGCTGGCCGCCCTCCTCGTACCCGACGTAGCCGGGAGGGGCGCCGACGAGCCGGGCCACCGAGTGCTTCTCGGAGTACTCCGACATGTCGATGCGGACCATGGCGCGCTCGTCGTCGAACAGGAAGTCCGCGAGCGCCTTGGCCAGCTCGGTCTTGCCGACGCCGGTGGGGCCGAGGAACAGGAACGAGCCCGTGGGCCGGTCCGGGTCGGAGATGCCCGCGCGGGCGCGACGGACCGCGTCCGACACGGCGGCGACGGCCTTCTTCTGGCCGATCAGCCGCTCGCCCAGCACGTCCTCCATGCGCAGCAGCTTGGCCTGCTCGGCCTCGAGCAGCCGCCCGGCGGGGATGCCGGTCCACTGCGCGACGACGTCCGCGACCTCGTCGGGACCCACGCGGTCGGCGATCATCGGCGGGCCCTGGTCGACGAGCTCCTCGGACGCCTCAGACTCCTCGGCCTCGCTGATCTGCTCCTGGAGCGCCGGGATCTCGCCGTACTGGATGCGCGCGGCACCGGACAGGTCGCCCTCGCGCAGCAGCCGCTCGGCATCGGAGCGCAGGCCGTCGAGGCGGGCCTTGAGGTCGCCGACGAGGTTGTGGCCGGCCTTCTCCTTCTCCCACCGGGCCGTCAGGGACGCCAGGTCCTCGCGCCGGTCGGCGAGGTCCTTGCGCAGCCGCGCCAGCCGGTCCTTCGACGCGGGGTCGTCGGACTCGCTGAGCACGACCTCCTCCATCTCCAGACGCGTGACGGCGCGCTGCAGCTCGTCCACCTCGATCGGCGACGAGTCCAGCTCCATCCGCAGGCGCGACGCGGCCTCGTCGACGAGGTCGATGGCCTTGTCGGGCAGCTGGCGGCCCGTGATGTACCGGTCGGACAGGGCGGCCGCCGCGACGAGCGCGGAGTCGGCGATGGTGACCTTGTGGTGCGCCTCGTAGCGCTCCTTGAGCCCGCGCAGGATCGCGACGGTGTCCTCCACGGACGGCTCGCCGACGAAGACCTGCTGGAACCGGCGCTCCAGGGCGGGGTCCTTCTCGATGCGCTCGCGGTACTCGTCGAGCGTCGTCGCGCCGACCAGCCGGAGCTCGCCGCGGGCCAGCATGGGCTTGAGCATGTTGCCCGCGTCCATCGCACCCTCGCCGCCGGCACCCGCGCCGACGACCGTGTGGATCTCGTCGATGAACGTGACGACCTCGCCGTTCGAGCCGGTGATCTCCTCGAGGACGGCCTTGAGCCGCTCCTCGAACTCGCCGCGGTACTTGGCGCCGGCCACCATCGCGGCCAGGTCGAGCGAGACCAGCTTCTTGCCGCGCAGGCTCTCGGGCACGTCCCCGGCGACGATGCGCTGGGCCAGCCCCTCGACGACGGCCGTCTTGCCGACGCCGGGCTCGCCGATGAGGACGGGGTTGTTCTTGGTGCGACGGGACAGCACCTGCACGACGCGGCGGATCTCGGAGTCGCGGCCGATGACCGGGTCGAGCTTGCCGTCGCGCGCGAGCTGCGTCAGGTCGACGCCGTACTTCTCGAGGGCCTTGTAGGTGCCCTCCGGGTTCGGGGTGGTGACGCGTGCGGAGCCGCGCACCGTCGGCAGCGCGGCGGCCAGCGCCTCGCGCGACGCCCCCTGGGCACGGAGCGCGTCGGCGATGCCGGACTGTCCGGCGGCCAGGCCGAGCAGCAGGTGCTCGGTGGAGACGAAGTCGTCGCCGAGGGCTCGGGCCTCGGACGAGGCGGCCTCCAGCGCGGTGGACATGGCGCGCGAGGCCGAGGGCTGCGCCATGGACGCGCCGCTGGCGGTCGGCAGGCCGACGAGCATGCCGCGCACGGAACGGCCGAGCGCGCTGCGGTCGGCGCCGACCGCGTCGAGCAGCCCGTTGGCCACGCCGCCCTGCTGCTCGAGCAGCGCAGCGAGCAGGTGCACGGGCTCGAGCTGCGGGTTGCCAGCGGCGGAGGCGGCCTGGATGGCGTCGCCCAGGGCCTCCTGGGAACGAGTGGTGAACTTGGCGTCCACATGACCTCCTGATGAGTCGGAACGTCTCGTGCAACCACGATCAGAGTTGAGTCTATTCCGCTCAACTCTGCGAGGGCTACGGGTGGACCGTCCCCCACCTCTCGACATCCTGGCCGTCCGCCTTGTCCTTCTGCCACGCGAGGTAGTCCGCCGAGTAGGCGTCGAGCTCCTCGAGGGTGTCGAAGGCGCGCGTGGCGTGCAGGTCCCGCTCGGTGTCGACGTCGCTCTCGGTGAAGGTGCCGAAGCCGTCCTTGGTGAGCGCCACCAGGTCATCCTGCGTGATCCGCTCCCCGCGGTAGAGGACGTCGAGCATGTCGGCGTCGACGACCACCGCCTCCGAGCTGCTGCGCTCTGCAGCGGTGACCGTGATCGCTGCTGCGGCGGACAAGCCCGCGAGGACCAGCAGGGACACGAGCAGGGAGCCGACGACGAGCGGGCGGGTCCGGCGCGGGGTCGTGCGCGTCTCGTCCAGTGGCGGGTCGGCGAGCATGGTGGTCAGGAGGTCCTGGCGTACGGCCAGCACCTGCTCGGGGGTCAGGTCGCGGGGTCCGGGCAGGTCGATCATGCCGAGATCACCGGCTCCTCGAGCGGCCCGCGCGTGCGGTCCAGCGACCAGCGCACCGAGGCGACCTGGAGGCCGAGCTCGTGCGCGATCTGCTCGTCGGACAACCCACCGAAGGCGTGCAGCTCGAGGATCTCGCGGTGCCGCCCCTTCACGTGCGCGATCCGGTGCAGCACGTCGCGCATCGCGACCTCGCCGGCGTCGGAGGCCGAGCGCTGCGTCGGGATCAACCGGCGGCCTCGCGGCACGGACAGCGTCGCCAGGTGCAGCAGCAGGGGCAGCGCGCCGTCGTCGGAGGGCGTCAGGTCACCCCGGCGTCGCCACGCCTGCAGGAACGCCTCGGTCAGCAGCTCCTGGGCGGCGGCCCACGACCCGGTCAGCCGGAAGCAGTAGAGGTGGACGGCCTGGTGGTGCCGGTCGAAGAGCGTCCCGAACGCGGGCGCGTCGTCTCGATCCTCTGACAACCAGAGGTCTCGATCGGTGCGCGCGTCCACACCGTTCTGATCGGCACGGACGGGCGCTGTTCTGAGCCTGTTCCGGGGACCGACGTGGCACGATCACGCCATGACCCCGGCGCAGGAGCACCCCGACGTCCTCGGCCCTGGCTGGACGGCCCGCACGCTGACGCTCCGCCCCGACGGCACGACGCCCGGGCCGGTCGCCACGCTCGTGCACCACACCTCCGACGGGCCCGCGTCCCGGCGCGCGGTGCTCTACGTCCACGGGTTCGTCGACTACTTCTTCCACACCGTCTTCGCCCACGCCCTCCAGGACGCGGGGTACGACCTGTACGCGCTCGATCTGCGCGACTTCGGGCGGTCCATCCAGGAAGGTCGGCCGGCCAACTTCACGACGAGCCTGGCCACCTACGCCGAGGAGATCGACGCCGCCATCGCCCTGCTGCGCCAGGACCACGACCACGTCGCGCTGCTGGCCCACTCGATGGGCGGCCTGATCACGTCGCTGTGGGCCGATGCCCGCGCCGGCACCGGCAAGATCGACGCGCTCGTCCTCAACAGCCCGTGGCTGGAGCTGCGCGGGAACTGGTTCGAGCGGACGATCCTCACGGCGGTCCTGGACGTCGTCGGACGGATCGCCCCGAGGCTGACGGTGGGCCACGTGGGCCGGTTCTACGGCGAGGCCCTGCACCAGGACACCGGCGGCGAGTGGGTGTACGACCTGACCTGGAAGCCGCACCGTGGGTTCCCCGCCCGCGCCGGACTGGTCCGCACCGTCCGGCGCGGGCACAAGCGTGTCGCGCGCGGTCTGGGCATCGACGTGCCCGTGCTCGTCCTCGCGTCCGACCGGTCGGGGCCTGACGCCACGTGGCACCCGGACCTGGTCACCACCGACTCGGTGCTCGACGTCGCCGAGATCAAGGCCCGGGCACCGCTGCTCGGGTCCGACGTCACCTTCGTCGAGATCCCGGGCGGTGCTCACGACCTCGCGCTGTCGCCCGGACCCGCCCGCAGCCTCTACACGGCCCAGGTCATCGCCTTCCTCGACGAACGGCTGCGATGAAGGAGCGGTACGCGCGCTGGAGGCTGCGCGCCATTCGGACCGCCGCCCGGCTGAAGATCCGCGGGACCCGCATCTGGGAGGGCATGCGCGGGACGCCGCTGGGCATCCTGATCGAGCGGGTCATCAACGGCTTCACCGCCATCGAGCCGTTCGACCGGGCCATGACGCTCGCCGCGCAGGCCTTCGTCTCGATCGTGCCGATCATGATCGTCGCCGCTGCGATCCGGCCCAACAAGGAGAGCTTCGGCGCGTCCATGGGCGACGCGATGGGGCTGTCCGACTCCGTCCAGGCGACGCTCGCCGGGAGCATCCCCAGCTCGGCAGCCGTGGCGAGCGGCGTCGGGTTCTTCGGGTTCCTCGTGGCGTTCTTCAGTGCGACCTCCTACTCGCGGGCGCTGGAGCGGATGTTCCTCAAGGTGTGGGAGGTGCCCAAGCCGCCGCTGCGCACGGCCTGGCGGTGGATCGCGACGATCCTCGCCGTCCTGGTCGCGCTCTCGCTGCTGGCGTTCACAGCCTCGCTCCTCGGCGACAACCCGCTCGACAATCTCGTCGAGGATGTCGTCCGGTTCGTCGTCTGGACCGTCGTGTGGACCTACGTGCCCTGGGTGCTGATGCGCACCGAGATCTCCTTGCGGGCGCTCGCCTTCACGGGGGCCGTGATCTCGCTCGCGCTGACCGTCCTGGGGCTCGTCGGCACGATCTACCTGCCGATCGTCCTGACCACGGGAGCCGAGGAGTTCGGGGTGCTCGGCCTCGTCTTCGCCTACATCTCGTGGGTGTTCGTGCTCAGCTTCGCGATCGTCGTCGGGACGGTCGTCGGGCGCGCCTGCGCGCAGGACGAGGGGATCCTCGGCCGGCTCGTGCGCGGACCGTCCCCGGAGGACGCCAACGTGCCGAACCTCAGCGCCGATGCCTGGCGACGCTGGGGCGGGTTGGACGGCTGACGAGCACGAACGCCGTCCCGGCGAGCAGGGTGACGAGGATCGTCAGCCGAAGCGCTCCCTGGTCGGTCCCGGTCGCGGCGAGCTCGTCGGCGCTGACCGCGATCGGAGCCCACGCGATCAGGGCGCCCGTCACCGAGTAGGCCGCCACGCTGTGCCCGCCCGCGGTCAGGTCGGTCGGCAGCGTGGTCGACGCCGTCGCCTGCGCCGAGAGCGTGTGGACGCCCAGGCTGCGGGGGGTCGAGAACACGACGATCTCCACCTGCTCCCCGGCGTGGCCCGGCACCGTCACCAGGATCTCGCCGCCCGGTCGCAGGTCGCCCGTGATGGTGGCCTTGCCCTGGGCCTCCGGCACGAGGTCCGCCGACGACTTCGGTGGCGTCGTCGTCGAGGTCTGCAGCGCGACGGGGGTGGGAGGGCCGGTCGGCGAGGGGCTCGGGCTGGGCGGCGGTGCGAGCCCGAACGAGTGCGTGACGCAGCCCGCGGTGGCCGAGTGGATGACCGCGTCGCCGATCGCGCCGGACCCCAGCGAGAAGCCGATCGCACGGACCCGGACGTCGGTGACGTTGTTCGCGGCGTACGCGGCGACCACCTCGTCGAGCGTGCCGTAGGCCAGCTGGTAGCTCGGGTTGGGCCCGGCCGGCAGGCCCGCGATCGGCTTGTTGATCCACCAGTCGGCGAACAGCGGCTCGTGGACCAGGTTGCCCTTCCAGACGCCGTCGACGTAGATCGTCAGGTTGATGCCCGGGGCGGCGCCGCTGCTCTGGGTGACGTCGAGGTCCACGCTGCCGGCGTCGGCCAGCGCGAAGTCGGTGGCCACGTAGCCCGCCGACTTCGCCTTCGACAGGTCCGCGCCGTCGGTCCACACCCGCAGGCCGCCGGGGACGTACTCGTGGTGGCCGCCGGTGCGCGACTCGGAGAAGTCCCAGCCTGCCGCGTCGAGCTCGGTCGACACCGGCGCGGGAGAGCACGCGGCGGTGGCCTGGGCACCCGTCGGCGCGGCCAGGACGAGCCCGAGCACGCTGAGGGCGATCACGGCGCCGAGGTGGCGGCGCGACGTGGGCAGAGGACGACTCATACGAACGCATCGACTGCCGGGAGCGATTGCTGAGGACTCGTTCGGGGGCAGTTTCTCCACCGGCCACCCGGACGAGTGATCAGGTGGGTGCTACCACCTGCTCGGGAGCCTTCGGTGCGATGAGCTGCGGCCGGTTGGTCACGAGCAGCCACGCGACGAGGGTCGCGAGGATGAACGCCGGCAGCAGGATCATCTGCGGCACCACCGCGACCGCCATGAAGATGCTCAGCCACCCGCTGCGCGTCGCGGCCACGAGGATGCCGACGCACGCGCTCCCGACGGCGAGCGGCAGCGGGACGACGTCCGGCCACGCCTGGTGGATCGCGAACCCGAGCGTCACGCCGATGAAGAGCGTCGGGAAGATGCGCCCGCCGCGGAAGCCCGACGTGGCGGCGACCAGCAGCGCGAACAGCTTGACCACGCCGAACACCAGGAAGCCGACCGCGGTGGTCGTCGCGGCCAGACCCGGCAGCTCCTGCATCTGCTTCAGACCCTTGAACAGGGTCACCTCGCCGCCGATCGCGCCCAGGATGCCCAGCAGCAGACCGCCGACCGTCAGCATGATGACCGGGTGCCGGAGCTTCTGGAACGCGCTGTGGAACGGCACGAAGAGGTACACCGCGATCAGCCCGAAGGCGGCGGTGGCGAGCGAGATGACGATGGCCAGCCCCAGGTCCTTCAGACCTCCGGCGACGTAGGTGCCCACGTCGACCGAGAGGTTGAGGTCGGCCAGCTGCATCGTCGTCAACGCACCGGCGGTGGCCGCGACGAGCGGGGCGAACAGCCTGTCCCAGAGCGGGATGCGCTTGTCGCCGGCGTTCAGCTCCGACAGGAGCAGCGCGGCCGCGACGGGCGTGCCGAACATGGCGCCGATGGTCCCGGCGACCGCGATCGCGAGCCAGATCGGCGCGTTGACCCGCGGGAAGAGCTTCAGCCCGACCCAGACGATGATCCCGACGTTGATGCCGATGATCGGGTTCTCCGGACCGAGGCTGACGCCGCCCGCGAGCATGAGGATGAGTGCGACGGCCAGGCCCGGCAGGACGAACGGCTTGAGCGGCGCCGCGACGAGCTCGAGGGTCGCCGGGTCCGGGCCCGCGTGGCCCGGCATGTACCGCACGACGAGCCCGATCAGGAAGCCCGTGACCGTGAGCATGATGATCGTCCACGCGTTGCCGTGGGCCTCGAAGCCGAAGGACGCCGAGACGTCGTCCCACAGCCAGTCCGACAGGTGCTCCGCGATCTCGCTGAGCGAGATCAGCGAGACCGAGCAGAAGATTCCCATCACGGCCGCCGGCAGGGCGAGCTTGATCAGGTCCCCGACCGGGACGTGGAACGGGGCGTCGTCGACGGTGCTCATGTCTGTGCTCCTCGGTCGTCATGGTCGGCCACCCACTGCTCGCCGCGGGCCACGGCTTCCTCCAGCGCTTCCAGCACGACCGGCGACGACACCCCGCTGAGCAGCAGCAGGTTGTCGCGCTCGCCCAGACGCTTCGGCTGCGACACCACCGCCTTCACGAAGGTCGCCGACGGGATGACCGGGACCGTGCGCAGGCTGAGCACCAGGGCCGCGCCCCGAGTCTCGTCGGTCCGGGGCCAGGACTCGTCGAGGCGCGCCACCTCGGCGAAGAACCCGAGACCCTCGTCGGCGAGCGCGGTCACGGCGTGCGACGGCACGCTCTCGGGCAGGTCCGCGACCAGCCAGCGCCCGTCGTCGCGGCGACGCCACGTGGCCAGCAGCCCCGTGAGACCCGAGACGACGTCCTTGCCGGTGGGCCTGCCCCACCCCTTCACGAGGCGTTCCTCGGCACCAATGAGACATCCTCAGGTTCGGAGAGCGAGAGCAGGGCGCCGACGATGTGCGGGTTGCCGGCGATCCTGCGCTCCAGCGACGCGAGCACGTGCGACGCCTCATCCTCGGGCAGGTTGCCGACGAGGTCCACAGCCCCGGTCAGGAACAGCATCCGTGCGCCGACGAACTCCAGGCGCAGCTCGGTGACGCGGGCGACCTCGCTGAGCCTGAGCAGCTCGCGCAGGGCCGCGTTCTGCAGGTCCGGGTCGGCGCTCTCGCCGACGAGGAACCGCCGGTTGCGGTCGATGAGCACGATCGCGACGATGCCCAGCAGCACGCCGACGAGGATCGACCCGATCGCGTCCGGCGTCGCCGAGCCCGTGAGCTGGTGCAGCCCGATCCCGGCGAACGCGATCGCGATGCCGACGAGCGCGGCACCGTCCTCGAAGAACACCGCCCGGACGGTCGGGTCGCTGGTCTCCAGCACGTGCTCCAGCACGTCGCGGTCGCGCCGGGCGGCTGCGGCCTTGGCCTGCCGGGACGCCTGGAAGAACGACGCACCCTCGAGCAGCGCGCTGATGGCCAGGACGGCGTAGGCGATGCCGAAGTCGCTCGCAGGCTCCGGATGGGCCAGCTCCTGGATGCCGTGCGTGATCGAGACGCCGGCGCCGACGGCGAACAGGCCGATGGCCGCGAACAGCGACCACACGTAGACCTCGCGGCCGTGGCCCAGCGGGTGGGCGGGGTCGGCCGGCTTGGCCGCCCGTCGCTGCGCGACGAGCAGGAACACCTCGTTGCCCGTGTCCGCCCAGGAGTGCGCCGCCTCAGCGAGCATCGACGCCGACCCGGTGACCACCGCGGCGAACGACTTGGCCACCGCGATGAGGATGTTCGCGACGAACGCGACGACGACCGTCAGAACGCTCTCGTCGCCCGGCGACTCGTCGTCGACCGGAACCACCGGCACGCTCGGTTCGCTCGACGACATGTGCCCTGGGTAGCACACCGGCGCGGCGACTGTCTCCTGACCTGCGCCTGAGCCTGCCCGGGTGTTGGGTGGACGCATGACGACCCACCGCGACGCCTGGCCGGCAGGCTCGCCGGCGTGGGCCGACATCACCGTCCCGTCGCTGGCCACCGCCCGGGACTTCTACGGCGCGCTGTTCGGGTGGACGTTCGAGGTGGGCGGCCCCGAGACCGGCGGCTACACGCAGGCCTTCCTCGACGGCCGGCGCGTGGTCGGGCTGACCGAGCCCATGGGTCCCCCGTCGCCGCCCGCGTGGTGCGTCTACCTCGCGACCGACGACCTGCTCGCGACCGCCGAGTCCGTGCTCGCCCACGGTGGGTCGGTGGTGCTCGCACCGATGGGGATCCTCGGCTTCGGCACGATGGGCCTGTACGCCGATCCCACGGGCGCGGTGTTCGGGCTGTGGCAGGCCGGCACCCACACCGGCTGGGACGTCGACGAGGAGCCCGGATCGGTCACCTGGACCGAGGTCATGGTGCACGACCAGCCGCAGGCGCTGTCCTTCTACCGGGACGTGTTCGGGTACGCCGTCGACGACCTCAGCGCACCCGGTTTCACGTACGCGTCGCTGTCGCTGGGCGCCGGCCCGCTCGCCGGCGTCGGCCAGTACAGCCCGTCCGCGGGCGCCTCCGCCCCGCCTGCCTGGACGCTCTACTTCGCCGTGTCCGACACCGACGCGGCGGCCTCGGCCGTCACGGAGCTCGGCGGGACGGTGGTCAGCCCGCCCACCGACACACCCTTCGGCCGCATGGCGATCGCCGCCGGGCCGTTCGGCGAGGTGTTCGCCGTGATGGGACCGCGGCTCACTTCCTGACCGCAGCCGCCTACGCTGGCGAGCGTGAGCCTCCCGTCCGACGCGTTCCGCCTCGAAGCCGCGCGTCCGCACGAGCCGCTGCGCACGTACCACC
Source organism: Cellulomonas sp. P4_A2 (assembly GCF_056402515.1). Taxonomy (NCBI): domain Bacteria; kingdom Bacillati; phylum Actinomycetota; class Actinomycetes; order Micrococcales; family Cellulomonadaceae; genus Cellulomonas; species Cellulomonas sp. P4_A2. The sequence goes on from NZ_JBFUHG010000021.1 coordinate 88,149, forward strand.
CGCGCCGCTCGTCGCTCGGCCCCGAGCGCGAGGAGGACCTGCGGGTCCAGTTCCCGCGGTTCGGCTTCTCGGTGCACGACGAGACCCGGTCGGGCTCCCTGGACACCGTGGCCCTGTTCGGTCGGTCCGCTCCCCTGGTGCTCGAGATCGGCTCGGGCATGGGCGAGACGACCGCCGCGATGGCCGCCGCCGACCCCGCTCGTGACTACCTCGCCGTCGAGGCGCACCTGCCGGGCGTCGCCTCGTTGCTCGGGCTCGTCGCACGCGGCGGTCTCACCAACGTCCGCGTCGGCCACGGTGACGCGCTCGACCTGGTCCGTCGCGCGCTGCCGACCGAGTCCCTCGACGCCGTGCACGTGTTCTTCCCGGACCCCTGGCCCAAGGCCCGCCACCACAAGCGCCGGCTCGTTCAGCCGTCGCACGTGGCGCTGCTACGGTCGCGGCTGCGCGTCGGCGGCGTGCTGCATTGCGCGACCGACTGGGTGGACTACGCCGACGCGATGCTGGAGGCCCTGACGGCGGACCCGTTCCTGTCGAACGTGGCCGACGGCTTCGTGCCCAGGCCCGCGTCGCGACCGGTCACCAAGTTCGAGCAGCGGGGCCTCGACCTGGGCCACGAGGTCCGGGACCTGATCTTCCGGAGGGTCAGATGACGGCCGAGACCGTGTTCCGCGTCGCGCTGGTGCCCGGCGTGAACCCCGACCGGTGGCTGCGCGTCTGGCAGGAGCGGCTGGCCGACGTCCCCGTGCAGCTCGTGCACTCCACGCCCGCCGAGGCGGTCGAAGCGCTGCGCGACGGGTCGGCCGACGTGGCCCTCGTGCGCCTGCCGGTCGCCGGCGACGAGCTCTCGGTCATCCCGCTGTACACGGAGGCCACGGTCGTCGTCGTGCCCAAGGACCACCTCGTCACGGCCGCCGACGACGAGATCGACGCCCTCGACCTCGCCGACGAGACCCTGATCGTCCCCCTCGACGACACCCTGGGCTGGGTCGATCCCCCCGGGTCGGCCTTCGTCGGCGGCGTCGTCGAGACGACCTCGGACGCGGTCGACCTGGTGGCCGCGGGCGTCGGGGTGCTGGTCGTCCCGCAGTCGATCGGCCGGCTGCACCAGCGCCGCGGCCTGACCGTGCGCACCGTCCGGGAGGCGCCCGGTTCGTCGATCGGCCTCGCGTGGGTGACCGACCGCTACGACGACCTCACCGAGGAGTTCATCGGCATCGTCCGCGGGCGCACGGCCACCTCGAGCCGCGGCCGCGGCGCACCGGCGCCGGAGCCCGCACCGAAGGCGAAGAAGCCGCAGCAGCCGCGCACGAAGGCGGCCAAGCCCCGCCCGACGACGAAGAGCCGCCCCAAACCGCGTCGGACCCGCTGACGCGACGCGGCTGCGGTCAGGCCTTCGGCTTCTCGGCGGCGGCCGCCGAGGCGGCTGCGGCGCGGCGGTCGGCCTCGCGGGACTCCTGGCGACGCTCCTCGCGACGGACCTCGGCGGCGATCTCACGCTCGCGGACCAGCCACGACGGCGGGTCGGCCTGCAGGGCCTCGATCTCGGCGGTCGTCAGCGGGTCGGTGACGCCGCCACGCGCGAGCCCGGAGATCGAGATGCGCAGACGGCCGGCGATCACGGAGCGCGGGTGCGGTCCGTCGCGGCGCAGGTCGACCAGCCACTGCGGCGGGTTGCGCTGGAGCTCGGTCAGCTCGTCGCGCGTCACCGACGACTCCTGGAACTCCGCAGGCGTGGCCGGCAGGTACACGTCGAGCTTGGCGGCGGCGGTCGACGCCTTCATCTCCTGGGACTTCTTGGGCGGTGGTGTCACAGAGCCAAGGGTAGGCCCGGGCCTGACGAACACAGACCCGGGCCTACCCAGGGGCCTCAGCTCGCGGGCGCCACCGGGTCGGTGTGCCAGATGCGGTCGATGTAGTCGCGCATGCTGCGGTCGGAGGAGAAGAACCCGGACCGCGCGACGTTGAGCACCGCCGACCGCGTCCAGCCCTCGGTGTCGGCGTAGGCCACGTCGACCCGGGCCTGCGCGTCGATGTACGCCTGGTAGTCGGCGAGCACCAGGAACCGGTCCTCGTTCAGCAGGTTGGACACGATCGGCTCGAAGACCGCGCGGTCGCCGCCCGAGAAGTGCCCCGACGCGATGAGGTCCAGGGCGTGCCGCAGGGAGCGGTTCGACTCGTAGTAGGACGTCGGGTGGTAGCCGCTGTCGACGATGTCGGCCACCTCGGGCTCCAGGAGCCCGAAGAGGAAGAAGTTGTCGTCGCCGACGAGCTCGCGGATCTCGACGTTCGCGCCGTCGTCCGTACCGATCGTCAGCGCACCGTTGAGCGCGAACTTCATGTTGCCCGTGCCGGAGGCCTCCTTGCCGGCGAGCGAGATCTGCTCGGACAGGTCGGCCGCGGGGATGAGCTTCTCCGCGAGCGTGACGTTGTAGTTGGCCGGGAACGCGATGCTCAGGCGGCCCTTGAGCTCGGGGTCGGCGTTGATGGTCCGCCCGACGGCGTTGATCAGGCCGATCGTCTGCTTGGCCATCCGGTACCCGGGGGCCGCCTTGGCGCCGAACGCGAACGTGCGGGGCGTGACGTCCTCGATGGAGACCTGGCCCGAGCGCACCTGGTCGTACAGCGTCACCACGTGCAGGAGCTTCAGGGTCTGGCGCTTGTACTCGTGCAGGCGCTTGACCATGACGTCGAGCATCGTGTCCGGGTCCACCGTGATGCCGTCGCGCTCGGCCAGCACGTCGACCAGCCGGAGCTTGTTGGCGCGCTTGACCTGGCGGAACGCGGCGCGGAAGTCGGCGTCCTCCGCCAGCGGCTCGAGCTCGCGCAGTCGCTCCAGGTCCGTGACCCAGCCGTCGCCGATCGCCGACGTGATCAGCCCCGACAGCCCCGGGTTGGCCAGCCGGACGAACCGGCGGGGTGTGATGCCGTTGGTGACGTTGGTGAACTTGTCGGGGTAGTGGTCCGAGAAGTCGTGCAGCACCTTGTCGCGCAGCAGCTGCGAGTGCAGGGCCGCGACGCCGTTGACCTTGGACCCGGCCACCGTCGCCAGATACGCCATGCGGACGGCGCGCTCGGGGTACTCGGCGATGATCGACATGCGCCGCACGCGCAGCTCGTCGTCCGGGTACGCGACCCGCAGCTCGGCCATGAACTCCTCGTTGATCTTGTAGATGATCTCGAGGTGGCGCGGCAGGAGCTTGCCCAGGAGCTCGGTCGACCAGACTTCGAGCGCCTCGGGCAGCAGCGTGTGGCAGGTGTACGCGAAGCACTTCTGCGTGACCTCCCACGCGTCCGCCCAGGTCCACTTCTTCTCGTCGACGAGGATCCGCATGAGCTCGGGGATCGCGATGACGGGGTGGGTGTCGTTGAGCTGGAAGATGATCCGCTCGGGCAGGTTGCGCAGGTTGAAGTCCGACGGGAGCACCTGGTCGAGGAAGTCGCGCAGCGAGCACGCGACGAAGAAGTACTGCTGCTGCAGACGCAGCTCCTTGCCCTGCGGCGTCGAGTCCTCGGGGTAGAGGACCTTGGAGATGTTCTCCGCGAAGGTCTGCGCGCGCACGGCCTGCGCGTAGTCGCCGGCGTTGAAGATCTCGAGGTCGAACGCGCGGGTCGCGCGGGCGCTCCAGAGGCGCAGCGTGTTGACGCGGCCGTTCTCGAAGCCGGGGACCATGTAGTTGTAGGGGACGCCGAGGACGCTCCAGCCCGGCACCCACCGCGAGCGCGTCACGCCCGCGTCGTCGTACGTCTCGGTGTGGCCGCCGAAGTCGACGGTCACCGCCGACTCGGGGTGCGGGAACTCCCACGGCGAGCCGAGAGCCAGCCAGTTGTCGGGCTTCTCCACCTGCCAGCCGTCGACGAACGTCTGGCGGAAGATGCCGTACTCGTAGCGGATGCCGTAGCCGATGCAGGGCACGTTCATCGTCGCGAGGGAGTCGATGAAGCACGCGGCGAGACGGCCGAGGCCACCGTTGCCCAGGCCAGGCTCCACCTCGGCGTCACGCAGCTCGGCGAGGTCGATGCCCAGCGAGGCCAGCCCCTCCTCGACGATGCCCTCGAGGTCGGAGGCGAGCAGCGCGTTGTCGAGCTGGCGGCCCAGCAGGAACTCGGCGGACAGATACGCGACCGACTTGGCCTGGAGCTGGTACTGCCGGCGCAGCGTGGCCAGCCAGCGGACCATGAGGTAGTGCCGCACCGTGCGGGCCATGGCGAGGTACTTGTCGTTCACCGACGCCTTGGTGAGGTCGGTGCCCTGCCCGAAGTTCAGCTCGCGCAGGAACTCACGGACGAAGCCCTCGACGGTGTGCTCTGGGGTCGCGATGGGGGTCGTTGTATCCGTCACCCGTGCCACGCTAGCGCCCCTGTGTTAACAGTTCATTCGGCTGCGACCACTCGTAACAAACGAACTGGTCACAGCCGATTCGCCGGGGGATTCCCTGCGCACCTGCGAGTCCCTAGGGTGAGCGCAGAGGCAGGGTCGCCTGTCTCACCCCTCACGAGGAGACCCGACCGGCCATGATTCGCTTCCTCATCCGCACCGTGATCTTCCTCGGCTCCGCGGCCCTCGGCCTGTGGATCACCTCGCTCATCGTCGACGGCTTCGAGATCCACACGAACGGCTTCATCGTCGCCGTGCTGATCTTCGCCGTCCTGCAGAGCATCCTGTCGCCGTTCATCTTCAAGTCGACGACCAAGAACGCGAGTGCGCTGACGGGCGCGGTCGGGCTGATCTCGACGTTCATCGCGCTGGTGGTCGCGAACCTGGTCAGCGACGGTCTGGAGATCTCCGGCACGTCGGCGTGGTTCTTCGGCACGATCCTCGTCTGGATCATCACGATGCTCGGCACGCTCCTGCTGCCGCTCGTGCTGATCAAGAAGACCGTGGAGGAGCGCCGGGCCTGAGGTCCTCACCGGCGACCTGCGAGCGCAGCAGCACCCCGACCACGGCGTAGACGACCATGCTGATCGCGAACTGGGTCAGTGCGCCGAGCTGCTGCTGACCGAACTCGATCACGAGCGTGAACGTGAGCGAGATGAACAGACCCGCGCGCAGGAACTTCAGGCCGGCGGTGCGGCGACGGAGCAGCAGGAGCAGCAGCCCGATCGCGAGGGGGATGCCCTGCGCGCTCAGCGCGAGGATCTCGACCTTGTCGGTGTCGGAGATCGCCGTCGCCGCCTCCGGGTCCGAGCTGAGGCTCACGAAGATCACGGCGGCGGTGCCGATCGCGCCGCCGAGCACCTGGATCGCCAGGTAGGCCCAGATCAGACCGCGGACCAGGCGCCGGGCCGCGAGCCACGCGACCACGCCCCGGCTCTCGCGCAGCACCACGGCGAAGGTGTCGTCCGGGCTGAACCGGCGGCTCGGCGCACCGTGGTCGAGCAGCCCTTCGTACCGAGCGACGGTCTCGGGGGTGGTGTGCCTGGCGAGGGTCGCGACGACCTCGTCGCGACGCACCGGCGACAGCTCCCCCAGCGCGGCGTCCGCGACGGCCTGCGCGGCGACCGCCCGCACGTGGCGCTCGGTGGGCGGACGCCGGCTGATGACCTCGCGCCCGACCACGTAGATCACGACGAGCACGCCGTACATGACCGCGAACGTCGGCCGGTAGAAGTAGTCGTTGTCGCGGGTGAGGAACTTGCCGATCTCGTCGACGAACAGGCCGAAGCCGATGCCGCCGACGAGGCTCGCCCACGCCTTGCCCACCGAGCCGACGCTCGTCGACGCGATCGTCAGGCCGATGGCCAGCAGCAGCCCGCCCGGCAGCACGTGCGCGATGTGCAGGCTGCCGCCGACCTGCGGGAAGCCCGTCGCGGTCAGGTAGGCGCGCACGACCAGGACCGTCGCGGCGGTCACGACGAGGAAGAGGTCGAACCGGCGCAGCGCGCGCGAGTCGACGACCTCACGGCCCAACGTCTGCTCCACGATCGCGCACCTCGCGTCGGGTCCGGCTCGCGGGACCGGCTGAGCCGAGACTAGAAGGCACGACGAAGGCGCGACACCCAGGGGAGAGTGTCGCGCCTTCTGCCTGGAGCTCCGATCAGCGCAGCCAGCCCCAGCGCTGCACGATCGGGAGCCTGGCCCACCGGCGGCCGAGGCCCCAGGTGTCACCGGCCAGCAGGACCGCGCTGAGGATCAGCACCAGCGCGTAGATGATGTGGTAGTCGACGAGCGGGTTGGTCGAGCCCTGGATCAGCGGCCACTCGGCTGCCCACATCATGACCATGATGAGCGAGCCGGCCACGGCCGAGACCCGCAGGCCGATGCCGAGCATGACCGCGAGGCCCACACCGAGCATGCCGAGCATGAACAGCCAGTCCGTGCCGACGCCCGAGATCGAGTTGAAGAAGCCCTTGAACGGGCCCTGCGCGGCGAAGGTCAGGAAGCCCTGGCTCGGCGTCCCGCCGTTGATCCACGAGAGGCTCGGGTCGCCCTCGGCGACAGCGGCCCCCGTGCTGTAGTGCAGACCGAACGTCTTGTCGAGGAACGCCCAGAGGAAGATGAATCCCGTGGCCAGCCGGGCGACGGCCAGCACACGGCGGCCGGCCGACGAGGTGACGAGGTCGTCCTCGACCATCGTTGCCGGATGGACCGACGTCGTGATCTCGGGGTGGGTGGCGGCCATGGTCTGCTCCTAGGTGCGGGGGTTTCTGTGAAGGAACCCGTCAGGTTGTGTTCTGGTGCTTCACACACTCCTCCGCGGGTCAGGGACCTCCCCAGGGCCGAACGTCCCGCGTTCACGGGCTCCTGCGGCCCGGATCAGGGCCAGAGGTCCCGGGACAGCGGCCGGTCGCGGGCGCAGGGTGGGAGGAGCGGGACGCGTCGACGACGACCGTCGATCGCCCCCGCCGGACCGAGGAGGCTCCTCATGCGTACCGACGGACCTGTCGTCATCGCCCTGGACGGGACCGCGCACAGCGCGAGCACGCTGTCCTGGGGCATCGCCGAGGCGGTCCGACGACGTTCCCGCGTGGTGCTCACCCAGGTCGTCGACAGTCCCTGGATGTCCAGCTTCTGGGGCACCTACCCGGTCGTCGACGTGCAGGACGCCGGCGTCGAGGCCAAGGGCTACCTGTCGCGGCTGCGCGACCGCGAGGCGGCCCGCCACCCGAGCCTGGACGTCTCCCTCGACGTACGGCACGGGTCGGCGGTGCCCGAGCTGCGCGAGCTGAGCACCGACGCCCAGCTCGTCGTCGTCGGGGCGGGCCTGCCGTCCGCCCGCGGCCGCACGGGCGTGCTCGCGGCGCACCTGGCGGCGCACGCCCGGTGCCCGGTGGCCGTCGTTCGGCACGACCCGGACAGCACCACCCCGCCCGAGGCGCCGATCGTGGTCGGCGTCGACGGCTCCCCCGCATCGCTCGAGGCGGCGCGCGTGGCGGCCCGCGAGGCGTGGATGCGCGGCCGCTCTCTCGTCGTCGTGCACGCCCGGCCCACCATCCCGGACCCGTTCGGGGAGGGGAGCGTGCCTCCGCTGGCCACGCAGGACGTCGAGGACCGCACGCACCAGGCGGCGCTGCGCGTCCGGCGCTCGCTGCTCGAGGAGAACCCGGGGCTGGACGTCCGGGTCGAGCTCATCGACGACGAACCGGCGCACGGCCTGGTCGGGCTCGCACGCGACGCCGCGCTGCTCGTGGTGGGGACGCGCGGGCTGGGGAGCTTCCGCGGGATGCTGCTCGGTTCGGTCAGCTCCGACGTGGTCCGGTCCGCCTCGTGCCCCGTGCTCGTGGTGCACGACAACGGCTGAGGTCAGCCTGTCGTCAGCGGGACCACCCAGGCCAGCAGCGTGCCGCCGTCGTCCACGGGGTCGACGCGCATCGACCCACCGCGCCGGCGTGCCCGCTCCTCGAGGTTGCCCAGACCGCTGCGGCGCGTCACACCGGGCGCGATCCCGACGCCGTCGTCCTGCACCTCGACCAGCAGGTCGGCGCCGATGAACACCCGCACCACGACCTCGCGGGCGCGCGCGTGCCGGGCGACGTTGGCCAGGGCCTCCCGGACGACCGCGACCGCGTCGGCGCTGACCTCGTCGGGAACCGTCGCCGTGACCCCCTCGATCCGCAGCCGCGGGAGGAAGCCGAGCCCCTGCCGCGCGCGGACCACCTCGGCGTCGATGGGGTGCCGGAGGCCGGAGGTCGAGCCGCCGCGGGCGCCGAGCCGGAAGATCGTCGTACGGACGTCCTTGATCGTCTCGTCGAGGTCGTCCACGGCGCCCTCGAGCCGCCGCGCGACGTCGGTGCTGACGGCGTCCTGGGCGGCACCCTGGACGTCGAGGCCGATCGCGAACAGCCGCTGGATCACCATGTCGTGCAGGTCGCGGGCGATGCGCTCGCGCTCCTCGAGGACCGCCAGACGGGCGCGGTCGGCCTGCGCCTCGGCGACGTCGAGCGACAACGCCAGCTGCTCGGCGAACCCCGCGATGCTGGTCAGGTCGAGCTGTGGACCGGTGTCGCCGACGGGCCCGGGCCAGCAGACGGTCAGCGCAGCCACCCAGCGGTCGCCGCTACGCAGCGGGACGGCGAGCGCCCAGACCGGGCCCGCGAGGCCCAGGTCCGTCCCGTCGTGGAGGCGGCGCAGGACCGGCATGTTCCCCGTGAGCTCGTCGGCGAGCTCGGCGGGCACGTCGTCGTGGATCATCACCGCCGAGGCCTCCGCGACCGCGCCCACCCGTGCCCGGACCAGGTCGAGCGCGTCCGGCCGGGGGATGCCGCTGGTCAACGCCTCGCTGCACGCCGCGGCGGCCTCGAGCCAGAGCTCGTGCTCGCGGGTTCGGCGGTAGGCCCTGGCATGCCCCACGGAGATGCCGGCCGCGGACGCGAGCGCGATCGCCACCTGCTCGTCGCGGGCCGTGAAGTCCTGCGGAGCACCGAGGGCGTCGTGCTTCTCGGTCAGGTACAGGTTGCCGAACACCTCGTCGCGCGCCCGGACGGGGACCCCGAGGAACGAGTGCATCGGCGGGTGGTGGGCGGGGAAGCCGACCGATGCCGGGTGCTCGCTGATCTCGTGCAGCCGGATCGCGTGCGGGCTCACGCTCAGGTGGCCGAGCACACCACGGCCCGTGGGCAGCGGGCCGATCGCCGCGGCCGTCTCGTCGTCGATCCCCCTGTGCACGAACTCGACGAGTCCGCCGAGCTCGCCGATCACGCCGAGCGCGCCGTAGCGCGCGCCGGTCAGGCGACAGCCCGCCTCGACCAGGCGCCTGAGGACCGTGGCCGTGTCGAGCGTCGAGGACAACGATGCGACCGCGCTCATCAGCTCCTCGAGACGGTCGTCGTGCTCCATGGTCGGAGCATAGGCGGCCGATCAGGGCCGTTCGGCCCTGTGGTCCTCCCGGCACGCGTCGAACACTGGAGGAGACACAAGGAGGTGGGGACGATGCGGGCACTTGTCGTGTACGAGTCGTCGTTCGGCAACACGGGGATGGTCGCGGAGGCCGTCTGGCGCGGCCTGGCGGACCACGTCGAGGATGCGGCGCTGCGTCGGGTCGACGTCGCTCCCACGACGCTGCCCCGCACGGTCGAGCTGCTGGTGGTCGGCGGTCCGACGCAGGCGTTCGGCATGAGCCGGCCGTCCACGCGGGCGGACGCGCAGGCCAAGGCCGGACTGCCCGCGACGAGCCAGTCCACGGGCGTGCGCGAGTGGCTGCACCAGCTGGAACCTCCGGGGCGACCGGTCTACTCGGCCACGTTCGACACGCGCATCCACAGCCCGCACGTACCCGGGTCCGCGGCGGCGGGCGCCTGGCGCCTGCTCAGCCGGAACGGCTTCGAGCTGACGGCCGAGGCCGAGAGCTTCTGGGTCGAGGGTCTCAAGGGGCCGCTGCGCGAGGGCGAGCTGGAGCGTGCCTACGAGTGGGGCGTCAGCCTCAGCGGCCTTCTGATCGGTGCTGCTCGGCGATGAACAGAGCCGCCTGCGTGCGGCCGCGGACGCCGAGCTTGGCCAGCAGGCTCGAGATGTAGTTCTTGACCGTCTTCTCGGCCAGGAACATCCGGCCGGCGATCTCGCGGTTGGTCAGGCCCTCGCCGATGAGGTCGAGCACCGCGCTCTCCTGGGGCGTGAGCAGGTCGAGGCGGGCGTCGTGGCCCTGCGACTCGCGGACGCGCTCCAGCACCCGCGCCTTGGTGGCGGGGTCGATCAGCGACCGGCCCGCCGCGACCGCGCGGATCGAGTCCAGCAGCTGCGGCCCGCGGATCTCCTTGAGCACGTACCCGGCCGCCCCCGCGGTGATCGCCGCCAGCAGGGCCTCGTCGTCCTCGTAGGAGGTGAGCATCAGGCACCTCAGGCCGCTGTCCGACGAGGACAGCTCCCGGCACACCTCGACCCCGCTGCCGTCGGGCAGCCGGACGTCGAGGAGCGCGACGTCGGCCTTCGCGACGGGCGCGCGGACCAGCGCCTCGGCCACCGTGGACGCCTCGCCGACGACGGTCATGTCGGGGTCCGCGTCGATCAGGCGCAGCAGCCCCTGGCGGACCACCTCGTGGTCGTCGAGAAGAAAGACGCGGATCATCCCCCCATCCTCGCGCATGTGGACGACGTTCCGGTCAGGCGTCGACCGGGCGGGTGAACGCGCGGGTCAGGAGCTCGGGCGAACCAGGGGAAACAGGATCGTGTCGCGGATGCTCAGACCCGTCAGGTTCATCACGAGCCGGTCGATGCCCATGCCCATGCCGCCCGTCGGGGGCATGCCGTACTCGAGCGCGGTCAGGAAGTCCTCGTCCACCTGCATGGCCTCGGCGTCGCCCGCGGCGGCGAGCAGCGACTGCTCGACGAGCCGGCGGCGCTGGTCCATGGGGTCCACGAGCTCGGAGTAGGCGGTGCCCTGCTCGGCGGCGAAGATCACCAGGTCCCACTTCTCGGCCAGCCGCGGGTCCACGCGGTGCTGGCGGGTCAGCGGCGAGTTCTCCTTCGGGAAGTCCGTGTAGAACACGGGCGTCGTCGTGGTGCTCTCGCAGAGCTCGCCGTAGATCTCCTCGAGCACCACGGCCCACGACGCGTCCTGGTCGAGCTCGAGCCCGATCGCCTCGGCGTGCCGCTGCAGCACGTGCACGGGCGTGTCCGCGGTGATCTCGTCGCCCAGCTTCTCGGAGACCGCCTCGCAGATCGTCTTCACGGGCCACTGGCCCGAGAGGTCGAACTCCTGGACCTTGCCCTCGGCGTCCGTGCGACGGGCGACGGGCGACCCGTACACCGCGGTCGCGGCCTCCTGGATGAGCTCCTGCGTCAGCACGCGCATGGTGTTGTAGTCGCCGTACGTCTCGTAGAGCTCGAGCGACGTGAACTCCGGGTTGTGCTTGAAGTCGGCGCCCTCGTTGCGGAACTGGCGGCCGATCTCGAACACCTTCTCCATGCCGCCGACGAGCAGCCGCTTGAGGTGGAGCTCGGTGGCGATGCGCAGGTAGAGGTCCATGTCGTACGCGTTGATGTGCGTCTCGAACGGTCGCGCGTTGGCGCCGCCGTGGATCACCTGCAGGATCGGCGTCTCCACCTCGGTGAACCCACGGGCGTGCAGGGAGTCGCGCACGCTGCGCACCACGGTGGCGCGGGTGTAGGCGATGTCGCGGGCGGCGGGCCGGACGATGAGGTCGACGTACCGCGCCCGGATGCGGGCCTCGGGGTCCGTCAGGCCGTGGTGCTTGTCGGGCAGCGGGCGCAGCGACTTGCTGGTCATGGCCAGGCTCGAGGCGCGTACGGAGAGCTCGCCACGGCGGGTCGTGATGACCTCGCCCGTGACACCGATGTGGTCGCCCAGGTCGACGTCGTGCCGCCACAGCTCCAGGTCCTCGGCGCTCACCTCGTGCGCGTCGACCATCACCTGCAGGTCGCCGCTGCCGTCGCGCAGCGTGCCGAAGCCCAGCCGTCCGCCGTCGCGCTTGCGGATCACGCGCGCGGTGACGCTCACGACGGCACCCGTCGCGGTGTCCGGCGGGAGGTCGGGATGCTGCGCGACGACCTCCGCGAGCGTGTGCGTGCGGGGGTAGGTGACCGGGTACGGGTCGATGCCGCGGGCGCGCAGCCGCTCAGCCTTGTCGCGCCGGACCCGCTGCTGCTCGGGCAGGTGGTCGGCCGCGAGCGCGGCCTCGACGGGGTCCGGCGCCTCAGGGATCTGCGCCTCCACCTGCGCGGCGTACTCGGCCGCGGCCCGCTCGAGCTCGCCCGCTCCGGCGGCCTTGCCACGCCGGTTCAGCAGCCCGAGGCTGGGGCGCGTGAGGAAGCCCTCCGCGCTGCCCGCGGCGGTACCGATCCGCGGCAGGTCCGAGGTGTACTCGAAGCAGATGAACCGCGGCTGCCACTCGGGCTGGTACTTGGCGTTCGACCGGTAGAGCGACTCGAGCTGCCAGTTCCGGCTGGCCAGCACGAGCGACGACCGCCAGAGGCGCGCGATCGGACCGGCCCCCACCTCCGCGCCCCGCTCGAACGCCTCCCGGAACATGGCGAAGTTCAGCGAGAGCCGGCCCGCGCCGAACGCCGTGCCCCGCTCGGCGAGCGAGGAGACCATGAGCTCGACCAGGCCGTTGTCGGCGGTGGGGTCGCGGCGCATCAGGTCCAGCGACACCCCGTTGCGACCCCACGGGACGAAGCTGAGGAACCCGCGCAGCCGCCCTTCCTCGTCGTGCGCCTCGACCAGCACGCAGTCGCCGTCGAGCTCGTCGCCGAGCCGTCCCAGCGCCATCGAGAAGCCGCGCTCGTCGCCGCCGTCCCCGCGCCACCGCGCGGCCGCAGAGTCGAGCGCCGCGAAGCGTTCCGCGTCGAGCGCGGAGTGGCGTTCCACGTGGGTCGTGTAGCCCCGTCGCTGCAGGCGGGCCACCGACTGACGCACCGCCTTCATGCCCGGTCCGGCCAGGGAGAACGTCCGCAGGTCGAGGATCGCCTCGTCGCCGATCTCCCACGCCTTGAGTCCCGCACCGGTGTACGCGACGGCGCCGTTGGTGCCCGCGCCCATCACCGCGAGCGACCAGCCGTTGGTCCGCGCCTGCCGCCGCCACGCCTCGATGGCGTCGGGCCAGCGCAGCGGGTCCCCGACCGGGTTGCCGCTGGCCAGGCTGACCGACCCGACGACGCGGTAGGAGATGCCCGCCCGCGCCGTGCTCGCCGAACCCGAGTCCCAGACCACGGACTTGTCGCGACGGGTCGCGAAGTAGCCCAGCGAGTCCTCGCCGCCGAAGTCGCGCAGCAGCGTGCGGACGCGGGCCTCGTCCGCTGCGTCGAGCGTGTGGGTGTACCGCGGGGTACGGAACAGCAGGTAGGCGGATCCCAGGACGACGGCCGCGCCGACCAGGTCGATCACGCCCCGGACCCACAGCGGAGCCGTCGCAGAGCTCGCCTGGTCCACCAGGCCCAGGTCGCCCAGCATGTTGTCCCAGACGAAGTAGACCGCCGAGCCCGCGCCGTCGCTCGTCCCGAACCGGGTGACCAACCAGCTCCCGGCGAGCAGGATCACCACCCCGCCGACGAGGAAGAACCCGAGCGCGGCCCAGAACGAGCCTCGGCGCGTTCGGGCGCTGAACTGGCGTCGGCACCGCCACAGCTGGACCAGCACGGCCGTCATGACGACCAGGCCGACCGCGTTCCACCACGAGCCGCCGTCGGCGAGCTCGTAGATCCGGCCGAGCTGCGGAAGGACGACCCACCAGATGACCAGCAGCCACCACGCCGAGCGCAGGCGCCGGTTCAGGGCTACCCCGATGCTCGCCAGGAGCGCCGCGTAGACGAAGTTCGGGATGATCGGGATGAAGACCAGAGAGACGATGTCGTCGTCGCGCATGAAGTACTGCCGCAGCGGCGGGACCACGGCCGAGACCAGCACCAGCGCGAGCGCGACGAACATCGCGGCCGCGATCCGGTCCGGCCACCGGTCGTCGATCGGGTGGACCTCGGCACTCGTCTTCCTGACCTGCGCCTCGGGGCTCGTCGGCACGACCTCGGTACTGACCACGTGCGGTTCCGATCCCTCGAGCGGGGTCTCGGGCTCGTGCCGCGGACCCGTGGGGCGGACCGTCTGACCAGCCCTTCTGCCCTCGTCGGACCCTAGCCTCAGGGGCGCGGACCGGTCCACAGAACGGGTGGCGAAGACCCTGGTCCGCGACGCCCCGTCGTGCGAAGGTGAGCGTGCACGATACGCACCGTCTGCCCTGGTCAGGGCAATGCCATCCACTCGGAGGAACGCACGATGACAGAGACATCGCTCGACGAGCTAGGCCCCGTGGACTACGTCGTGGTCGAGTTCCCGGCGGGAGCGCAGAACTTCACCGGGGAGATGGTCGAGGAGCTGCTCGCCCTCGTCGAGGCCGGCACCATCCGCGTGATCGACGTCCTGATCCTGACCAAGAACGAGGACGGTTCCGTCGACGCGGCCGAGCTGTCCGACATCCCCGAGCTGGGCGAGCTGGAGGCGATCGAGGCCGAGCTGGCCGAGCTGCTCGCCGCGGACGACGTCGAGAACCTGGCCGCCGCCATGGATCCGGGCAGCGTCGCTGGGGTCCTGATCTACGAGAACCTGTGGGCGGCGCCGTTCGCGTCCGCCGCGCGCCGCGCCGGTGGTCAGCTGATCGCCGACGGACGCATCCCGATCCAGGCGATCATCGCCTCGATCGCCGCCGACGAAACCCTCATCGAAGGAGCCTGACCATGCCGCTTCGCCCCGCACGCATCGGACGGGTCGGCGTGATCGGCCACCCGGTCGCCAAGACCGCCGCCGTCGCCGCCGTCGTCTCGTCCCCCGGCCCCGCGCCGATCGCCAAGACCGCGGTGGTCGCCGCCGCCGTCACGCCCGGCCGCGGCATCGGCCGTCGCCGCATCTGACACCCGGACCAAGCACGAAGGCCCGCCGCTCTCGCGGATGTTCAGATCGGCAGGCTGGGGAGGATGCTAAGGGTTCCACCTGTGAATTGACGAACCTGCTGGTGGCGTCGCCGGAGACGACGAACGAGGCCCGCCGCAGATGCGACGGGCCTCGACGGTGTGCGCCCGAAGGGACTCGAACCCCCAACCTTCTGATCCGTAGTCAGATGCTCTATCCATTGAGCTACGGGCGCGTGGCCCCGCAGGACCGGAGATGACGATACAGGCCGGGAGGCCGTCCGCCCAAACCCAGGGTCTGGCAGGATCGCGCGCATGACGACGGGGACCGTGCGGATCGGGACTGGCGGCGGCCGGTGGGGCATGCGTGCCGACGTGCTGCGGCACGGGTCCGGGCACGACGGCAGCCGGGTCGGCTACGTCGAGCTGTTCTTCGACCTGGTGTTCGTCTTCGCGGTCACGCAGATGTCGCACATGCTCATCCACCACACCGACGGGCGGACGCTCGTCGAGACGCTGGTGCTCGGCTGGGCGGTGTGGTGGCTGTGGATCGACACCACGTGGGTGACCAACTGGCTGGACCCCGACAAGATCCCAGTGCGCACCGTGCTGCTGGCGCTCATGCTCCTCGGGCTGCTCATGTCGTCGGCGATCCCCGAGGCCTTCGGCGACAAGGCACTGCTGTTCGCGATCCCGTTCGTGCTCATCCAGCTCGGGCGCACCGGCTTCACCATCTGGGCGATGGGCCGGCACTGGCCGGAGAACGCCGTCAACTTCCAACGGATCCTGGTGTGGCTCGCGGTGTCGGGCGGGTTCTGGATCGCCGGCGCCCTCGTGGAGGGGAACGAGCGGCTCGTCCTGTGGGTCGTCGCGGCCCTGATCGACGTCGTCGGGCCGCGCGCCCTGTTCTGGGTGCCGTTCATGGGTCCGACGGATCCCAGCACGTGGGCCGTGAACGGCACGCACATGGCCGAGCGGGTCTCGCTGTTCCTGATCATCAGCCTGGGCGAGTCGATCATCGTCACCGGCAGCGCGTTCTCGGAGACCGAGGTCTCGGTCACGACCGTGCTCGCGTTCCTCGCGGCGTTCGTCAGCACCGTCCTGATGTGGCTGCTCTTCTTCGCGCGGTCCGAGCGGCGAGCCACCGAGTTCTTCGCCGCGCAGGAGAACCCCGGGATGACCGCGCAGACCGCGTACACCTACGTGCCCTACCTGCTGATCATCGGCATCGTGCTCACCGCCGTCGCCGACGAGCTCGTCCTGGCACACCCGCTCGGGCACGAGGGGTCGACGGACGCCTGGACAGCGGGGCTGATCTGCGGCGCCACCGCCGTGTACCTGCTGGGCAACGCGCTGTTCCGACGGACGACGGGTGGCCGGTGGTCCGTCACGCACCTGGTCGGTGTCGTCGTGGTGCTCGCGGCGTTCGGGCTGCGGTCGTTCGTGACGCCCCTGACCCTAAACTGGGTGTCGAACCTGGTGCTCGCAGCGGTGATCGTCACAGACGTGGTGCTCGCACGACGCGCCGCTCCGCGCGCCACCTGAACGACGAAGGCCCGATCCTGGTCGGACCGGGCCCGTATCGAACTGCATTCTGGCGGAGACGGTGGGATTTGAACCCACGGAAGGCTTGCGCCTTCACGACCTTAGCAGGGTCGCGCACTAGACCGGGCTATGCGACGTCTCCAGGACCAGCACAGGCTACCCGTGCGAGCGCCGGTCCTCCAAAGCGGGCGCTGACCTGCCCCTTCACTAGGTGTTTCAGCCCAGCCGACACGGAATGTTCGGGCATCCGACGGTGTTCGGGCCCTACGAGCGACCGCGCGGAGCGGGTGTGCGAAGCCCCTGAGAGGAGCCTGAGAGAATTCGCTCCGAGCGAAGACAAATTCCTTGACCGGCGCAGGTATCGGCTGATGCACTGACGTTGCGCCCGGGTGAGGAATATCGGGTCTGCTCCTCCGGACCGCCGTAGCGGTCCACTCCTCCGGCGACGCCGCCACCCCTTCTCCCCCCGGAGTTTGCTGTGTCCGAACCTGCCCTGACGACCGCTGAAGCGGTCGACTCTCCCCAAGACGAAGCGGCCCTCGCGGCCGCCGCCCACGACCGTCGCCGCTGGGTGATCCTCGGTGTCGTCGCCATCGCGCAGCTCATGATCGTGCTCGACTCCGCGATCATGAACATCGCGCTGCCGTCCGCCGCGACCGAGCTCGAGATCCCCGCGCAGGACATCTCCTGGGCCATCACGGCCTACACGCTCGCCTTCGGCGGTCTGCTGCTGCTGGGTGGTCGGATCGCCGACTACATCGGCCGCAGGCGCGCCCTGATCATCGGCCTCGTCGGCTTCGCCGTTGCGTCCGGCCTCGGCGGCGCGGCCCAGTCCGAGTCCCTGCTGTTCGCCGCTCGTGCGCTGCAGGGTGCCTTCGGCGCGCTGCTCGCTCCCGCGTCGCTCGCCATCATCACCGTGACCTTCACCGAGGGTCGCGACCGTGCGCGGGCGTTCGGCGTGTTCGGCGCCATCTCCGGCGGTGGCGCGGCCATCGGCCTCATCCTCGGCGGCGTCCTGACCGAGTGGCTCGGCTGGCGCTGGTGCCTCTACGTGAACCTGCCGATCGCGCTGATCACGGTCATCCTCGCGCTCCGGTACGTGGTGGAGTCGAAGGCTCCGGGCGACCGGCACCTGGACATCCCCGGCGCCGTGCTCTCGAGCCTGGGCCTGGCCCTGCTCGTGTACGGCTTCACCGAGGCCTCCAAGCAGCAGGCCGACGGCAGCGGCACGGTGGGCTGGGGCGACCCGACCGTCGTGACGCTCCTGGCGATCTCCGTCGCGCTGCTGGTCGCGTTCGTGATCGTCGAGACCCGGGTCAAGAACCCGCTGCTCCCCATGCGCATCGTGCTCGACCGCAACCGCGGTGGCTCCTACATCGTCTTCCTGATGATCGGCGCCGGGCTGTTCTCGATGTTCCTGTTCATGACGCTCTACCTGCAGAACATCCTCGGCTACACGCCGCTCAAGGCCGGGTTCGCGTTCCTGCCGTTCAGCATCGGCATCATCATCGGCGCCGGCATCGTGTCGCAGATCCTGCCCCGCGTCGGGCCGCGGCCGCTGATGCTGGTCGGCATCTCGCTGGCGATCGCCGGCATGCTGCTGCTCCTGCGGACCACGCCCGACTCGTCGTACGTGACCACCGTGCTCCCGGCCATCACGGTCATGAGCCTCGGCATGGCGGCCGTGTTCATCCCCGCGTCGAGCACCGCGCTCGTCGGCGTGGGCAAGCACGACGCCGGCGTAGCGAGCGCCCTGCTCAACACGTCCCAGCAGGTGGGTGGCTCCCTGGGCCTCGCCCTGCTGAGCACGTTCGCGATCAGCGCGACCGCCTCGAAGCTCACCGACCTGGCCGGCGGGTCCGAGCCGACGCAGGCCATGCTCGCGACCGCCCAGGTGGCCGGCTACCACGTCGCCTACCTCGGCGGCGCGGTGCTGA
The DNA here is from genome assembly GCF_056402515.1 of Cellulomonas sp. P4_A2. Taxonomy (NCBI): domain Bacteria; kingdom Bacillati; phylum Actinomycetota; class Actinomycetes; order Micrococcales; family Cellulomonadaceae; genus Cellulomonas; species Cellulomonas sp. P4_A2. The sequence continues at coordinate 106,422 of NZ_JBFUHG010000021.1, forward strand.
TGTTCGTCGGCCTGGCCGCGGCGGCCACCCTGATCTCCGCGAAGAAGGACGACCTGCCGACGGAGGGTGCGGTCGCGGTCTGACCGACTCCCCCAAGGGCACGACAGAGCCGCACGGTCCCTCGTCGGACCGTGCGGCTCTGTCGTGCGTCGGGGTCAGTCGTCCTTGTCGTCGCCGATGAACAGGAACTTCACCGCAAGGGTGGCGAAGAAGATCAGGCCGAAGACGAGGCCGACGAAGAAGAGGTAGTCCAGGCCGGGATGGTTCTCCCCGTCGAACGTGGCGACGCCCCGGACGACCACCACCACCAGGAAGATGACGAGGATCGCGATGGAGATGTAGCCCAGGCCCTTGGTGTTCTGGACGGGCTTCTCAGGTTTGGTCGAGTTCACCTCGGAAGTGGACCACAAAAGGTGCGTCCCGACCAGGGTTTCCTAGCGGCGAACCTGCTGGTGGGCGGCGATTCCCTGCTCCGCCAGGTCCGCGGTCTCCTCGATCCGGGCCGTGCGCGTGACGTCCCGCCTGGCGTCGACGATCCAGCGCAGGATGCCGCGGCGGACCGCCTCGCTGAACGTCTCCCAGTGCTCGCGCGCTCCCGGGCGCTGGTCGAAGGCGTCGAGGAGGTCCTGCGGCAGGACCAGGTTGTCGGCGTCGTCGAACCGGCTGTAGGACCCGTCCGCCTGGGCGGCGTCGATCACCGCGCGGCCGACCGGCGTCATGCGGCCGTCCGCCTCGACCCGCGCCACGCGCTGCTTGGACAGGACGCTCCACCCGCTGCCGGGACGTCGGCGGGTCAGCCAGAGCGCGGTGCGGTCGGCGTCGAGCGTCTGCGCCTGGCCGTCGATCCAGCCGAAGCAGAGCGCCTCCTCGATCGCCTCCTCGTAGGTCACCTGGGGCTTCCCGCTCGCCGCGCGCCACGTGACGAGCCAGATTCCCGACGACGTCGCGTGGTTCTCGGCCAGCCACTCGCGCCACTGCTGCGGCGACTCGACGAGGACCTGCTCGGCGTCGTCCTTCACAGCTCGTCCCTCCTGGTCGCGGCCGCGTCCCTGGCGCGCTCGGCCCGCTGCAGCTCGCGCTCGGTCGTCGTCGCCTCCTTCTCGTCGTGCCGGAGGTTCGCCTGGGCCTGGCCGACGTCCTTGTCCGCGATCGTCGCGGCCTTGCCCGCGGCCGCCAGCTTGCGACGAACCTCCGCCAGCGCCTTGACCAGGTCGTCCTCCTCGTCGTGGGCGTCCTGCGCGGCGCGTTCCGCGCGGTCGAGCAGGGCCGCGCTCTCGTCGCGGACCTGCCGTGCGGCGTCGTGCTTGCGCTGGGCCTCGGCGAGCGCCTGGTCCGCCGCGTCGAGAGCCTTGTCGGCCTCGTCGATCGCGCGCTGGCGGCGCTCCTCCGCGCGGGCACGCCGAGCCTCCTCCGGGTCGACCGCCGGCTTGACCAGGGTCAGCCTGGGTCGCTTCGGGGGCTCCTCGTCCTCCTTCGGCGCCGATGGCTTCGGCCTCGGGGTCGGCGTCGTCCGCGCGCCGGTCGTCGTCGTGGCGGTCGTGTCCGCGCTGCCGAAGCCGGACCACTCGCGCGAGGCCGTGAGCCGGCCCGAGGTGACCTCGCGCGCGACCGCAGGGTCGGCGAGCGCCGCGGTGAGCGTCGCGTCGAGCTCCTGCGTGACCGAGTCGCCGATGCGCTGGCCCGCGGGCTGTGCGAGCTTGCGGGCACGCGCGGTCAGGGAGCGGACGAGCGCCCGTCGCTGGGTGCTGAGCTCGCGCAGCGCGGGTCCGTCGAGGGACCGCTCGGCATCGCGCAGGCCCTCGCCGAGGGCGACCACCTGGTCCGCGAAGCCGGGGTCGTCGCGGACGAGCAGGTTCATCAGCCACGCGGAGACGGTCGGCTTGCGCAGCTCGGTGATCTGCTTGGCCAGCTCCCGGTCCCCGTCGGCCCGCGCGGCCTTGGCGGCGGCGTCGCGGTGCTCGATGAAGACGCTGGGCGGCCCGCCGTACAGCTCGTCGGCGATGTCGTCGAGCTCGGACATCACGACGCCCCGGGCTCGGGCCGGGCCAGCTCGAACCGAACGGTGCGCGTGGCCGTGTCCGCCTCCGTCAGCCGGACCTGCACGTCCGTCCCGAGCGGCAGGTCCGCACCCTCGATGCGGCCGCGCACCGCGGGGTCGCGCAGCTGCACGACCCCGGCGTCGCGGTCGGCGCGCACGTCGACGATCGCTCCGTCGAAGACCTCGCCGACCCGCCCGGTCAGCAGCGCCGCCTCGACGAGGTCGATGCAGCCGCGCTCGTACTCGCCCGCGTGCTTGTCGCCGCTCGCCATGAGCCCGGGCAGCTCCGGCAGGGCGTCGCGGGCCCATCCCGGCACCGGCGTGCCAGCGCTCAGCGCGACGCAGACCTCGCCGACGAACCGGTCGACGAGACGCCGCAGCGGTGCCGTCGTGTGGGCGTAGGGCGCGGCGATCGCCGCGTGCATCGTGTACGGCGGCACCTCCCCGTCGAACGCGACGTAGGCGGCTCCGCGCAGCAGGCTCGTCGCGTCGGTCAGCAGGGCGGCGTGCGCCGGGTCGGACGCGTCGAGGTTGCGGATGACGTCGCCCGGGGTCGCGCCCGCGGGCCAGTCGATCTTCAGCGCGTGCGCGGAGCGCTTCAGGCGCTCGACGTCGCGGGGGTCCGCCTCCGGGAGCGTGCGCAGGATGCCGATGCGCCCGTCGAGCATGAGCCGGGCCGCGCTCATCCCGGTGAGCAGCGAGATCTGCGCGTTCCACTCCTCCACCGGCAGGGTCGCGCGACTGCCCAGCGTCCAGGTGCCGTCGGGCTGCTGCTCGACCACCTGCTCGGGCGTGGGCAGCGTGATGCCGCCGCGCCGCTCCTCCGCCGCCCGCCGCAGCGTCCCGACGACCTTCAGGAGCTTCAGCGTCTCGTCCGCCGTGCCGTCGTCGATCGACTGCTGCGCACCGTTGTACGTCAGCTGGGCACGACTCTGTACACGCTTGCGCTCGACCGTCGTCCGGATGGGCTCTCCCCGCTCGTCGAGCTCGATCGTCCACAGCAGCGCGGGCGTCGTCTGGCCCGGGAGCAGGCTCGCGCGGCCCTCGCTGAGCTCCGGCGGGTGCAGCGGGGTCCGGCCGTCGGGGGCGTACAACGTCTCCACGCGGACCCGGGCCTCGTCGTCGATGGCTCCGCCGGGCACCACCCAGGCCGCGACGTCCGCGATGGCGTAGTGCACCCGGAAGCCGTCGGCGGTGCGCTCGATGTGCACCGCCTGGTCGAGGTCCATCGAGCCCTCGGGGTCGATGGTGACGAACGGGAGGTCGCTGATCTCGCCGGAGGTGTCGGCGGTCGTCGCCTCGGCCTCGGCGACCACGGCCGGCGGGAACGCCTCGGGGATGTCGAGCTCGTGGCGCAGCGCCGCGAGACCGTCCCGGACGAGCACGTCCACCGCGGGGGCGTCGGGACGTTGCTGACCGGCCTGCAGCTGGACGTGGCGTCGGGGCACATCGAGAGCCTAGGCCGCGACCGCGGTCCGCGCGGGGGCACGCCCGTGCCGGCCAGCACGCACGGCCCTGGAGATGCGGCATACAGTCGCAGGCGGGAAGGCACCTCAGGAGGTTGCGATGGACTCGACGCTCGATATGCACGGCTACCAGCCGGATGCCGAGGACAGCCTGCGTGAGTACATCGACCGGCTCGTCGCCGAGGGCTACACCGTCTTCGGCGGCCAGGGCGCCGACCCGGTGCTCATCGACCCGGGCGGCAAGGCCGTCGAGACCTGGCGCGAGGACTACCCGTACGAGACGTTGATGGATCGCGAGGAGTACGAGGAGGCCAAGTACCGCCTGCAGATCGAGCTGCTCAAGCTGCAGTACTGGGCGGAGGACAACGGCGAGCGGCACGTCGTCGTGTTCGAGGGCCGCGACGCGGCCGGCAAGGGCGGAACGATCAAGCGGTTCATGGAGCACCTGAACCCCCGCGCGGCCCGCGTCGTGGCGCTGACCAAGCCCACGACCACCGAGCAGGGCCAGTGGTACTTCCAGCGCTACATCGAGCACTTCCCGACCTCGGGCGAGATCGTGCTGTTCGACCGGTCCTGGTACAACCGCGGGGGCGTCGAGCGCGTCATGGGCTTCTGCTCGGACGACGAGTACGCGGCGTTCATGCGCCAGACCCCGGAGTTCGAGCGACTGATCGTCGACGAGGGCATCCACCTGACCAAGTTCTGGTTCTCGGTGACCCGCCGCGAGCAGCGCACCCGCTTCGCGATCCGCCAGATCGACCCCGTCCGGCGCTGGAAGCTGTCGCCGATGGACCTCGAGTCCCTCGGCCGGTGGGACCTGTACTCCGCGGCGAAGGAGGCGATGTTCGTCGGGACGGACACCGACCACGCGCCGTGGATCACGGTCCGCAGCAACGACAAGAAGCGCGCCCGGCTCAACGCCATGCGCTACTTCCTCGGCCAGTTCTCCTACGAGGGCAAGGACGAGACGGTCGTCGGCAAGGTCGACCCGCTCATCGTGCAGCGGGCCCGCGACGCTGTCGGAGACTGAGCGGGCGCGGCCGGGCGCGGTCACCGTGGCAGAGTCGTCGCCATGCCCACCACCCCGCCGCGCGCGACGATCGCGATCCTGGGACCGGGGGGTGTCGGCGGTCTCGTCGGCGCCCTGGCAGCGCGGGCCGGTCATCGGGTCGTCTTCATCGCCCGGGACTCGACCGTCCAGGCGCTCCTCTCGGACGGGATCAGCGTCCGGAGCGGTCTCTTCGGTGACTTCTCGGTCGAGGTCGAGGCCGACACGCGACTGCGTGAGCCGGTCGACCTCTGCGTCGTCGCGATCAAGCACACGTCGCTGACGGACGCACTCGACCGGGTGCCCGCCGACCTGGTCACCGACGGGCTCGTCGTCCCGCTCCTCAACGGCGTCGAGCACGTCGAGCTCCTGCGGGACCGGTTCGCGCCGGAGTCCGTCGCGGCCGGGGTCATCCGGGTCGAGTCCACGCGGACGGGACCTGGCCGGATCGTGCACGGCAGCCCGTTCGCCGACGTCGGCATCGCGAGCCGCACCGCACCGCGCGACCGGCTCGAGTCGGCCGCCGCGCTGCTCCAGGGGGCGGGGCTGAGCACGCGGGTCCTCGACGACGAGCGGGAGATGCTCTGGGGAAAGCTCGCCGTCCTCGCGCCGTTCGCCCTCCTGACCACCCGGTACGGCGCGACCATCGGCGAGATCCGCACCACGCGTCGCGACGAGCTCGATGAGCTGGTCACCGAGGTCGCGGCGGTGAGCCGGGCGAGCGGCGGTCCGGACACGCCCCCGGAGACGGCCCTGCGGTTCTACGACGCTTTCGAGCCCGACGCGAAGTCGTCCATGCAGCGCGACGCCGAGGCGGGACGGCCGCTCGAGCTGGACGCCATCGGCGGCGCCGTCCTGCGGGCAGGACGGCTGCACGGTGTGCCGACACCCGCGACCGAGCGGCTGGTCGCCGAGCTCACCTGACGCCGGCCGAGGCCGGCGGCTCCGGGGCGGAGGGCGTGGGATTCGAACCCACGAGAACGGGGTTGTCCCGCTCCAACGGTTTTCAAGACCGTCTCTTTCGGCCGCTCAGACAGCCCTCCCGCGCGAGCCGACCCGACCGGGCCCGTCCGCAGCGCGCACGAGTCTCCCACAAGCGCGCGTCAGACTCCGTGGATGGCCTCGACCCGGCCGGTGGCGATGGCCTCGAGCAGCACGGCGTGGTCCTGCTCGGTGCGGTCCGCGTACTCCTCGGCAAAGGTCGCGAACGCCTCGTCGGCGGTCTTCGAGGTGCCCAGGTAGGCCGCGATCGCGATGCGGTCGCCCGAGCGGGCGTGCGCGCGGGCCAGGGTCCACGCGCAGAGCTCGGAGTAGCGGGCCATCCCGGTCGGCAGCATCGTCTCGATCACCACCGAGCCCTTCCAGTCGCGCAGCTGGCGCAGGTAGAAGTCGCGCTGCACGCCGTCGATCCCCTGCGTGCGCTGCCAGCCGAGCATGGTGTCGCTCGCCGCCTGCATCAGCCGCTGGCCCTCGACCACCCGCTGTCCGGACTGGGTGTACTCGCTCGCGCCCAGGAACTGCTCGAGCACGGACGGCTGCGCCTCCTTGGCCTGCAGGATCAGCAGGTCGTTCTCGTCGATCCCCTGCAGGAGCAGGATCCAGGCGCGTGTGCCGACGCTGCCCACGCCGACTACCTTGCGGGCCATGTCGATGACCCGGTACTGCTCGAGCAGATGGCGCCGGTCCGGCTGCAGGGTCGCGCGGTAGGAGCGGACCAGCTTGGCCAGGCGCTCGGCGAAGTCCTTGGCCCCCTCGACACCGAGCAGCTCCTCGAGGGTGGTGACCAGGGGCGGGTCGGAGATCAGCCGACGCTGCCCGTCGACGACCTCGGTCAGCTTGTTGACCGACTGGAGGTGGTCGCGGGTGCGCGCCTTCGCGATCGTCGACTGCGTCCGCTTGGCCTGGGTCTTGCCGAGCTGCGAGAGGTACTCGCCCATGAAGTCGTCCACGTCGATCCGGGCGTACCAGACCTCGAGCTCGGTCTTCGTCGCGAACTCGCGCATGGTCTCGCGGTACTTGCGTGCGGCGCCGACGACCATCGCGCGGCGCTCCTTGCGCGGGATGCCGTTCGCCCGTGCGGCCACCTCGATGGACGCCACCAGGCGCTTGACGTCCCACTCGAACGGGCCGGGCAGCGTCTCGTCGAAGTCGTTCAGGTCGAAGAGCAGGCGCCGCTCGGGCGTGCCGTACAGGCCGAAGTTCGACATGTGCGCGTCACCGCACAGCTGGACCTCCAGGCCGGTGTTCGGGGTCGACGCCAGGTCCGACGCCATGATCAGCGCGGCACCGCGGTAGAACGCGAACGCGGAGGTCGCCATCCGGCCGTACCGCAGCGGGACGAGCTCGGGGACCCGGCTGGTGCCCTGGCCGATCAGCAGGTCGACCGGATCGGGTCGCTTGTCACCGCCGGTTGCCAGGGCAAGCGAGGTGCGCGGCGTCAGGACGCGTGCAGCGGCGCCGCGCGCCCTGCGCTCGTCGCGCGTGAGGTGGTCGACGTGGTCCGTCGCCCGGCGGCGGGAGGGGCGCAGCGGAGGGGCGGGGCGCACGGCGCCGGCGTCGAGCGGCTGCGGGGTTGCGGTCATAGGGGCAACCTAGGCGCGAACCTGCACGTCACGGAAGGGCCGCGCCTCAGTCGCCGGTCTCCCACCAGAAGGGCGCCAGCCCTGGGGAGACGACGAGATAGCCGTGCAGGGCCGCGACCCGGGCCAGCTGAGTCTCGTAGGTGGCCACCGCGACGATCTCCGGGTGCGCGAGAGCGGCCCCGATGTGCAGCGCCGTGAACGGCGGCAGCACTCCCGACACCTTCGTCGCCGCCCGCAGCGTCTGGTCGGAGAACCGGACCACCGTCACGCGCTCCTCGACCTCCCGCGCGACCCCGCGGGCCTCCACGCCGCCCGGGAGGGCGAACCGGCGTAGCTCCGTCAGGCCCAGCGGCGTCGTGACGAGCTCGTCCTCGTGGTCGTGAGCCCACGCGAGCCAGTCGTCGTGGCTCGACGAGCCCACCACGTACTGCGCGAGCGCGGAACCGTCCGCGTACACGCGGCGGGCGGGCAGGGGTGGGGTGGACGGAGGATTGGGTCCGACCACGGCACGCAGGCTGGGCTCGTCGTCGGGTGCCGGCCGCGGGTCCCCGACGATGGACGGCGGCGGGCTCGGCTCGTCGTCCAGCGGCGGGCGCGGGGTGGCGAGTGGACCCGGGGCCGGCTCCTCGACGGGTGCCGGTCCCTCGCCGTCCTCGTCGCGTGGAGCGTCAGCCTCGGGCGTGGCTTCGTCGCCCGCGTCCTGCACGTCCTCGTCGACGGGAGCGGGCGGCGTGGGATCGGGCGGGTCCGACGCAGCGCGCGGCTGCGGGAGCAGGGTGCCCTCGTCGTCGTCACCGCCGGAGCGCGGTGAGGGGACGGGATCGGGGGGCATCGTCACATGATTCCCTACGTGCTCACCGGGCACCGCTGACCGGGCACGACTGCGGCCGACCCCCCTGCAGGGGTCGGCCGCGGTCGTGGTGGAACCTCAGCGGTTCACCGGCTGCGCAGACGCTCCATCGCGAGCTGCACGAGCGAGATCAGCGCCTGCTTGGTGGCGGCACGCGACCGTGCGTCCGTGTAGAGCACCGGCACGTGCGCCGGGATCGCCAGGGCGTCACGGACGTCGTCCAGCTGGTGCTTGGCGACGCCGTCGAAGCAGTTCACGCCGACGACGAACGGGATGCCGCGGCTCTCGAAGTAGTCGACGGCCGGGAAGCACTGGTCGAGCCGGTCGGTGTCGACCAGGACGACGGCGCCGATGGCACCGCGGACCAGGTCGTCCCACATGAACAGGAACCGGTCCTGGCCAGGGGTACCGAACAGGTAGAGCCAGAGCGACCCCGGCAGGGCGATGCGACCGAAGTCCATCGCCACCGTCGTGGTGGTCTTGCGGTCCGACACACCGCCGGCGTCGTCGACGCCGACCGAGTGCTCGGTCATCGCGGCCTCGGTGTTGAGGGGCTCGATGTCCGAGATGGAACCGATGAAGGTCGTCTTGCCGACGGCGAAGCCGCCCGCGACGACGATCTTGACGACTGTGGGTGCGACGCTTCCTGCCGTGCCCGCCGGAGCGGCCACAGCGGCGTCAGAGGGCGGAAATGCCATTGAGAACACTCTCCAGCACGCTGAGGGACAGGGCAGGCGATTCACCGGTGTTGACCTCGACCGGCTGAGAGGTGTGCACACGCACGACTTGCTGCTCGGCGAGGTCGGACACGAGGATCCGGATCACGCCCAGGGGCAGGTGGAGCAGGGCCGACAGCTCGGCGACCGAGATGTAGTTCGACGCTGCGTGTTGCAGGATCGCCCGCTTCTCGGGCGGCAGACCCTGGCTGGCGACTGCGCCAGGCATCGCCTCGACCAGTGCCTCGAGAGGCAGGTCGGAGCGCGCCGAGCGCACGCGGCCACCGGTCACGGCATAGGGCCGGACCGTTCTGGCCTCGTACTCGATGTGCTCACTCATCGTCGGGGATCCGTCGGCTCAGGCCACGGGAGCGCGCGTGGCGCCGTCGACGGGGAGCTGTCCACGCATCTCGGAGATGAGCTGCGGGGTGAGCGTGGCTTCGGTACGGGACACGAGCATCGCCATCTCGTAGCCGATGAGTCCCACGTCGCAGGACGACTCGGCGACAACGGCGAGGACGGAGCCGTTCGAGACGCTCATGAGGAAGAGGAACAAGTTGTCCATCTCGATGATCGCCTGACGCACCTCCCCCGCACGAAGCTGGCGCGCTGCGCCACGGGTAAGGCTCGACATTCCCGAGACGATGGCCGCGAGCTGGTCGCCGCTGGTGCGGTCGAGCTGCTCGGACATCGCCATGAGAAGACCGTCCGCAGACACCACGAGTGTGTGGCGAGTGCCGGGCACGGTCCGGACGAAGTTGTCCAGGAGCCAGCCGAAGTTGGCTGCCTCGGTGCTGAGCGCGGTCACACTTCCTCCTTGCTGGTGCAGTCGATGACTGCGGGGTCAGACGTCACCAGGGCTGGGACGACGGTTGAGGGGGATGTTGAGAGAAAAACGTCTGTCATCAGCTCTCGCCGTTCTGGCTGGAGGGATCCTCCGAGGCCTGGCGGCCCCGGCTCGTCCCGGACTGGAAGCTCGACAGGCGCGAGCGGAGCTGGTCCGCGTCTCGCTGCACGGGCTTCCCTTCGTCCTCGGCGATCGTCGACGCCGGGACAGCTTGGGCGACACGCTTGGTCAGTCGCTCGGCGGAGCCACCCGACGCGGACGGCCGGTAGGCCGACAGCTGGGAGAGCTCGGAGAGCGCCTGCTCCTGGATGTCCGAGCGCAGCGCGAGCATCGCGGCCACCTCGTCGTCCAGCGTGCCGACCCGCGGGGCGACCGACGGCGGCAGCGCAGGCTGCGGGACCGTCGAGTGCGGTGCGGGGTTCGGGCGGGAGTTCCAGTCCGGCGGCGACCAGGAGCCGGCCGACGGGTGCTCGGGGACGACCGGGGCGACGGGCGCGACCGGCGCAGGTGCCGCCTCTGCCTCGGGGAAGGCGGTCTGGACGGGGGCGGGAGCCGACCACTGGTTGGTCGACGCCATCCACGTCTGCGGCTCGGGCTGCGCGGCCGGGGCCGGAGCCTCCGCCGTCCAGGCCGACGTGCGGACCGGGGCGACCTGGCTGACCGGGACCTCGAAGGCGGCCGGGGCCGGCGCGACCGGAGCGACGGGTGCTGCTGCTGCCGGCTGGTCGGCCTTCTTGCGGCCGAACAGACCCCAGCGACGACGACCCTTCGAGTCCTCGGTGGCGGGCTGGACCAGCTCGCCGAAGGCGGTCTGCGGTGCCGGGGCGGCCACGGCGGCGAGCGCCTCGGGGGCCCAGGCGGGAGCCTCGGCGACCGGGGCGGCCTCGGCGACGGGCACCGGCTGCTGCTGGTCGAACGACGGTGCGTACGGCTGCTCGTAGGTCGGCGCGAAGGAGGACGGCTCGAAGGCCTGCTCGTCGGCCGTGACGGCCGCCTCGGCCTCGATCGGCGTAAAGAGCTGCGTCGGCTGCTCGACCTCCGGGTGCACCTCCTCGAACGTCGGCCACGCCGGGGCGTCGGCCTCGGGTGCGGCCCAGGCGGGCGTCCCCTCGGCGACGGGTGCCTCGGCGACCTCGGCCTCGGCCGGGGCCCAGACGGGCTCCTCGACATCGGCGACGACGTCGAACACGACGGGCTCCGGCAGGACGAACGCCTCGGCGTCGACCGGCGCTGCGGCCTCTTCCCAGGCGGGCGTCGGCCAGGCGGCGTCCACGGCGGGAGTCTCGGGCTCGACCTCGGCGACGGGGGCGACCTCCGCGACGGGCTCGACCTCGGCGACAGGCTCGACCTCGGCGACAGGCTCGGCGACCGGCTCCGGCACGACGGGCATCGACCCGGTGTGCCAGGCCCGCGCCTCGTCGAGCGTCCGCTCGAACGGCACGTACGCGGCGGGCGTCTCGGCTGCCGGGGCAGCCCAGCCGGCGTAGCCGCTGTAGCTCGTGAAGGACTGGACGGGGGCGACCGGGGCGGCCTCCGCGACGGTCTCGACCTCGGCGACCGGGACGGGCTCGGGCTCGGGCTCGGGCTCGACGACAGACTCGACGGGCTCTGCGCTGACCGGCTCGAAGGCGGCCGGCTCGAACGCAGCCGGCTCGAACGCGGCAGGTTCGAACGCAGCCGGCTCGAAGTCGGCCGGCTCGGCGACGGCCTCGGCCGGGGCCGAGAGCTCGGACGCGACGATCGGCGACCAGGCCGGCGACTCGGCGACGGCGAGGTTCCAGGCGTCGGTGTCGACGACGGGCGCCTCCCAGGCCGGGGTCTGGTCGGACAGGGCCTCGGCGGCGGGCCGGACCTCGAGCGCCGGAGCGGGCTCGGTGGCGACCTCGGCGGTGGCCGGGAGGTCCCACGCGGGGGTCGGCTCCCAGACCGCGGTGTCCTCGACGGCGGCCTCGGTCTCGACGACCGACTCGGCGACGGGGGCTGCCCAGGCGGGCGTGGGCTCCCAGACGGCCTCGTCGGCAACGGGTGCCTCGTCGGCGACCGGTGCGTCCTCGGCGACGGGCGCCTCCCACACGGGAGCGACCTCGTCGTCAGCTGCGGGGGCGTCCCAGGCGGGAGCGTCCTCGGCGACGGGGGTCTCCCACGACGGGGTCTCCTCGGCGACGGGGGCGTCCCACGACGGGGCGTCCTCGGCGACCGGGGTGTCCTCGGCGACCGGCGCCTCCTCGACGACCGGGGCCTCCCACGAGACGGCGTCCTCGACGGCGGGCGGTGCCCAGGCGGCAGCGTCCTCGACGACGGGGGCCTCCCACGTCGGGGCGTCGACGGCCTCGGCGGCGGGGCTCTCCCACGCGGGGGTGGGCTCCCAGACGGGGGCGTCCTCCGCGCTCGGCGGGGCCCACGAGGGGTCGGGCTCGAAGACGGCGACGTCCTCGCCCTGCGTCAGGTGCTCGGCGATCACGATCTCGGCGGCAGCCTCCATCGAGGCGGCCTCACGGTGCTCGGCCTCCTGCGCCTCCCACGAGTCGTCCTCGTCGTCGGCGAGCGAGGGGATGACCATGGGCTCGACGGGAGCTGCGTGCGCACCGGCGGACATCCACGGGGCGCGGACGTTCGAGGTCGACTCGGCCTCGCCCTCGCCTGCGGCGATCTGCTCGGCGGTGCGACCACGGAAGCCGGAGAACAGGCCGGCACGTGCGGCGGGCGCCGGGGCGGCCGCGCTGCTCGTCGTGGTCGGCTCCTCGGGCGTGGCCCAGGCGGGGGTCGAGGCACGGCTGCGGCTCGGCAGGCCACCGCCCGCGGGGGCGGCGGTCGGCGGGGTCCAGTCGGAGCCCAGCGCGGCCGCGGAGATCTCGGGCGCGATGTGGCCGTCGGGTGCCTCGGGCAGGACGAGGTTGTCCTCGTCGAACGTCTTCTTGGAGCGCGACGGCAGCGTGGCAGCCGGCTGGATCTCGGTGACCGGGATCGGGCCCTCGTCGACCGACGCGTCGTCGTCGCGGCTGCGACGCTTCGGCAGGCCGAGCGGCGTCTGGCCGTCGGTGAGCGCCGCGAGGTCGACCTCTTCGACGAGCGGGGCCTCGATCTGGGGCAGGCCCGGGTCGACGCGGGGGGCGGCGAGCGCGGCCGGGGCCCCGTTGCCGTACAGCGCGGTCTCGGTCGCGACGAACAGCGTCGCGGGGAAGCGCACGATCGTCTCGGTGCCGGTGCCGTGCGAGGCCTTGAGCAGCTTGACGTCAGCACCGAGGCGCTGGGCGATGCGGCCGACGACGAAGAGGCCGAGGCGCTGGTTGCCCAGGGAGTCGCTGGCGGACGTGGACTCGATCTTCGAGTTGGCGGCCTCGAGCTCGATCTCGCTCATGCCCAGACCGTGGTCGAGGATGCGGACGACGACGTACTGGCCCGAGACACCGGTGGTGACCGTGACGGGCGTCTCCGGCTCGGAGAAGATCGTCGCGTTCTCGAGGAGCTCGGCGAGCATGTGCGCCGCGCCCAGGGCGTTGAAGCCGTGCATGTGCGGGTCGACCTGCAGGTCGAGCTCGATGCGGTCGTACTGCTCGATCTCCGAGGAGGCCGTACGCACGACGTCGGACAGCGGCATGGCGTCGCGCAGACGACGGCCGGTGTCGATGCCGGCGAGCACGAGGAGGGACTCCGCGTTACGACGCATGCGGGTGGCGAGGTGGTCGAGGCGGAAGAGGTTGGCCAGCGTGCTGGGGTCCTCCTCGGCGCGCTCGAGGGAGTCGATGAACGACAGCTGCCGGTTCAGGAGGACCTGGTCGCGGCGGGCGACGTTGACGAACATCTCCGCGATGGAGCCACGCAGAGCAGCCTGCTCCTGGGCGACCTGCACGGTCGTCTGGTTGACCGAGTTGAACGCGCGGGCCAGCTGGCCCACCTCGTCGCGGGACGTGACGGGGATGGGCTCGAGCGTGATCTCGGGGCCCTCACCGGGGACGGCCACCTGCTCGACGAGACGCGGCAGCTGCTCCTGGACCTCACCGGCGGCCACCGTCAGGCGTCGCAGCGGGACGACGATGGCGCGAGCGACGACGAGGGCGAAGAACAGGGACACCAGAGCGGCGGCGATGGCCAGACCGATCGTGATGAGCGCCTGGCTGCGGGCGTCGGTGGCGGCCTGCTTGGCCACGACCTCGGCCTGGTTCAGGATCTCCTCGTTGAGGTTCGACAGGTTCGTCGTCTGGTCCTGGATCTCCTTGACCCAGATGTTCGGGTCGACCTGGCCGAACGTCGAGCCGTCACCGCTGGCGAGGATGGCCCGCATACGCGTGAAGTTGGAGGTCGGGTCCTTCGTCGGCAGCGCGAGGCCGGGCTGCGCGAGCGAGTCGACCTCGTTGCGGGCACGGGTACGGGCCAGCTCGGTGGCCGCGGCCTGGTTGCCGTACCCACGGACCATCGCCTGGTTGGCACCGCCACTGGCGAGCACCGACACACCGTCGATGAGCTCGGTGACCAGGTTGTCCGAGACGTCGCCGACCTCGCGGTACGAGGTGATGTACGCCGCGAGGCCACGGTCCTTGAGGCTGTTGGAGACCTGCTCCATGAGCGCGATCTGGCCCGTGATGATGTCCGAGTAGTCGCGCATGATGACGGCGCGCTGCGACTTGATGTCGACGAGCGTGCGGACGGCGGGCAGCAGCGTGTTGTGCGCGAGCTGGACGTCCTGGAACTCGGTGACGACCGCGTCGGGGAACTCGTCGAAGTCGAGCGCCGCGGTCAGCGGCTTCACGGCGGCGAGCGCGGAGTCCGTGGCCTTGCGGGCCTCGGCGATCTGCTCCGGGGAGCCACCGGTGAGCGACAGCGTGCGCTCCGTCTCGAGCGAGGAGGCCAGCGGCGCGTAGGCCTGCAGGGTGTCGACGACACCCACGGCGGCGTTCGCGTAACGCAGCTCCTGGAGCGCGACGTACGAGATGTATGCACCCGTGCCGAAGATCACGAGCATGGGGACGGCAAGGACAGCCATCACTTTGGCGCGAATGCCGAGCCGTCGCAGCATGTCGTTCCTTTCCGTCTTCCGACAACGGGTGTTGCCACCAGGTCGATCCGGTCCAGCGTCTGTCGACCCACGAGGAGTCCCGTTCGCAGTCATCGGCTCTTGGGCGTCTGACCATTAGCCCGCGGCCAGAGTTTGCCACGGACGTCACCCGCTGGGATACGAGAAGTTGCTCCCGGCGTGCGGGTCACCTGTGCTAACGGGGGGTTGGTCCAGGGTCCGAGACGATCGGAACCTACCGTTCGGTACCTCGAAATGCGCGCATCTGGTCGAGAGTTACTGTGCGGTCGTGCGTGCGGTCGTGATCAGCGAACCCGGCGGCCCGGAGGTCCTGGCCGTCGCGGAGGTGCCCGAGCCCGAGCCCGGCCCCGACGATCTGACCGTCGAGGTCGCCGCCGCGGGGGTCAACCGCGCCGACCTCCTCCAACGTCTCGGGCAGTACCCACCGCCCGCCGGCGCTCCCGCGTGGCCCGGGCTGGAGGTCTCCGGCACGGTCGTCGCGGTCGGTCCCGGTGTGGCCGACGACGGCTGGCAGGTCGGCGACCAGGTGGCCGCCCTGCTGCCCGGCGGCGGGTACGCCGAGCGCGTCGTCGTCCCCGCCGGTCTGGTCCTGCGGGTTCCCGACGGGGTCTCGACGATCGACGCCGCCGCGCTCCCCGAGGGGGTCGCGACCGTCTGGTCCAACCTCCGGGCCGCCCGCCTCTCGCCCGGCGAGACGCTGCTGGTGCGCGGAGGCTCCGGCGGGATCGGGTCGCTGGCCGTCCAGATCGCGCACGCCCTCGGCACCACGGTCCTCGCGACCGCCGGCGGCCCGCAGCGCACGGCTCGCCTCGGAGCGCTCGGTGCGGCGTCGTCGTTCGACCACCGCCTGCCCGGCCTGCCCGACCGCGTCCTCGCCGCGACCGACACCCACGGGGTCGACGTCATCCTCGACGTGCTCGGCGCGGGCGGGCTCGCGGAGAACCTCGCGATGCTCGCCGACGACGGCCGCCTCGTCGTCATCGGTCTGCAGCAGGGTCGTCGCGGCGAGATCGACCTGTCGGCGCTGATGGCCAAGAGGGCCGCGGTCCTGGGCACGACGCTGCGGTCGCGGCCGCTGGATCAGAAGGTCGCGATCATGGACGGGGTACGGCGGCACGTCTGGCCGTTCGTCGAGGACGGTTCCGTGCACCCCGTCGTGCACGCGCGCGTCCCGTTCGACGAGGCCCCCGAGGCCCACCGCCTCCTCGAGTCCGGCGAGGCCTTCGGCAAGGTCCTCCTGATCCCCTGACGCACGACGCGTCATCGCCCACGCCAGGAGAGACAGCGACGTCCGCACTCGTGTGGGCCATGAGCCCCACGAGTGCGGACGTCGCGGAGGTCAGTCCAGGAGGCCGGCCGCGAGGGCCGGGACGATGACCGGGGTCAGCGGCAGGCGCGGGATGAGCGTGGCCTGGACCGCGTGGTAGAGGTCGGCCTTGCCGGCCCAGACCGTCCGGGACACCTCGTTCGTCGTGCCGAGCTCGTGCCACCACGACCCGCCGACGCGGTCGAGGTGGTGCGCACCGATGTACTCCCACCACTGCGTGTACGCGTCGTCGAACCGCTGCTCGCCGGTCGCCGCGTGCAGGGCGGCGGCCGCGCCGACGGCCTCGGCGGCGACCCAGTGCATGCGCTCGCGCACGACGGGCGCGCCGGACCAGTCGACCGTGTAGACGAACCCGGGGGCGCCGTCGACGTCCCAGCCCTCGGCCACGGCGGCGTCGAACAGGGCGGTCGCGTCGGTCAGCATCCACGCCGGTGCCACGTCGCCGGCGGCGGTCACGGCCGCGCGGGCGTGGAGCGTCAGGCGCGACCACTCGAGCCAGTGCCCGATCGTCGCGCCGTAGGGACGGAACGGGTGCGCGGGCTCGTCGATGTTGTAGTCGAGGTCGGCGGTCCAGGCGGAGTCGAAGTGCTCCGGGATGCGCCACTGGTTCTCGGCCGCGTAGCGGTGCACCACGGTCGTGATGATGCGCAGCGCGCGGTCGAGCCAGATGCGGTCGCCCGTGACATCGGCCGCGGCGAGGTACGCCTCGACGGTGTGCATGTTGGCGTTGACGCCGCGGTAGCCGTCGAGGTCGGAGAACGTGCGGTCCCACTCCTCGACCGACATTCCGGCCTCGTCGTCCCAGAAGTGCTTCTCGGAGACGGCCAGCGCCTCGTCGAGGAGCTCGCGCGCACCCGGGCGGCCGGCCGCGGTCGCGGACGACGTCGCGAGGATGACGAACGCGTGCGGGTAGGCGGCCTTCGCGGTGTCGACCGGCGTGCCGTCGCGCGAGACCTCGGCGAACCAGCCGCCGAACTCGCCGTCGTGGAAAGCACCGCGCAGCGCGTCGAGCCCGTGGTCGACCAGCGCGGCGGAGCCGGGGCGGCCCAGCAGGTGCCCGATCGCGTAGACGTGCGTCATCCGGCACGCGATCCACAGCTCTCGCGGTCCGTCGACGGGCTCGCCCGCCTCGTCCTGCCGGGCGAAGCCGCCGCGGACGACGCTGCGTCGTCCGAAGTCGAGGAGCCGGTCGGTCTCACCTTCGAGCCAACGGGCATGGGCGGGGGTTGTCAGCCAGGCCATGCGGCTCACCCTAACGAGATTGGAGGAATTGTTCCGACGACGACCAACGGGCGGGCACGGGCTGCATCGGCACGCCGCGAGCGGTGGGCGGATCCAGGTTCGTCGGACAGAATGCCCAGATGAGCGAGAGCGAGCCCCAGACCCCGCGCGTCGTCGTCGTGAGCCCGTCGGACGGGCCAGAGCCCGAGGATGCCCCCGAGGACATCGGCTCGCTGGTCGAGCAGCCCGCCAAGGTCATGCGGATCGGCACGATGATCAAGCAGCTTCTCGACGAGGTCCGCAGCGCCCCGCTGGACGACGCCGCCCGGATCCGGCTGGCCGAGATCCACGAGCGGTCGCTGCACGAGCTCGAGGAGGGGCTGTCGCCGGAGCTGGTCGACGAGCTGCACCGCATCACGCTCCCGTTCGTCGAGGACCAGGCGCCGTCGGACGCCGAGCTGCGGATCGCCCAGGCCCAGCTCGTCGGCTGGCTCGAGGGGCTGTTCCACGGGATCCAGACCGCGCTCGTGGTGCAGCAGATGGGCAACCAGGTCCAGGTGGGCGGCCCGCGTCGGCAGCTCCCCCCGGGCTCCCGCCCGCCGGGCATGCCGCTGGCGACGGAGGACGACCCGCAGCGCTCGACGGGCCAGTACCTCTAGAACTGTCCGTGCGTCCGAGCGCTCGCTGGCTCGGACGTTCGTGTCCGCGCCGGGTCGCCACGGCGTCGTGGGTCAGGCGGGCGGCGGGGCCTCTTCGGACGGGTCGTCCTCGCGGTCCAGCCCCGTCAGGACGATCGCGCCGCTCACCAGCAGCAGCCCGACCACCTCGAGCCCGTGCGGCACCTGCTGCAGGGCGACGGCACCGACCAGGGCCGCCATCGCGGGGAGCATCGCGAGCAGCACCGCGAAGGTCGCCGCGCGCACGCGGCGCAGGACCAGCTGCTCGATCGCGTAGGGGATCACCGACGAGCAGACCGCGATCGCGACGATGAGCAGCGCCAGCTGCCAGTCGTGCAGCACGGGCACGGCGCCGGCGGACAGGAACGGCGCGAAGACGACCGCGCCGGCCGCCATCGCGACGGACAGGCCCGTCACTCCCCCGGCCCGGCCGCGCGCGACCCGCCGTCCGAGCAGGATGTAGGCCGCCCAGCAGGCCGCCGCCAGGAAGATCGCGACGAGCCCGACCACGGCGTCCGAGCCGCCGGTCAGCGAGATGCCCGCCAGCAGGACCACCCCGAGCGCCGCGATCGCGATGCCGACGCGGTCGCGCCAGCCGTGGCCCGTGAACGCCGCGACGGCCACCGGGCCGAGGAACTCGATGGCGACCGCCGTGCCCAGAGGCAGGTGGTCGATCGCGATGTAGAAGGTCACGTTCATCGCCGCGAGCACGATGCCGAAGACGATCGCGGTGCGCAGCGCGGGCCACGTCCACAGACCTCGCGTCGACCACGGCCGGCGCCACAGCAGGAGGACGATCGCCGCCACGGAGACCCGGAGCCAGGCGACGGTGGCGGGGGTCAGCGTGCCGAACACGCGCACGGCCACCGCGGCGCCCAGGTACTGCGTCAGCCCGGACAGGGCGAACAGCAGCGGGGCGGGCACGGGGAAAGGCTAGGTCAGGCGGTCAAACCCGAGGGTTCCGACGAAGGCCCGGAGGGATCGCGTCCGGCGTCGTCAGGCCACCAGGCTGCGCAGGACCGCGAGCGCGCCGTCGTCCTCGATGCTCCCGGTGACCTCGTCGGCGGCCAGGCGCGTGGTCTCGGGGGCATGACCCATGGCGACGCCGCGCGCGGCCCACCGCAGCATCTGGATGTCGTTGCTGCCGTCGCCGATCGCGACGGTCGAGTGGGGCTCGACGCCGAGCTCGCGCCGGATCTCCTCGAGCGCGCTGGCCTTGGAGACGCCGCCCGGCGTCAGGTCCAGCCACGCGCTCCAGCCGACCGCGTACTCGACCTCGTGCAGGCCGACCCGCGCGACGACCGCGTGGAAGTCGTCGGGACTGCTGTTGGGGGCGCGGATGATGACGCGGGTCGCGGGCGTGTTGGTGAGCTCCTCGAACGAGACCCGCTCCAGCTCGCCCGACAGCTCGCCCTCGGGGAAGTCGCCGGAGACCCGGAACCCGACGCCGAGGTCCTCGACCGCGTAGAGCGCGTCGGGCAGCTCCATGACGATCGCGCGCAGGGCGGGGCCGGGGTCGAACGTGACCGTGCGCGTCACCTCGTAGCCGTGCGCGGTCGACGGGTCGATCCGCGCCGTCACCGCTCCGTTGGAGCAGACGACCCAGCCGTGCGAGAGCCCGAGCTCCGTCGCGACCGGGACGGCCGAGTGCACCCCGCGCCCGGTGGCCAGGACGATGTGCACCCCCGCGTCACGCAGGCGCCCGACCTCGTCGACGACGTCCGCGGAGATCACGCCGTCGTAGGTCATGAGCGTGCCGTCGACGTCGAGCGCCACGAGGCCGGTCGGCGTCGAGCGGGGCGTCATCGCACCGGCTCCAGCACCTCGAGGCCTCCGAGGTACGGCCGCAGCCCCACCGGGACGCGCACCGAGCCGTCCTCCAGCTGGTGGTTCTCCAGCAGGGCGACGAGCCAGCGGGTCGTCGCGAGCGTGCCGTTGAGGGTGGCGACGGGGCGCATCGACCCGTCGGCCGTGCGCTCGCGGACGCCCAGGCGGCGGGCCTGGAACGTCGTGCAGTTGGAGGTCGACGTGAGCTCCAGGAACCGCTGCTGGCTGGGCAGCCAGGCCTCGCAGTCGAACTTGCGCGCGGCGCTGGAGCCGAGGTCTCCGGCCGCGGTGTCGATCACGCGGTAGGGCAGCTCGGCCAGCGCGAGCATCTCCTCCTCCCACGCGAGGATGCGGCGGTGCTCGTCGGCGGCGTCCTCGATCGTCGTGTAGCTGAAGGCCTCGACCTTGTGGAACTGGTGGACGCGGATGATCCCGCGGGTGTCCTTGCCGTAGGACCCCGCCTCGCGCCGGTAGCAGGCCGACCAGCCCGCGTACCGCTTGGGGCCGTTCGACAGGTCCAGGATCTCGCCCGAGTGGTAGCCGGCCAGGGCGACCTCGCTGGTTCCGACGAGGTACAGGTCGTCGGCCTCCAGGTGGTAGATCTCGTCGGCGTGGGCGCCCAGGAACCCGGTGCCGGCCATGATCTCGGGCTTGACCAGCGTCGGGGTGATCACGGGCGTGAACCCGGCGCTCAGCGCCTTGTCGACCGCCGCGTTCAGCAGCGCCAGCTCGAGCCGCGCGCCGATCCCGGTCAGGTAGTAGAACCGCGCGCCGGACACCTTGGCGCCCCGGACGGTGTCGATGGCCTGGAGCCCCTCGCCCAGCGACAGGTGGTCCTGGACGACGAAGTCGGGTCCGTACTCGGCGGCGAAGTCGCGGCCCTCGCCGACGTGCTTGAGCACGACGTAGTCGTCCTCACCCCCGGCGGGGACGCCCTCCTCGACGACGTTCGAGATCTTCCGGCTCAGCTCGGTGGCCAAGGCCTCGGCGGTGTCGGCGTCGGCCTGCAGCGCCTTGACCTGCTCGGCGAGCTGCTTGCCACGCGAGAGCAGCGCCTGCTTCTCGTCGCCCTGCGCCTGCGCGACCTGCTTGCCGAGGGACTTCTGCTCGGCGCGCAGCGTCTCGAACTCGGTGAGCGCGGAGCGCCGTCGCGCGTCGGCGTCGAGCACCTGGTCGACCAGGTGGGGGTCGTCGCCACGCGCCGCCTGGCTCGCCCGGACGACGTCAGGATCCTCCCGCAGGAGCCTCAGATCGATCACCCCCCGACCCTACCGACCCTCGGCGGAAGCCCCCGACCGCATTCCGCAGAGGGGCCGCGCCGGGTATCCGCTGATGCATCCGGCCTGCGGGGCCGTAGATTCTGCCCATGACATGGCAGGCCTGGGTCGGGGTGAGCCTGGGCATCGCCGTGCTCGCGGCGCTGCTCCTCGTCCTGGCGCTCTGGCTGCGCAAGAAGGAGCTGCGCCGACGGATCGAGTCGCCCCGCGCGAGCGCCCACCGACGAGCCCTCCAGCTCGCCCGTGACGTCGAGGCGAAGGGCCAGCTCGTGGCCTTCGTCGCCAATCCGTCCAAGCCCGACGTGGCGCTGCTCAAGGCGGCGATCGAGCGCAGCCGCCGCGAGCGGAACCTGCAGGAGCCGCTCTGGTACGAGACGACGATCGCCGACCCGGGCATCGGGCAGGCCCGCAAGGCCGTGGCCGAGGGCGCGGACGTCGTCGTCGCGATCGGCGGCGACGGGACCGTGCGCGCGGTCGCCGAGGGCCTGGTCGGCACGGGGATCCCGATGGGCCTGATGCCGCTGGGCACCGGGAACCTCCTGGCCCGCAACCTCGACCTGCCCCTCAGCGACCCCCTCGAGGCCATGCGGATCGCCCTCGACGGCCGCGACCGGACCATCGACGTCGGCTGGCTCAAGGTGATCACCTGGGAGTCCGAGGTCGACGGCGGCACCGCGAACCCGGAGACCGAGGCGCTGCGCGACTACCTGTTCCTCGTCATCGCCGGCCTGGGCTTCGACGCCGCGATGGTGGCCGACACCGACGAGCAGCTCAAGCGTCGCGTCGGCTGGATCGCGTACTTCGTCGCCGGCTTCAAGCACCTCCACGGCCGGCGGACCCGCATGCACCTGCGGCTCGACGACCAGCCCATGTCGTCCGCCCGCCTGCGCAGCCTGCTGATCGGCAACTGCGGCAAGCTGCCCGGCGGCATCACGCTCCTGCCCGACGCGGTCCTCGACGACGGCTGGCTCGACATCGCCGCGATCGACACGCGCGCGGGCATCGCCGGATGGGCCCAGCTGTGGGGCGAGGTCATGATGCAGGGCGTGGGCGTCCGCAACGACCTGCCCGCCAAGATCGGCCGCATCGACCACACCCGCGCGCAGGAGGTGCGGCTCGTGGTCCAGGGCGGCGAGCACGTGCAGGTGGACGGCGACGTGGTCGGACGCGTGGCCGAGCTCAGCGCCCGTGTCGACCCTGGGGCGCTCGTCGTGCGGGTGGCGTCGATCTAGAGGCGGTCACCCGACCGGCCGATGGTCCCGGGTCGGCGTGTGTCGCTACGCTCCGCCGCACAGGTCCGCGCACAGCGGCCGATCAGGGGGGCACTCTTCATGACCACGACGCTGCGCGCCGCGACCGCGGTCGTCATGCTCGCCGGCTTCTACCTCGTCGCGTTCGGCCTGCTCGGCCTGATGGTCTGGTGGAGCCTGTGGTTCTTCCGGAACGACGAGGAGGTCAACGGCTCCAAGCTGGCGATCGCCGCAGTGTTCGTCGCGATCTCGATCGTCATCGCGCTCTGGAAGGTGGCCCGCGCACGCCCCGAGGCACCGACGGGCCCGACGCTCTCGGAGTCAGACGCCCCGACGCTCTGGGCCACCGTGCGCGAGCTCGCCACCGTCGCCGACACGCGCGTCCCCGACGAGATCCGCCTCGCGCCCGACGTGAACGCCGCGGTGTCGGAGGAGACCCGCCTCCTGGGCCTCGTCGGCGGACGGAGAACGCTCTACCTGGGCATCCCGCTCGTCCAGGTCCTCGACGTCGGGCAGCTGCGGTCGGTCATCGCGCACGAGCTCGGGCACTACTCGCGCAGCCACACGCGCCTCGGCCCGCTCACGTACCGAGGACGGCAGGCCATCGGCGCCACGGTCGAGCAGCTCGAGGGCAACCTCGTCGGCATCGTCCTGAAGCAGTACGCCAAGCTCTACCTGGTCGTCGGGGCGGCGGTGAACCGTCGCCAGGAGCTCGAGGCGGACCAGCTCTCCGTGCAGGTGGCGGGCCGGGCGACGGCCCAGAGCGCCCTGCGCGAGATCCCGTTGGCCGACGCCGCATGGAACTTCTACCTCGGCAGCTACGTCGACATGGGCTGGGAGACGGGGTACGCGCCGACGGCAGAGGCGTTCTTCGGCGGCTTCGGCGAGCTCCTCGTCGGCCGCGCCGACGAGCTCGAGACCATGCGCGCCGACGCACCGCCCGCAGAGCAGTCCCGCTGGGACTCCCACCCGTCGATCGCGGCGCGCGTCGCGGCGATGGAGACCATGCCGGATCCCGCACCGCTGCGGGACTCCCGGCCCGCCACGGCGCTGGTCGACAACTTCGACCGGCACGCGGCGGCCGTCGCGCGGCACGTGCTCAAGGTCGAGAACCGCACCCAGCTCGAGTGGTCCGAGCTCACGGCCCGCGCGCTCGCCGAGGAGCGGCAGCGGACGGTCGATGTCGTCTTCCGTGGTGCCGCGCGCGTCGCGGGTGAGCCACGGGGCAGCCTCGCCACGCTCCTCGACGTCGTCGAGTCCGGGCAGCAGGTCGCCCTGGGAGCGGAGATCGGCGTCGACGACCTGACGGACGCGCTGCGGGTCGCGATCAGCGGCTCGCTGGTGACCTCGGGCGCCGCGCACTGGCAGCACTCGTGGAGTGGCCCCGCGACACTCGCGGACGCCGCCGGTGCGGAGATCGACGTCGCCCCGCTGGTCGCCCTGGCCGCCGACCCCGCCACCGTGCCGACGGCCCGGATGCGGCTGGGCGAGCTCGGAGTCGACGTCGACTCCGTGGTCCAGGTGGCCGAGAAGGCGACCGCCCACGGCGGCGAGGTCGTCGGCGGCATCGCGAGCATGAAGGTGGACGGAGCAAAGCTGGACGTTCTGGTGCTCGACAACGGCCTGCTCCTGGTGCCCATCCCCGCCGGCAAGTCAGGGTCGGGCAAGGACCGCATGATCACGGTGCTGCGGTCGGGCACCGTCGTGCAGCTCGCTGCGTACCACCGGTTCGTGCCGTTCGACGAGCTCGCGACGGCGGTCGTGCACAAGGAGATTCCGGTGAAGCTGAGTCTCGAGTTCCGTGACGGCAGCACCATGGAGCTCCAGGAGGCGTGGACCGGCGACACGCTCAGCAAGGACAGCGGCAAGCAGCTCATCGCCCACGTGCGGGCCTACGCCGCCCGACCCGTCGGCTGACCTCAGGTCGTCGTGCCCTCCCGCAGGGCGTTCAGCCAGGCGCGGGCGCCGACGAAGTCCTCGTCGGCGGTGCCCAGGTGCACGGTCGGCGCGACGGCGTCCGCGCGCGGGTAGGAGCCGAGGAACAGCACGTACGGGCACCGGCGACGCAGCCCCATGACGGCCTCGCCGACGCGCTCGTCGGTGATGTGACCCTCCGCGTCGATGGAGAACGAGTACCGGCCGAGCGAGTCGCCGATCGGGCGCGACTCGATCCGGGAGAGGTTCACGCCCCGGACCGCGAACTGCTCGAGCATCGCGAGCAGGGCGCCGGCCTCGTTGTCGGGCAGGTGCACGACGAGCGTCGTCTTGTCGGCACCCGTGGGCGGCGGCACCGTCCCGGGGCGTCCGACGACGACGAACCGGGTCTGCGCGGACGGGTTGTCGGCGATGTGCTCGGCCAGCGGCACCAGGCCGTACGAGTCGACGGCTGCCGGAGGCACCAGGGCGGCGTCGAAGCTCAGCGACGTCTCGCCCGACGCGATCAGGGCCGCGGGCGCGGTGTTGGAGGTCGCCGGTACGTGCACGACGCCCGGCAGGTGTGCGGTGAGCCAGTGCCGGGTCTGGACCCAGGCGTGCGGGTGCGCGGAGATCCGGCGCACGTCCGCGAGCGCGACGCCCGGCGCGGCCGCGAGCGTGAACTGCACCGGGACCAGCACCTCGCGCAGGATCACCAGCGGGGTGCCGGCCGCCAGGCTGTCGAGAGTGGCGGTGACCCCGCCCTCGACCGTGCTCTCGATCGCCACGACGGCGAAGTCGGCGGCGCCCGTGCGTACGGCCTCGATCGCGGAGGCGACGTCGGACACCGGCAGGTCGATGCACTCGTCGGCGGCGACCACCTGGCGCAGGGCGGCCTCGGTGAACGTGCCGGCCGGCCCGAGGTAGGCGTACCGCGGCAGCGCGTCCGTCATGAGTCGTCCTCCGTCTTCGTCGGCGCATGTCGACGCATGTCGACGCCGTGCAGATGTGGTGCACGCTGCATCGATACGACACTGCTGCGCCCGGGTCGAGGGTAGTGCGCCCGTAGGCTGGAACGGTGCCGACCCCTGTCCTCCTGCGCGCGCCGCTGTGGCGTCGACTCACGGGTCGGCTGCTGCCCGCACTGGTGCTCGTCCTTGTCGCCGGTGTCGCTGCCCTGACGTTCGCGACGCCCGCGCAGGCGGCCCCGGCACCGTCGCCGTCGGCAACGGCCACCGAGCCCGCCACCCCCGTCCTGCTCGTTGGCGTGACCGGCCTGCGCTGGGACGACGTCACCACGCTGACGACGCCCGCGCTGTGGAACCTGTCGCGCGAGGGGGCCATCGGGCTGGTGGCCGCCCGGAGCGTGGCCGCGAGGTCCTGCCCGGTCGACGGGTGGCTCGTCGTCTCGACCGGCACGCGCGCCGCGGACGCACCCGCTGCCGACCGCACCTGCCGCACGCTGCGCGGCCCGGCTGCCGACGGCGTCGTGCCCGGCTGGACGGACTACGTCGACGCCGCCGCGAACGAGTCGTACGGCGCCGAGCCCGGGATGCTCGGCGACGTCCTGTCCGCCGCCGGCACGCCGGTCACGGGCCTGGGTCCGGGCGCCGCGATCGCGCTGGCCGACAGCACGGGTCACGTCGTGGGTACCCACGCGGGCGTCCCCACGACCGCGTCGGGGATCACCCGGGCGGTCCGCGACGCGCTGTCGGCCTCCACCCTCGTCGTCCTGGACGGCGGCTCGATCCGGGACCCTGGCTTCGCCACCACCAGCCGGCCGGAGCCCGCGGCCACGGAGCAGCCGCTGCCCGAGCTGCCCGGCGTCGTCGAGCCCGAGCCCGAGGTCACCGGTCCCGACGCGATCACCGAGCCCACGCGCGCGTCGCAGGTGCAGGCGATGGACGACCGGATCGGCGCCGCGCTGATCGGCGCGCGCAAGTCCGGGGCGACCGTGCTCGTCGTGTCGCTGGCGGACTCCGGCCGCGCGACGCTGCAGCTCGCCGCCGCCACGGGCACCGCGCCGAACGGCGCCGAGTACTCCGAGGACCTGCTGACCTCGGGCTCCACCCGGCAGAAGGGGCTCGTGCAGTCCGTCGACGTCACCCCGACGCTCCTCGACGGCATCGGGCTCGACGACGCCGCGGCCGCCCTGACCGGCGCCGAGATGCTGCCCACGTCCGGCCCGGCCACCGCGACCGGCCGGCTCGCGTACCTCATCGACATGCAGCGGCACGCGTCCCTCATCGGCCGGCTGAGCGCCGCGTACTCGACCCGACTCGTGCTGGTCCAGGCGGTCCTGTTCCTCGCCGCGGCCGTGATCCTGACCCGCAAGGGCCGGTCGGACAAGGCACCGCTGCGCCCCGCGCTGCGGGTGCTCTGGGTCGGCGCGGTGGCCCTCGCCGCCGCGCCCGTCGCGTCGTTCCTGACCAACGTGGTGCCCTGGTGGCGCTCCGACCGACCCGTCACCTCGTTCTGGTGGACGCTGATCGGCTGGATCGCGCTGATCACCGTCGCGGCCCTCGTCGGACCCTGGCGCAAGAACCTCCTGGGCCCCGCGGGTCTCGTCTCCGGCGTCACGGTCGCAGTGCTCGTGATCGACGCCTGCACGGGGTCGACGCTCGTCATCGACTCACCGATGGGCGCGCACCGGCTGCTCGCCGCGCGGTTCTACGGGATGAGCAACCAGGCGTTCGCGCTGCTCACGGCTGGCGGGCTGCTGCTGGCGGTCGCGGTCGCGGACCCGCTGCTGAGGCGTGGCCGGCGACGGCTCGCCACCTGGTTCGTCGCGCTGCTGGGTCTGCTGCTCGTCGTCGTCGACGGAACGCCCGGCCTGGGCAGCGACTTCGGCGGCCCGCCCGCGCTGATCCTCGCCTTCGCGATGCTGACGATCGTCGTCAGCGGCCGGAAGGTGAACTGGAAGACGCTGGCCCTGATCGCCGTGGTCGGCGTCGCGGTCGTCGCCGGCTTCGCGGTCCTCGACTGGCTGCGGCCGCCCGAGGCCCGCACGCACCTCGGCCGGTTCTTCGCCACGGTGCTCGACGGCGGGCTCTGGGACGTCGTCGGCCGCAAGATCTCCGTCAACCTGCGCGTGCTGACGTCGTGGCGCTACCTCGTGCTGGCGATCGGCGGCGTGGCCCTGACCTGGCTCGTGATCGCCGGCGGGCGCCCACGTCGCGGTTCGCTGATGGGTACCGGCGGCTCCATGGCCGGGCTGCGTCAGGCCGTCCCGTTGCTGCGGCCCGCGGTCGCCGCGATCGCTGCCGCCCTGGGCGTCGGGTTCCTCATGAACGACTCCGGCATCGTCGTCCCGGCCACCGGCATCGCGCTCGCCGTGCCCTGCCTCGTCGCCGCCGCGGCCCAGTGGCGGCTGGGCGCTCCGGAGGGCACGGTTCCCGACGAGGTCACGGCGCCACCCTCGGAGCCCGCGCCACCGGAGCCGACGCCCGCCGATCCGGCACCCGTCGCGCCGGCACCCGCGCCCGCACCCTGACCCGACGACCGCGCCCCTGCCTGCGGACGCTCACTTCACCCAACGTCCGCGTCTGTGTGCCCTATGGCAACCACATGTGCGGACGTTGAGCTCGCTTCCCAGCAACGTCCGCGCACGTGTGGCCTATAGCGGCCACGTGTGCGGACGTTGCGGGTCTCGTGGGCCGGTGGCGCGGGTCAGCGGTGGGTCTGCGGGGGGCGCGGGCTCGGGGTGACGGTGCGCTTCACGGCACCGGCGGCGCGGCGTACCCGACGCGCGTTCACGGCGAGCTGGACGTCGCGGTACTGCGCGGCGCGGTGCACCTGACCCTTGAAGTCGCTCCCCGACGGTCGGTGCCGCAGCTCGCACGGCACCTCGATCACGCGGAAGCCCGCGCGCAGCAGGTCGATCGTCATGCCGGTCTCGACGCCCCACCCGCGGGCCAGCGGCGTCGCCGCCTCGAACGCCGCGCGGGTCAGGCAACGCATGCCCGACAGGGGCTGCGTCGGGGTCCACCCCGTCATCGACGCGATCGCGCGCCTGGCGGCACCGACGACGATCCCCTTGCCGCCCGCGCCCGGCTGCGGGGGCAGCAGCGCGATCGCCAGGTCGGCGTGACCCTCGAACACCGGCGGGACCAGCGGCGCCGTGTTGACGGCCGTCTCGCCCAGGTCGCCGTCGATGAAGAGCAGGATGCGCGGCTGGCGGTCGGGGGCGTCCCGCATCGCGACGACCGCCGCGCCCGTCTCCATGGCCGCCGCCTTGCCGCGGTTGTGCGAGTGCCGGACGACCACCGCACCGGCCTCACGGGCCACGTGCTGGGTGTCGTCCTCCGAGCCGTCGTCGACGACGAGGACCAGGTCGACGTGCGGGATCGCGCGCGCCGAGCGGACCGTCGCGGCGATCCGTCGCGACTCGTCCTTCGCCGGGATGATCACCGCCACGCGCTGGCGGGCCTTGTGCGCCGCCGCCTTGCGCGCGTCGGTCGCGGCCTTGCGGGCGTCGCTGACGGGCGGCGAGGTGGGCTGCGTGGGCGCGTCGGCGGAGACGTCGATGGCTGCGTCGGCCGGGGTTTCCTGGGGTACGTCGGCCGAGGTCACCGGAGCGTCTGGCTCGCCGTCGGCGGCTGCACCTATCGCGGCCTCGGCCGTTGTCTCGGCCCGCACGGCGTCTTCCGCCTTTGCTTCAGCGGAGCTACCGCCCTTGCGCGTCACACGCCTCACCCTATCCACCGTTGCCGGTCGGGGCCGGACCCTGGGCGCCGGGTCGGGCGCCCGTTCACTCGCTGGAGTCAGCGCAGCGTGACCTGGCGGGCGACGAGGCCGGCGCGGGCCCGGCGCGCGTTCGCGTCCAGGGGCGTGGTGTCGGCGATCGCGGCCAGGAACTTGTCCTTGAACGCCGCCAGCGGCGCCTCGACGTCCTCGGCCTCGGAGCCCTTGGCCAGCTCCCACACCGGGACGACGAGCCCGCTGGAGCGGAAGTAGCCGACGAACTTGGCACCCTCGAACCCGGACTCGCGGGCGCCGTGCAGACGCGCGAGACCGTCCAGGACCACCTGCTCCTCGAGCGGCTGCGCCCAGCGCAGGAACTCGCGGGCGCCCATCCGGCACCAGTACGCGGCCTCGGCGGCATCGAGCTTCTTGGTGTCGATGATGCCGGCGTCGGCCTCCTCGATCGCGGCCACCAGGTCCGGCGTGCGCTCGGTCTCGGGGTCGAGCCAGTAGCCGAACGACTCCTCGATGGTGACGACGAACGGCACGGAGAGGTCGAGCACGTCCTGCAGACGCGGGCCGGGCTCGGGCAGACCGATCGTCTCGACGGCAGTGCCGGGCTCGGAGTCGATGGCCTCGAGCAGCGCGTGCGCCAGGTCGCGGCTGGTGTCGCCCGAGCTGCTGACGGTCTGCAGGGCCAGCAGGATCGTGCCGTCGGCGCGGTGCAGCGCCGGCCAGCTCGTGGGCAGGACCGTCGTGATCAGCACGTCGACGGCGCCGTGCTCCTTGGTGGTGCGCGCGGTGGCGGTCGCCGCCGGGACGAGCTCCTTCAGCGCGACCCAGTCGGGCTCACCGGGGAGCCCCTCGAACGGGCGCAGCACGAAGTTCGTCGAGTTCTTGACCATGCGCACCAGGCTACCGGCGCCGTCCGTGTCGACCGAACGGTCGCCGCTGGCCTCGTCGTCCCGGACGTCCGAGCAGATGTCGGTCAGGACCCACTTCTGCTCGGACGCTGCAGCCTGCCGTCGCGACGTCCGCGCAGATGTGGGTCGGGGACGACTTCTGCTCGGACGGCTGGACGGGTGTCGAGCGGTCCACCGCCGACGAAATCGCAGGTCGAGGGGTGCGCACGCCCCGCGCGTGGGGGAGTATCGGGGCATGGACCCGCGCGCCGGAACACTCGCCCAGCCGTCCGACCTCGTCGACCTGGACGCCCTCGTCGGCGCGTACTACGACCGAGAGCCCGACCTGGACGATCCGGCCCAGCGCGTGGCGTTCGGCACGAGCGGGCACCGCGGCTCGGCGCTGGACACCGCGTTCAACGAGGCGCACATCGTCGCGATCACGGCGGCGATCGTCGAGTACCGGCGCGGCCAGGGCACCGACGGCCCGCTGTTCATCGGCCGCGACACGCACGCCCTGTCCGCGCCCGCGTGGAAGTCGGCGCTCGAGGTGCTCGCGGCCGCAGGCGTCGAGGTGCACATCGACGCGCGCGACTCCTTCACGCCGACGCCCGCGGTCTCCCACGCGATCCTGCGGCACAACGGCGCGGGCACGTCCGAGGGCGTACGGACCCAGGGGCCCGGGCTGGCCGACGGCATCGTCGTGACCCCGTCGCACAACCCGCCCCGCGACGGCGGCTTCAAGTACAACCCGCCGCACGGCGGACCGGCCGGCTCCGACGCGACCGGCTGGATCGCGGACCGCGCCAACGAGATCCTCAGCACGGGGTACCGCAACGTCCGGCGTGTCTCGATCAGCCAGGCGCTCGCGGCCGACACGACCCTGCGGCACGACTTCCTCTCGTCGTACGTCGCAGACCTGGCCAACGTCATCGACGTCGAGGCGATCCGGACCTCGGGCGTGCGGATCGGCGCGGACCCGCTGGGCGGTGCGTCGGTGGAGTACTGGGGCGCGATCGGCGAGCACTACGGCCTGGACCTGACGGTCGTGAACCCGACGGTCGACCCGCGCTGGGCGTTCATGACGCTCGACTGGGACGGCAAGATCCGGATGGACTGCTCGTCGCCGTACGCGATGGCCTCGCTGGTCACGCGGATGGCGGGCGACCCGGCGCCGTTCGACGTCGCGACCGGCAACGACGCCGACTCCGACCGGCACGGCATCGTCACGGCCGACGGGCTGATGAACCCGAACCACTACCTCGCGGTGGCCATCAACTACCTCTACGGCGGCGCGCGCCCCGGCTGGCAGGCCGGCACCGCGATCGGCAAGACCCTCGTCTCGTCGAGCCTGATCGACCGGGTCGCAGGCAAGCTCGGCGCGCGGCTGCTCGAGGTCCCCGTCGGGTTCAAGTGGTTCGTGCCCGGCCTTGTCGACGGGTCCGTCGGGTTCGGCGGCGAGGAGTCCGCGGGTGCGTCGTTCCTGCGCACGGACGGCACCGTGTGGACCACCGACAAGGACGGCATGCTGCCCGCGCTGCTGGCCTCGGAGATCCTCGCGACGACCGGTCGCTCCCCCTCCGAGCACCACCGCGACCTCGTCGCCGAGTTCGGCGAGTCCTGGTACGCCCGGGTCGACGCCGTCGCGTCCCGTGAGGAGAAGGCCACCCTGGCGGCCCTCACCCCGTCGCAGGTCACCGCGACCACGCTGGCCGGCGAGGAGATCACGGCCCGGCTGACCGAGGCGCCGGGCAACGGCGCGTCCATCGGCGGCCTGAAGGTCACGACGCAGAACGCGTGGTTCGCCGCCCGGCCGTCCGGCACCGAGGACGTCTACAAGATCTACGCCGAGTCGTTCGTCTCCGCCGAGCACCTGGCCCAGGTCCAGGCCGAGGCGAAGGACGTGGTCTCGGCGGCCCTCGGCGCGTAGCCCCGTCGTCGAGATCGACCCCGCGCCGCGAGATCGGCACGTCACGCACGCGATCTCGCGGCACAGGGTCGATCTCGTAGAGCGCGCGAACGCGGCAGCTCGTCTCGGAGGCAGCAGCTCCTGCTGCCGCGTGGGTGACGAGCTGCCGCG